>DAOUER010000071.1:0-23444 GCA_034430375.1 Dehalococcoidales bacterium
CGCCTTCCATAATCGAACTCTCCCCTCTTTCGCTGGCGCAGGCCAGAATAAGGACCGACATCAGATTGTCCAGCGCGCGGTTGTAGGCTTCGTAGGTTATGGGAACGTGACGGCGTACGCCGCCGCTGCCCGACGTACTAGCCCAGACATACGGTTTTTCCGGCAATGCGGTCTCATCACCCGGGTCCAGTTCCGGCAGATAATCTTGGTAAGTGCTCACCGGCACGACCTGCCTGAACTCGTCAAGAGTAATCGGCGTCCTTTTACCCAGCAGTCTGTTCCCCAGAGAACAATTGGTTATATGGGCTATCTGCTGTAATAACAGCGACTCCTGGATTGACATGAATTGCTGCAGGCTAAGGTCCAGAAAACCGCAGTACTTCGTCCAGACCCGGTCATCCTCCGATTGAATCATCGGATAACGCACGCCCGGCAATATTCCTCCTCTCTTATAAGAGATGCTGGTATTACTTTTTTCTCCGGTCATTTTTTCCCCTCTACGCTGGTAAGTGTAGAAATATCACCTCAAAAGGACGTCACAATATACGGCGTAGTTTTATCAAAAAGGTCACAAGAACCGGGGAACAACGCGGTTGACTCTTCTCTGCTTTCCATCGGATTTTTCCAACCGCCGGTTTGGAAATCCGGTCGGCGGTTCACTCCCTGGAAACGTGGTATGAACTTGACAAGGAGAAGCCGACTATAGTAGATTTTTTTAGGGGTTGCATAAAATCAACCGAATTTTTTACTAAATTTCCGATCAGAATCGAAATACCGCATCAATCCATTACGCAAAAGGCGTAAAATATTGTACATATCTGCGCAATCGATTACTTTTAAGGAGAATTAATGCTATGTCTGACGGAGAAGGCAAGAAAGTGGACGTGAAACCGGATAAAACGGTAATCAAGGCCTTGGCTCTCGGTGGTCTGCTCGGCGGCGGCGGAGAATGTGCCGTTGACGTGAAAGACGGCAAGGTAGTGAGAATCAGACCCTTCCATTATGATTGGAAGTACGACCCGGAATCTTTCCGTCCCTGGAAAATCACCCGTGACGGCAAAGATTACAAACCCCTGATGAAATCCGTCCCGGGACCGTTTTCACTGGCCTATAAAAAGAGGACTTTCTCACCCAACCGCATCAAGTACCCCCTGAAACGCGTTGACTGGGACCCCAACGGCGAGAGAAATCCCCAGAACCGCGGCAAGAGCAAGTACAAGAGGATTTCCTGGGAGGAAGCCTCCGATTTGCTGGCCGACGAGGTGAAGAGAGTCCACAAAGAGTACGGTCCGCTGGCCATCCTGGTACAGGGCGACGGCCACGGCGAATGCAAGACCATCAATACCCCACACGGCCACTCCGGCCGGCTTTTCGATATGATGGGCGGCTTCACCCAGCAGGTGAGGAATCCCGACAGCTGGGAAGGCTGGTACTGGGGCTCCAAACACGTCTGGGGGCAGGGTATCCAGGGCATGTACAACCCCGCCGATAACATCGTGAAGGATATGACCGAGAACTGCGATATGGTCCTTTTCTGGGGCGGCGACCCGGAGACAACCCCCTGGGGCTTCACCGGGCAATGCGCCACCCGCCTCTGCTACTTCTGGACGGAGGTCGGCATCAAGCAGGTTTACATCTGCCCCGACCTTAATTACGGTGCCGCCGTCCACGCCGATAAATGGATACCGATTTTACCGAATACCGACGCCGCCCTGCAGCTGGCTATCATCTATATGTGGGTCACCGAAGGTACTTATAATAGAGAATATGTAGCCACCCACGCCGTCGGTATGGAAAAGGTCGAAGACTATGTCCTCGGCAAGGAAGACGGCATCCCCAAGACACCGGAATGGGCCTCCCGGAAATGCGGCGTGCCGGAATGGACGATTAAAGCCTTAGCCAGGGATTGGGCTAAGAAGATAGTCTCCATCGCCCATTACTTCGGCGGCTCTTATGTACGCGGTCCCTTCTCCCACGAGCCCGGCCGGCTGGAATGCATCCTGCTGGGCATGCAGGGACTTGGCGGACCCGGCGTCCACCAGAGCCAGATAACCTATACCGGCATGCCGAGAGCCGAGGGACTGCGCAGCACCCGGTTCTTCAACCCCGAGCTTTCTGAGCGCATCACCAAGCCGGTAGCCACCACTATCCGCGCCTGGGGTAAGCAGCTTATCCCCAAGACCTGGATACAGCAGGCCATCGACGACCCCCCACTGACCTTCTACGGCAGCGGCGCTATCGAAACACCCACCGAGGACCAGTTCAAGAAATATACCTATCCGATACCGAAAGAAGAGGGCGGTACCGAGATACACATGATATGGACGGATACCCCTTGCCGCATCACTTGCTGGAACCACGGCAACTGGACCATCGAGGCTTTCCGAAATCCCAAGATTGAGACCGTGGTTGCCCAACACCCCTGGCTGGAGAACGACTGCCTGGTAGCCGATGTTATCCTGCCCTCCAACACCACCCTTGAGGTCGAGGATATTGTCACCAACGTCCGGCAGGGCGTTAACTTCCACAGCATCGCCATCATGGAGCAGGCTACCCAGCCGGTCGGCGAATCCAAGAGTGACTACGAAGTCGTGCTGGAAATCGCCAAAAAACTGGATTACGGCGATAAGTTCAGCGAAAATAAGACCACTCGTGACCTGCAGAAAGAGGTCTTTAGCGATATGGAAATAGACTACCTTATCTCCTGGGAAGATTTCCTCGATAAGAAATATTTCGTTTTCCCGGCCGCCAAGGACTGGGAAAACGATTCACCGGGCTTCCGTAAGTTTTTCGACGACCCGGAGAAGAATCCCCTGCCCACCCCCACCGGGAAGCTGGAGTTTTACTCAGCCAGGCTGGCGGAGCACTTCCCGGATGATAAGGAAAGGCCGCCGATTCCCAAGTGGATTGAGAAAAGCGAGACCCACGACGAGAGGATATCCAGCGAAAGGGCCGCCATGTTCCCATTACTGTGCATGTCCAATCACGGACGGTGGCGCACCCATGCCCAGGGCGACGATATCACCTGGACGCGTGAAGCCCCCACTTGCAAGGTCACCGGAGTGGACGGTTATAAATATGAGCCCGTCTGGCTTCATCCCAGTGACGCCGGGAAGAGGGGTATCAGGGACAGCGATATCGTTAAGGTATTCAACGAACGGGGTATTGTCCTTTGCGGCGCCCGCGTCTGGGAAAGATTGATGCCCGGAGTTGCTTACGTCGACCACGGCGCCCGTCACGACCCGCTGGTCCCCGGCTGGGTAGACCGCGGCGGCGCTATCAACACTATCGCCCCCTACGGGGTCTCCTCCCGGAACGCCGTCGGCCAGGCCACCAGCGGTTACCTGGTAGATGTCCAGAAAGTCACCGAGAAAGACCACGAGGAATGGCGGAAGATGGACCCCGAAGCCTACGATGCTGCTTATCAGCGAGAATACGACCCGGCGGCCGGACTGCGTTTTAACGCCTGGGTTGAAGGAGGTATGGACTAATGAAAGCATTTGTCATCGACGTTGGAAGGTGCAACGGCTGCTACAGCTGCCAGATTGTCTGCAAGGATGAACATGTCGGCAACGACTGGACGCCTTACGCCAAGCCCCAGCCGGATACCGGCCAGTTCTGGATGCGGCAGACGGAGCATATCAGGGGCACCGTGCCCAAGGTAAAGATGCATTACATCCCTATACCCTGCATGCACTGTGATGAGGCGCCCTGCATACCGGCCTGCCCGATTGAAGGCGTTATCTATAAGCGGGACGACGGACTGGTTATCATCGACCCGGAGAAATGCACCGGCTGCCAGGCCTGCGTTGACGCCTGCCCCTATAACGCCATCTTCTTCAACGAAGACCTCAATATAGCCCAGAAATGCACCGGCTGCGCCCACCTGCTGGACAGCGGCGAGTGGACCGTCCCGCGCTGTGTCGATGCCTGCCCTACCGAGGCCATTCAGTTCGGCGAGGCAGAAGACCTCAAAGACCTGATTGCTAAGGCCGAGGTGCTCAAACCCGAACTCGGCCATAAGCCCAGGGTATACTATTTGAATATCCCCAAGAAGTTCATCGCCGGCACTGTATATGACCCGGTGGAAAAAGAGGTTATCATCGGGGCCAGCTGCAAACTCAGCGGCAACGGTAAGAACCTGACGGTCACTACCGATAATTACGGCGATTTCTGGTTCGAGGACTTGGAAGAGGGCGTTTATTCCCTGGATATCGAGGCCAGTGACTTCGCCTCTAAAAAGTTCGATGACCTGAACACGGAAAAAGACATCAACCTGGGAGACGTACCGCTGGAAAAGTAGTGTAATATATTATGTAAATTGTGAGGGAGTCCGTAATTCACGGACTCCCTTTTCTTTTATTTATCGCCTTTTGCTCTTGTCATGGTATAGTCAGTTGTAAACATCAGGTTCGTGAAGAGTACTGGCTTGGCAGGATCGTTTACTCTCTTGAAATTGAGCGGGCAATGCCATAATCCTTTTGTAAGATGAACGGCTGTGGAAGTTGTAAATACGAACTTTTCCATGTTATCCGGATCATCACCTAAAGAAAATTCGACTTCACCCCCCAGGTCTAACAGGTTGGTAGTATCTCCACCGATGAACATGAGAAACTCGTCCCAGTCGTGTACATGAGGTTCCGGCGCCATCAAAAAGGCTTCTGTTATCGGCACCCAGGACAACGCGAAGGGCAAATAGGTGGAACCTTCCATCTTATCCATCCTTAGACCGATAACCGGTTTGGTGACCTCAGCATGGAAGTCGGTGGGGTATGTCTTGTGCCACAGGTCTCTTACGATGTATTTTTCAAATTTTGATTCTGTCATCTGGTTTCCTCCTTCTAATATTCACGGTTAGATGCATATGCATACGCAGCGAGTGCTGTAACCCAGGATGATACCAATATGCTTTTATATTAGTGTTCTCCCATGCACCAGTCCCAGGTCTTTTCCGCGTCGGTGATGACCTGCCCATCCGTGCGGAAATCCCGGGGCCCGCAATCATCGTAGTGGATTATCTCGCCCAGGTCCCTGACTTCCTTGGGATTCGGCGGGGCGGCCGGATATCCGAGTACCATCATATCGTAGATAGTCAGAGGCTCAGGGATGCCGATGATGTTCCTGATGGCCTGTTCCGTTTCCGGGCGGGATGTGGCCGTGTACCACTGCGAAGCCAGCCCGAGGGATGCCGCCGCCAGGTGCAGGTAGAGGAAGGCGCTGGCGAGGCTGGAATTATACAGGCCGGTAACCAGTGCGTTGTTTTCCTGGGGATGACCGGGCAGCCCAACCTTGGCCCGCCAGTCTGCCAGCAGGAATATGAACACCGGCGCGTCACGGAAGCTCCGCCGCGGGGAGGTCGGCGCACTGCTATCCCCGGCGGTACGAGTAATAGGCGGGCTGTGCCGGTCTATAGCGGCCACGACGGCATCCTTCACTTCCTTCTTCTTAACGACGACGAATTCCCAGGGCTGCGTGTGGAAACCGGAGGGGGCCCAGCGCGCCACCTCGATGATTTTCTCGATGTATCCGTCTGGCACGGGGTCGGGCTTAAACCGGCGGATAGTACGTCTCTTCCTTACCAAATCCAGCAGACAATCATACACTTCATTCTTGCTCATGGCACCTCCCATTTTTCAGCTTGGTAGCGTTACGGAGCTTACTTCATAATAGCAAAACTGCTTCATCCCCTCAAACCCGATACTTTTTCCGGGGGATTCCGCTACTGACCAACCGGTTTTAGCATTCACATTTTTACCTCACGGTCGGTTTTCACTTCGTACCTGTTTTCAAGTTATAATAGGAACAGAGACAAATGACCGGAGGTACAGCTATGCCCAATCAAAACCATATCGTCATCATCGGGGGGACGGCCTGCGGGCCCAAGGCCGCCGCCAGGGCACGGCGCTGTGACCCTACGGCGAAAATCACCCTCATCGAGCAGAAGGATAATCTATCCACCGCTACCTGCGGCCTGCCCTACTATATATCCGGGGTTATCAAGGACAATAGTGCCATGGTCGCCCGGGACGTCGATTATTTCCGTGGTGTTTTCGATATGGAAGTGTTGAATCAGACCCGGGCTGTTAATATAGATAGGAAATCTCACACGATAGAAACACAAAATCTCGCCGGCAGTGGCAAGGGGACAGTCGCCTACGATAAGCTGGTAATCACTACAGGGACTACCCCGATAGTACCCGACTGGGAGGGCAAAGACCTCGGCGGCGTCTTTACGCTAACGGGCATTCCGGATGCCGACGCTATCCGCGACTACATTTCACAACTCGATACCAAAGATGTGGCCATCGTCGGGGCGGGGCTTATCGGCATGGAAATGGTGGAGTGTTTTACCGCTCTCGGATTAAACGTTACCGTGATTGAGGCCCTCGACTGGATGCTGCCGAAACTACTCGACTTCGAAGTAGCGGCCTATGTCCAGAAACACCTGGAAGACCACGGCGTTCGAATGCTCTTCGGGCAGCGCGTTACTGGACTCGAAGGTAATAATGAAGGAAAAGTGCGCAAAGTAATCCTGGAAAACGGCGAGGTAGCCGCCGGGATGGTGCTGCTGTCGCTCGGGGTAAGGCCCAACGTCAGCCTGGCCCGTGATGCCGGTCTTACTATCGGGAAAACCGGCGGTATCGCTGTTAATGAGTACCTGCAAACCAGCGACCCTGATATCTACGCCGGCGGCGACTGCGTGGAAAATACCCACCTCATTACCGGTGAAAAAGTGCTCGTCCCGATGGGTTCTACCGCCAACAAACACGGCCGGATTATCGGCACCAATCTTACCGGCGGCACCGATACCTTCCCGGGCGTACTGGGTACCGCCGTGGTAAAAATGTTCGAACATAACGCGGGACGGACGGGACTTACCGAGACGGAAGCCCGGCAGGCTAGCTACGAGACGATAACAACACTGGTGCCGGGGCCGGAATACGCTGACTATTACCCCGGGGGTAAGCAAATCCTGGTTAAACTTGTGGCTGAAAAATCCGGCAACAAGCTCCTCGGCGCACAGGTAGTCGGACCGGGTGAAGTCGCTAAAAGAATCGACGTTATGACAACCGCTTTGACCTTCGGGTGCAAAGCTGAGGACCTGGCCAATCTGGACCTTGCCTACGCGCCCCCCTACAACAGCGCCATGGACCCGCTGCACAATGCCGCCAACGTAATACGCAACAAGCAGGACGGACTGGCCAAGACCCTAACGCCGATGGAAGTTAAGGCTAAACTGGACAACGGTGACAATTTCGTCCTGCTGGATGTCCGTGAAGAGGACGAATGGAAGATGCTGCACTTTGATGTTGAACAATCCCGGCTGCTGCCTTTGCCAGAGATTAGAAAGAGACTCGGCGAACTCTCCACTGATGACGATATCACGATTTTCTGCCACACCAGCGTCCGGGCCTACCAGACACAACGGATACTCGAAGGCGCCGGTTACAAAAACGTGAAATTCATGGAGGGCAGTCTTTCCGCCTGGCCTTACGACGAATATCTGAATTTATAACGGTACCGTTAGTCCTGCCTCCGGCGATACTGCGGTATTCCCTTCAGGAACATGTTTATAATCAGAGCCGCTATCGTTACAAATAGAAATACAAAAAAGACCTGCGTTAACGCCGAATTAAGAGCATTCTGCAGGGTATGAATCAGCTGGTTGAACAGCTCGGGGCCCTCGGCGCCCAGCCCGGAGAACATCTCCTCGAGATTCATACTCGCTTCGGTATTGACCAGGGCTTGAGGATTATCGACAATCGAATTCAATACTTCCGGTGATAATACCTCCCGGACTCTATCGGAAAGATTACTCATGAAACTGGAAGCGAAACGGTTGTTAAGAATGGAGCCGACGACAGCCATCCCGAAGACACCGCCGAGCGGCCGTAGCAGGGTTATCATGGAAGTAGCCGAGCCCATGATTTTGTAAGGGACGGTATTCTGCACCGCCAGGGTGTGCACCGGCATCACCAACCCGCTGCCGAGACCAACTAAAATAATATTAAATATAGCCACGCCGTAGCTGGTCTCCGGCGTCATCATAGATAAAAGGACAAATCCCACGGCGGTAAGTACGAAACCGATATTGCTCTGCAAGCGGTAATGTCCCCCCGCCCGGGAAAGAAGCTGTCCACTGGCGAAACTGCCCAGCGAGGCTGCCAGCATCATCGGGGTGAGAAAGCCGCCGCTGGCCGTTGCTGTCGAACCCAGTACGCCCTGGAAATAGAGCGGGATGAACGTAATTACGGGGAAGAAGGATGCTCCCATGAGGAATCCTACCGCCGCAGATATACTCATCACCCGGTTATTAAAAAGCGCCAGCGGCACGATGGGTTCCTCCACCTGTTTTTCGATGAATAGGAAAATAATAAACATCACCGCCGTAAAACCGAACATGCCCAGGATAACCGGGGAGATCCAGGCGTAGTCGACGCCGCCCCAGGTCAAGGCCAGCACCAGCGGCACCAGGAATAATGTCATGGCGATGGCGCCGGGGTAATCGAGTTTATGCTTCTCGTGGCTTACCTTGATCTGCGGGAAAAGGAAAATAAACAGGATTATAATGATTAAACCCAGGGGAATGGTGATAAAAAAGCACCAGCGCCAGCCGAGGTTATCCGTTAAAATCCCGCCCAGGGTCGGACCGATGATAGTGGAAAGACCGAAAACACCCGCCATAAATCCCATATATTTACCGCGTTCCTCGGGGGCAAATAAATCGGCGACGACGATAAAACCCAGGGCGGACATAACGCCGAAACCCAGACCCTGTAACGCCCGGTAAATAATCAGCTCCATCATGCTGTTGCTGATGCCGCAGAAGAAAGAACCCACCACGAACAGAGACATGCCGATGATGAACAACCATTTACGACCGTACATATCGGACAATTTTCCGGTCAGCGGCAGGGCTATCGTCTCGGCCAGAATATACGACGTAAAAACCCAGGTATACTGGCTGAAACCGCCGAGGTCGGTGATGATGATCGGCATGGCGGTGGCGGTAATCGTCATGAATATCGAGCCGAGGAACATCGACAGCATCGTCCCACCCAGAGCCGTGATTACCTGCTTTTGGGGCAGGTGACTTTGATAGGTGACCAGTTGTTCCTGATTATTCATGAATATTCCAGCGATAATTATATTTTAGAAAGGATAACTCTTAATTTCCGCAGCGATATCGAGAGTTCTTTCAATTCGTCATCCGTCAGGTGAGAAAGCTTGACCCGGAAATTAACCCTCAATGTCCGGTCTTTTTCCTTTAAAATGGCTTTACCTTTATCCGTAAGAACGATATTTGTAAGGCGCCGGTCCGTTTCATCCGTTTGCCTTTCCACTATCTGCAAACCTACCAATCTGTCTATCAGGGGTGTCATCTGTGATTTAGGTATCAGCAGTTTTTCCCCTATTTCGGCGATATGCTGCGTGCCGGTCTCCTGGAGCAATCTCATTATTTCAAAGTGGGGAACAGAGATATCTTCGCCGACCTTAGCAAAAGCCGCTTTAATCACTTTCCGATTGATACCGCGCCTGATTAACGGCGGCACGGCCAGTAAATCCCCGATAACGATATCCAGTAAATCTTTTTTCATCAACAGCTCCGAATCCTTTATAGTTCATAAAGTTAATGGTTATGATTGTGAACTATTCTATCATTTTTCCCCTTCCGGGTCAATCAGCCCGGGACGAAATTATTGAACTCCAGAGACATATTATAATAGAATTAGCTGGGTGGATACCCTTAAAAAATGAGCCGATGGATTGAGGAGAAAAAACAGGTACTGGAAGCGGCCGCGGAACTGCTGGCTAAAGGACTTGTCGTCGGTACTTCCGGGAATATCAGCCTGCGTCTGCCGGCTGACGATGAAAGGCAATTGATTGCCATAACTCCCGGTTCTCTATATTACAATTCTATGAAAATCGAGGACATACAGGTCGTCGATTTCCGGGGGCAAACGGTCGAGGGAAATCTGACTCCTTCAACCGAAACCAGACTGCACATCGCCATCTATCAGGCCAGGGAAAAAGTTAACGCCGTCATTCACACGCATTCGGTATTTGCCAGCGCGCTATCCGTCGCCGGGATGGATATTCCCCCCATCATGGAAGACCAGGTTGCCTTTCTCGGCGGTGAAATCAAACTGGCCAAACAGGCTGTCTCTGGCAGCCGGGAACAGATAAACTACGTCCTGGCGGCATTAGAAAACAGGAACGCCGTATTACTGCCGAACCACGGCGCTGTCGGCATCGGGCAGACCATGCGTGACGCCTTTACCGCCGGTGAACTTATTGAAAAAACCGCCAAGATATATCTCCTGGCCCGGTTAGCCGGGAAGGTCGAGCAGCTTCCCACCCAATTAATGGAAGCTATGCTGACGATTTTCAACAAGTCGCCGGATACGTAAACCGCCGTACCTTTCCGAAAAAGTACGTCGGGGTTTGACATTTTACCCCTAATTACCGTAAACTAGTATGGCATAGTTTCCTATTTAATTAATGCGTGAATAGAACTTCACATCTCCATCTTCAAGAAAGGCTACCAAATCAACCAGGTGTTGAGGCAATAGTAAAAAATGGGATTGCTTAAAGGAAGAAGAAAAGCATTCTCTATAACACCAGAACTTGGTACGCTACCTCAGCCGATTTACGGATTTGACAGTAGCTGAGGAGTTCCGGCAGCTATACCACCATCTTTCCCATTGCACTAAAATTTCTACCGATTAGGAACGATTGGTTTCATACTCACGTCCAATCCCTCGAAAGATTAAATAAACTGGAGGAAAATAAATGGCTTATCCAAAATTCGAAAGCATTCTGTTAGAGAAAGACAAAGAATACCCTAAAATCACCTACCTCACCTTGAACCGGCCGGATAAGAACAACAGTATCAGCATCGGTGAAGACTACATGACCGGAGATATCAAGAAAGCCATGTGGGAAATCAACCACGATGATGACTGCAACGTGGTCATCTTCAAGGGTGCCGGCCGGAACTTCTGCGCCGGGTTTGACCTATCCATGGTCTACCGCGTTTACGGCGGCGCTAAAGGCGTTAAACCCAGCCAGAGAATCAGGCTCCAGACCGACCAGGACCAACTTTACGGCTTCCCGCAGGCTATCCTGGATTGCAACAAGGTTGTCATGGTACAGGTCCACGGCTGGGCAATCGAAGCCGGACTGTACATCACCAAGGCTGCCGATATCATCGTCTGTGCCGACAACGCCAAGTTCTCCCAGATGGGACAGCGCCTGGCCTTCGGCGGTCTGCCCACTCTGCCTCTCGAACTGGTCATGGGCCACACCAAGAAGGTCGAGGAAATCCTGCTGACCGGCCGCACCATCAGCGGACAGGAAGCGGAGGAAGCCGGTTATGTTACCAAGTCCGTCCCCGAAGAGGACCTGGAAGCCGAGGTACATAACCTGGCCGCCGCTATCTCCCTGTTGCCGCGCGACTGCGTGGTTATGGGCAAGTTCGCCCGCCGCCATATGCTGGACCGGCTGGGACTGACCAACCTCAAAGAGGTCATCCTCTACCACACCTTCAGCACCAACCTCAAGTACAGCGAGGATGAGCGAGAGCTTATGTTCATCCGCGACCGCGAGAGCATGGGTGAAAGAGAAGCATTCCACAAGATGCACGAAAAGTACGAGGAGCGCCTTAACCGGACCAAATACTTCAAGAGCTACCGCCCGGAGAAAAAGAAGTAAATAGCCAACAATCCTGCATAAGGAGATATTAGTATGGCAAAATACCCTGAATTTGAAAAAGACGACTATTTTAAGATAGATGTCGAATGCCATCTTAGCGGCGAAGCGAACAAGAAATACTTTAACTACTTCCCCGAATACAGGAAGTGGGTGTACGGCACAGCGGAAACCGCCCGCGCTTTCAACGCCGTTCCCCACCATGTTACCAAAGACTGGAAAGAACCGCCTGTAACCAAAGCTGAAAAATCGGATATGCCCGAAGACGACAAACTGATTGTCTACCTGGACCGCTACGGCGTGGACATGGCCTGCGTCCTCCCCGAATCAATGATGGACACCACCGGCTATACCACGAAGTGGTCGACTAACGGCTACCTCCTGGCCGCCGCGGAAAAGTACCCGGATAGATTAATCGTCCAGCCTCATGTGGGTCCTATGATCAAGAGGGGCATGAAAGAAGTTCTCTGGGAGTTGGACTACCTGGCTCAGGAAAGAGGCTGCAAGATATTCAAGTTCTATCCGCCGGAAGACACCTACATCAACGACGAGAGGATATGGCCTTTCTACAAGAGATGCGAAGAACTTGGAGTTATTGTCTCTATCCACACCGGCTGGAGCTGGTGTCCCCCGGGCAAGGCTAAATACTGCCTGCCGGTCCTGCTGGATGACGTCGTGAACGACTTCTACGACTTGAAAGTCATCGCTTTCCATGCCGGCTGGCCGCTCTGCCATGACCTGAACATGGTAGCTTTAACTCACCCTAACGTATACATCAGCTTAAGCCTGCTTATGCCCTGGTACAGAGCGGCATCCCGGCGGCTGGCCGAAATCATCGGCGAGGCGATTCAGTTCGCCGGCCCGGAACGTATCGTCTGGGGAACTGATTTCTATGGCCCCGGCGGACTTTTCCGGGAATCGACTATAGGCCTCAGAACGTTCGAGATGCCGGAAGACCTGCAAAAAGGCTACGGATTCGCCCCGGTAACCGACGAAGTTAAAAGCATGATTTTCGGTGAGAACCTGGGTAGAATACTCGATATCGACACTTCCAAGCGTAGAACTAAATAAGGACTAATATAAAAGGAAAGGAGAAATATGCACGCTGAATTTCCAAAATTATTCTCGCCTATTAAACTTGGCTCACTGGAAGTCAAGAACAGAATCGGCGGTTCGTGTACCACAACCGGTGGCGCTGATATAAACGGGTACATCACCGAAGAGTGCTTGTACTCTTACGCCGCCCGGTGTGAAGGCGGCGCCGGTTTTATTACTATCGAATGTACCTTCGCGACCGACTGGGGAGCCAAGACCACCAGTTTCGGTAATCCCCGCATCAGTGGTCGTGCCTACTACGAAGGCATGTCCAACCTAGCCGAAGCCATGAAGCAGATGGGTGCCCGGGCTTTCATCCAGATTACACCCAGTTTCGGCCGGCAAGGCTCCGGCCGTCTCTCCGGTGAAGTACCGGCGGCGCCGTCGGCCATACCTTCCGAAAGGCCGCAGGACTACGAAGATAGGATTATGCCCCGCGGCTATGAGACCAAGGCCCAGACACTCGGCGGTACCACCGTACCACGGGTACTTACCATAGAAGATATCGAATATATGGAGAGGACTTTCCCCGATGCCGTTGCCGGCGCCCGGATTTGCGGCTTCGACGCCGTAGAATTCCACAGCCCGCACGGCTATCTTATCCACGAATTCCTCTCACCGCGTTCCAACCAGCGTAACGACCTTTACGGCGGCTCGCTGGAGAACCGTTTCCGCTTCCTCCGCAACCTCCTGGTCGCTTCGCGGAGAAGAGTCGGGCCGGATTTCCCCCTGGGTATCCGCCTCAGCGGTGACGAGCATATGCCCGGCGCTATCCACGAGGAAGAACTGATACAGATAGCCAAGTGGTGCGAAGAACTCGGCGCTACCTATATTCACCTCTCGGATGGTTCCTACGAAGGCCGCAAATGGTTCTTCCCGCAGGACGCATCCTGCTTCATAGCACATGCTAAAAATTTCTCGAAAGAGCTGAAGATTCCTCTAATCGTTCCCGGACAGCACGACCCGTACCAGGCGGAGGAAGTACTCCAGAACGGCTGGGCCGACATGATTACCATGGGCCGCCAGCTGGTCGCCGACCAGCAGACCCCGCGTAAATGGGAAGAGGGCAAGCTCGACGAGGTCACCCGCTGTTTACGCTGCAACGTATGCCTGGCCCGTTTCAACCGCGGCCTGGCTATCCGCTGCGCGGTCAACCCCAACATCGGTCGCGAGAAGTACGACCCGAAATATTCTTCTGCAGCTAACGCTCTCACCCTCCGGCCGCTGCCCGAGCCATTCATGCCGCCGTGCCAGGATACCTGCCCGGCCAGCATAGATGTCAATGCTTACGTGCTGATGGCTTCGCGTGGACAGATAGGTGAATCTTACCGCCGCCTGAAGCAGCAGCTTCCTTTCCCGGGTGTTATCGGTCGCGTGTGCCCGCACCCCTGTGAGACCGAATGTAACCGCAGTGAGCTTGATGACCCCATCGCTATCAACGATATCAAGCGTTTCGTCGCCGATTCCGTGATGAAGGACGGCCTACCAGATTACCTCAAGAAACAGGCCCTCCCGGAAAACCTGCCCATCACCAGGAAAGAAAAAGTAGCCGTCGTCGGTTCCGGCCCGGCCGGACTGACCGCCGCCTACTTCCTGATAAAGAAAGGCTACGCCGTAACCGTATTTGAAGCG
Organism: Dehalococcoidales bacterium; assembly: GCA_034430375.1. GTDB lineage: Bacteria > Chloroflexota > Dehalococcoidia > Dehalococcoidales > RBG-16-60-22 > W425. The sequence continues at coordinate 14,440 of DAOUER010000071.1, forward strand.
GCTCCCGTCGCCGGCGGCATGATGTCCCTCGGCGTACCAGAGCACCGTCTCCCCAAGAAAGTCGTCGATTGGGAAATCAATGCCATCAAGAAGATGGGCGTGGAAATCAAGACCAACAAAGCGGTGAAGAATCCTGAGGACCTCAAGAAACAGGGTTATGCCGCCGTATTTATTGCTGCCGGTTCGCAGAACAGCGCCAAACTCAATGTCGAAGGCGAAGACGCCTCCGGCGTTCTCCAGGCGCTTTCCTTCCTGAAAGATGTCAATACCGGCAAGAAACCGGCCGTCGGTAAGAAGGTCGTCGTCGTTGGCGGCGGCAGCGTTGCCATGGATGTCGCTACCTGTGCTGCGCGCCTCGGCGCCGGCAGTGTCCAGGTCATCTGCCTCGAATGCAGTGCCGAAGAGATGCCGGCCCAGGAAGATGAAATCAAACAGGCCATGGAAGAAGGCATCAATGTCGACATGAGCTGGGGTCCCAAGAAGCTGGTCGTCAGCGGTGGTAAAATCAAGGGTGTTGAGCTCAAGCAATGCGTTTCCTGCTATAATAAAGCCGGCGCTTTCGCCCCGGTTTACGATGAGAAGAAGACCAAGACAATCGATGCCGACATGGTGATTACCGCCATCGGCCAGAGAGTCGACCTCTCCTTCATGGGCGATAGCAAGGTCAAGACCACCAGGCGTGGCTCGATTGCCACCGCCGAACGCAGTATGGCCACCAACGTGGCCGGCATTTACGCCGGTGGTGACGTGGCCCGCGGCCAGGGTCTCATGATTGAGGCCATCGCCGACGGCAAGAACGCCGCCGTAGCCATCGATTGCTATCTCCGCGGCGTCGACCTGCCACCCGAACCACCCAAGGCTACCGTCGCCGACATCGAAGAGCCGGCCTTCCAGTTCCACCTGAGGGAATACAAGAAAGAGGAACGCTGCCCGGTAGAGTCGGTGGCTGCCGCCAAGCGGAAGAGCAATTTTAAAGAAATTAATCTCGGCTTTGCCGATAAAGAAACCTGCGTTACCGAGGCCAGGCGCTGCCTGACCTGCCGTTGCTCGGCCGTGAGGTACTAAACCGAATAATAAAATCCGAACAGATAGATTCGGGGAGGGGATGCGAGACACATTCAGTCTCCCCTCCCCGAGTTTTATTTGGGGATAGATCCCCCCAATCCTCTTACGGATAATCTAATAAGGGAGGAGCTTTATATGAGCTGGCAAGAAGAATACGAGAAAAAGCTGGTAACCCCGGAAGAAGCCGTCAGCGTTATCAAATCCGGTGACCGCGTCTGCTTCGTGCAGGGTAACGAGCCCCAGGCACTGGGACTGGCCCTGGCCGGGCGACTGGGAGAAGTGGAGGACGTACTGCTCTCGCTACGCACGCCCGGGCGGGACTTCGGCTGGTACGACCCCGTCTTTGAGATGTCTTTTAAGATAGAAGTCGGTTTCCCCCTGCCAATCGTCCGCCAGATAATCGCCGAAAGGCGCTGTGATTTAGCCATCGGCGGCCTCGGCTTCATCTTCCACGAGGAAGAACGCGGCCCCGCCGACGTGGTCATGGTGGAGCTTTCACCGCCGGACGAACACGGCTACTGCAGCTTCGGGGCTTCGGTCTGGACGAAAAAAACAGAAATCCGCAACGCTAAAATCGCCATGGCTGAGGTCAATAAGAACCTTATACGCACCTACGGCGATAATTATATTCACGTATCCGAAATAGATTACTTTGTGGAGCATACGCCGTCCGGCAAGGCACCGGGCGGGACGGACCTCCTCGGCCGGCGCCAGGCGGAAGCCAGCCAGGAGGAAAAAACGATTGTCGACTACGTGTCTACCCTGGTCAAGGACGGCGATACCGTCCAAGTGGGCGTCGGCGGCACCAGCGAGGCCTGCTGTCGACTCGGCACCTTCGATAACAAGGTAGACCTCGGCTGGCATTCCGAGACGACTCCCCGGGGCATTATCCCCCTGATAAGAGAGGGAGTTTTCACCGGCAAACACAAGACACTCAATCCCAATAAAGCCGTGGCTACTGCCTGCGGCGGTGGTTCTAAAGAAGACATGGACTTCGTGAATATGAACCCGGCTTTCGAACTCCACAGCGCCGAGTACTGCCTCGATGTGAGGGTAATCGCCCAGCACGACAACATGGTGGCGATTAACAGCGCTGTCAGCGTTGACTTTGCCGGACAGATTGCCGCCGAGTCCATCGGGCCGCGGGTTATCAGCGGCGCCGGAGGTCAGACTTCATTCGCCATCGGCGCTTTCCTCAGCAAGGGCGGCCGCAGCATTACCGTGATGACGTCCACTGCCGGCAGCGGCGATAAGAAGATTTCCCGTATCACCCCGATGCTGGCCGAGGGAACAGTTGTTACCGTGCCGCGCACCATCAGCGATTACGTTATCACCGAGTACGGCATCGCTCATCTCAAAGGTAAGACCCAGCGGCAGAGGGCTGATGACCTCATCGGCATCGCCCACCCGGACTTCCGCGCCGGACTCAAAAAAGAAGCCGAAAAGCTTTACTGGCCATAGGTTATAACAATCCTGATAAATCAAGAGGGTGGAATTTAACAATCCGCCCTCTTTTTCGGTTGAAATCTTGAAAAGCCCCATTCAAGTTGTTACAATTAATAGTTGATGCCGAAGTGGCGGAATGGCAGACGCGCTACGTTCAGGGCGTAGTGTCCTTACGGGCGTGAGAGTTCAAATCTCTCCTTCGGCACCAGATAAGCGCTTGTAGCTCAGCTGGATAGAGCGCTGCCCTGCGGAGGCAGAGGTCGTGGGTTCGAACCCCGCCAAGCGCGCCATTTCGGGCGGTTAGCTCAGTTGGTTAGAGCACCTGCTTTACACGCAGGGGGTCAGAGGTTCAAGTCCTCTACCGCCCACCATAGCCTCAACTTCACCCGAAAATCCCGCTGAAAATCCCGAGAAGGGCTCCTGCTTACCCGAATGTCCCTACCTTCCAACAGCTTTGGGATACTCTTGGCTCAAAGCTGATTGAATCCGCACAGGAGCACCTGCTTTACACGCTGAAAAGTTTATTACACACTGGATAACAACATGACGAATTGTTACTACTCAGAGCATACGGAATATAAGTATTCTTCTTAGAGCTTGATATGACATATTATGGAATCTGCACGCAACTACGCTATTGGTCTACCCAGGCTGAGATTGAGCATGCCCAGCAAGATCCTCTAAACCACAGTGTGCATTTTGCCCCAAGGTTGTCAGTTTCCCTTTAAGCAGTAGTGCATCACTTTCACTAATTAACAACATCTTATTACTGAATCTTGGTTGTTAAGGAGGTTTTAGATATGTGGGTAGGTATGCTATACTGGCTCTGTGAAAAAGCTGGTGTTCGGAGTAGCACTTGCGGGAGTTCTGGCTGTATGGCTGGAACGGGGGAGGGATAGTATGTTTTTAGGTCTTGAGTTCTACCCCTACTGGCTGACGATAATATTTGTTTTTGTCATGATTATGACTCTTCTCTATTCTACACTGGTGAGGCTGATTCTGCGTAAACCTGAGCGTATCCGCTGGTGGAACAAGAAGATGGCACGCATCGTTGGGGGTACGTTGGCTAGCACTGACGGTCGTTTGGATGTGACTCTGAAGGATGGACACATAGTAGCCTCTGGCTTGTCGTCCTTGACCCCTGAGCAGCTTGGAGCTGTTATCAGGGGTCTTTCCCGACTCCAAGAAGGGGATGACCCAGCAACCAAGATTCAGTAGAACCAACAACATCGTTTGCTTGACAACCTTCTCCGCCACAGGCATAGCTTGATTGAGAACCTCCCGCCCCTTTTCGGTGAGGGTGATATTAACGTGACTCCCGAAGAAATATACGAAGGCGAAGATGCCACCGTAACCGCGACGATCGTCAACGACGGCGACTTCCCGGGTACCTACGAGGCTACAATACGGGTAAACAGTACCGCGAAAAAGACTATACTAGTAGATATTGCCGGGAATGACAGCATATCCATCAGTTTCGACCTGGACGGACTGGAACCCGGCATATACCAAGTATCGGTCGGTGGAGAAGCCAACACTCTCACCGTGCTGGAAATTATTGTACCAACACCGGCTGTCTTCACTATCAGTCCGCTAGAGATATCGCCTGACGAGGTAGATATCGGTGAAGATGTGAACATTTCGGTCAGGATTGATAACACCGGTGAGACCGAGGGTGTATGCCAGCTGGTATGCAAGGTCAATGGTGTTGTCGTAGATGAGAAGGAGATTACATTAGCAGGAGGTTCAAGAGAAACGGTGGTCTTTACAACGACCTTTAATGAGGCTGGTAATAAGACAATAGAGGTTAATGAATTATCCGGTAGCCTGGGCGTTAAAGAAGCAGTAGAAGAGGAGCCAAGTCCGGATCCGGGGACAATTGCTGAAATCCCCACTCAGGAAACACCGGAAGAACCTGCGCCAGAAAGCCGCTGGTGGATCGCTGGACCCGTTGTGGGTGTTTGCGCAGTAATTGCCGCTTTTGTTATTTATCTTGTTCGAAGAAAACGGATTCAGAATATGATCTAGAACTAGATACAGAAATAGTAAGTTACATGCGTTTTTGGGACAATCGATATTGGATAGTATTGACTCTCTCCCTAATAATAATACCACCTATAGAGTTAGAGTTATCCGTATTATGACTTAAGGAGCAGGCGGGCGGATTGCCCAAGACTGCATAAAAGCTTATTTTGTTCAGCCTAACTCTCTATAAGCTTGATATTAAGTCCAATGGCAGGTTGTGGAGATTTACATGCCGCTGATATCCTGATTAAAAGATATTAAAGGTTTTTCCCCGAGCTTAACAATAAGTAATTACTAATACTATATTATATGCAATTTAGCTTCAGGTGGTACTACATAGTACCACCTGCTTATTATTTATAGTGGTAAATATTCATGGAATAATCCAAAATTACCCTGATTAATGAAATATTTATGAAAACTTAATACACCATGGGAGGATTGGTTAAGATATGTTAAGCAAAGTGAGATTGACAGTAATATTAGGCGCTAATACACTAATAATGACCCTGAATCACTTTGAATTCTTGTGTGAAGACTTTAACGATGATATATAGGAGAGCTATAAGTATATGTAATCTGTCAAATAGTTAATTAACCAGAATTCAAGGTAGCTTTGAACTACATCTTTATTTGGACACTTTAGATGTAGGGAGCCAATAGTGAAACCGACCTTTGTCAAGGTCGTTTTTTTATTTATACAAGGATAATAAATAGGTAGGTATCAAATCAAACTGGGAGGAAATTTCGGGATGAAGATGAGCAGGATTTCAATACTATTTTTGGTAATCGTATTTCTAGCGAGCCTGTTACCCATGGGCAGCGGGGTACTAGCTGCCGTAAACGAAACCGTGCGGGTCAGCCAGGATTCTGACGACGCGGAAGAGCGTGTCAGCAACGGCGCTATGGACATAACCAGTAGCGACCTAGAGTTGATCCATTCTACTACCCCCGAAGACATCGATCAAATTGTAGGCATGCGCTTCCAGGATGTGGAAGTGCCGGCGGGTGCTACAATCCAGAGCGCCTATATCGAGTTTGAAACCGATGAGACCACCAATATCAATCCGTGCGAACTGACCATCTACGGTCAGGCAGCCGATAACCCGGCGACATTTATAGATTCGGCTTACAACATCTCGAGTCGGGCCCTGACTTCAGCCTCGGTGGCCTGGTCCCCCGCGGATTGGGATACATTAGACGAAAAACACCAGACTGATGATATCTCCACGGTCGTGCAGGAGATAGTCAACCGCGGCGGATGGGCCAGCGGCAACGCCATGGTAATTATTATCGAAGGTACCGGCCAGCGCGTGGCCGAAGCGCACGATGGCGAATCGGCGAATGCTCCCCTGCTGGTAATCGACTATGAAGAAGACCCAACCATTATCTCAGTGCGGGTCAATCAAAGCTCTGACGACGCGGAGGAGGAAGTCAGTGATGGCAGTATGGACATAGCCAGCACCGACCTGGAGTTGATCCGTGATGATACCACCAATCAAATTGTAGGCATGCGCTTCCAGAATGTGGAAGTGCCGGTTGGTGCTACAATCGAGAGCGCCTATATCGAGTTTGAAACCGATGAGACCGGCAACACAAATCCCTCGAATCTGACTATCTACGGCCAGGCAGCCGATAACCCGGCGACATTTATAGATTCGGCTTACAACATCTCGAGTCGGGCCCTGACTTCAGCCTGGGTGGCCTGGTCCCCCGCGGATTGGGATACATTAGACGAAAAACACCAGACTGATGATATCTCCACGGTCGTGCAGGAGATAGTCGACCGCGGCGGATGGGCCAGCGGCAACGCCATGGTAATTATTATCGAGGGTGAAGGTAAGCGCGTGGCCGAAGCGTTCGATGGTGAAGAAACAGAAGCTCCCCTGCTGGTAATCGACTATGAAGTCACAAACCCAACCATCACTATCTCGGGCACACCGTTAGATGCCTTCAGCAGTGAACCGGGTGTAGACTCGGCGGAACAGAGCTATACCGTCTCCGGCACTAATCTGACGGCTGATATTGCGATTACGGCTCCGGCTGATTTTAAAATTTCAACCACCAGCGGCAGCGGTTTTCTTACGTCATTGATTCTACCTGAATCTGATGGTTCAGTATCGGCGACACCTATCTATGTACATTTCAACCGCGTTGATGAAGGAACCTCCATCGGGGATATTACCCATACCAGTTCAGGGGCAACCCAAAAGGATGTTGCCGTTAGCGGTACGGCGGCCATACCGCCCGAAACCTGGACAGCCTACAACGATTGTTCGTGGGAATCCGGCCAGACGAATCCCGCCAACACTACCAATATTCTTGGTATATCGGGGACAGGTACTTTAAAATACTTTGACACTGGCGGGTCAACTGGAGTGACCGCGACGTTTACCTCCAGTGGCGGTCCAACAATGTATGCCACCCAAGGCGCAGTAACCAATTCGGGTACTGATGCCTACAACACCTTCAACGGTAACGCCAATATAATAGGCGTTATAAATTACGGTAGCAGCGAAGGATGGGATATAGATCTGACCATAACCGGCCTGAACCCGGCTAAAACCTACACTTTCGCCACATCTGCCAATCGAGATGACGCCGGTTACACAGACCGGATTTCGAAATACACTATTTTAGATATAGCTGCAGCCAGCAATGCCAGCACTTCGGGTGTGACGGTTAATAGCAACGAGTCCGTATCATTTTGTACTGGCTATAACACTGTAAATGGCTATGTAGCGCGCTGGACAGGTATCCAGCCTGGCCCGGACGGCGATTTCACAGTTCGCGCCGAATCGGATAACCTCGGTATCCAGTACAAGGCTTACGGTTTCAGTGTGTTCATGCTGGAGCAGGAGGTAGTGAGTACCGACCCAACCATCACTATCTCGGGCACACCGTTAGATGCCTTCAGCAGTGAACCGGGTGTAGACTCGGCAGAACAAAGCTATACGGTGTCCGGCACTAATCTGACGGATGATATTACGATTACGGCTCCGGCTGATTTTGAGATTTCAACCACCAGCGGCAGCGGTTTTGGACCTTCCCTGGTATTACCAGAGTCAGGTGGTTCTGTAGCAGCGACGCCCATTTATGTACATTTCAACCGCGCTGATGAAGGAACCTCCAGCGGGGATATTGCCCATACCAGCAGCGGAGCCACGACCAAGAACGTGGCCGTCAGTGGTACGGCGACCCTACCGTCCGAAGGCTGGACAGCCTACAACGACTGCGTATATGGTGACGAAGATGCCTACATCGGCACTAACGTTACTGAGTTTGGCGTTGGTTCCGGTTTTACCGGGGATACGTCCGGTGAGCTCCTCATCCAGGCTACCGGAGACCCGACTGGAGTCACCGCCAGCCTGACCGAGTCCGGTGGTGTCATCTGGCAGCCGTCAAGCGACACCGGAGGGTCTGATACGGCCTCAGGAACGGATGCCTACGAAACCTTCCACGGTTTCACTGATATGACCGGTGTAATCTATTATGGTGACTCGGGCTGGTACGTCGACCTGACCTTTACCAACCTGAACCCGGCCAAGGAATACACCTTTGCTACTTCCGCTTCAAGATATAACGCTTCTTACACGGAACGCTACACAATCTATACCCTTTCCAGTGTCGTTGATGCAACCAACGCCAGCACTACGGGCGTTAACGAGATTAACAACCTCAGTGTATGGTTCAACACGGGCGACAATCACGATGAAGGTTACGTGGCTCGCTGGACAAATATCCAACCCGGCTCTGACGGCAGTTTCACGGTGCGGGCCGAAGCCCACTCGACTGCCGATGCTAATAAGGCGTACGCATTTGACGTGTTTATGCTGCAGGAGGAAGCCAGCACCGGCCCAACCACCACAGAGACTTTCCAGCAGGGTGTCTCCGGTTATACCGGCACCATAGATACCTTCATCCGCGGGACAACCGCGGGTGATACGAATTACAGCACCAACACAGACCTTGAGTGGGATGAGAACACTGGCACTACCAACGACGAAATAACGCTGATCCGCTTTACAGATATTTTCATTTCCGAAGGTGGACCAATTCCAGATGGGACGACAATTACTTCCGCCAGCCTGACTTATATGACCACTGATTTGGATTCGGGCTCAACCGCTTATGGCGATCCCGCCAATGTGTATGAGAGTCTGGTCGACTGGCCCGGAGCCACCGTCACCTGGAACAACTTCGGCGGAGAGGCAGGAGTTCAGGCGGATGAATACTATTCTACCTTGATTGACTCGGCACCCGCGATAGCATTAAGCACACAGTACACGATCGATGTGACCGACAGCCTGCAGCGCTGGTCGGATGGTACAGCGAACTACGGTTGGATTTTCCTGCCGACAGACAGCGATGGTGTCGCCGTCTATTCCAGTGATTTTGCAACTGTGGCATACCGGCCACTTCTCACCGTAACCTATTCGACAGGTGGCCCTGTCAACCATGCCCCCGAC
>DAOUER010000072.1:0-2026 GCA_034430375.1 Dehalococcoidales bacterium
GGCTGCTGCCAGGCCTCTTTCAAATCGGATATCGACGAATTCAGAATGGGTTTACCCTCAAGACCGGTAACTTCCAGCTGCCCATCATCGGTTACTTTCCCTATTTCGGCAAAGCTCGAACCGGTCATCATCCGCTCGAATTCTGCTTTATTTTCCGGGGCTATTTCCGCCAGGAAACGGGTGTTCGACTCCGAGAAAAGAATAAAATCATCGCGGTCAACGGGTTCTCCCAGCGGGACTTTGCTCAGGTTGATTTCCATACCCAGACCACCGGCGAAGGCCATCTCGGCGGAGGCCACCCCGATTCCCCCCTCGCTGAGGTCGTGGCAGGCTTTGACTAAGCCTTTGTTCATGGTCGCTGCCAGGCTGTCCATCAGCTTCTTTCCCTTTTCCGGGTGGACTTTCGGGACGTTGTTCCCGATGCTATCGTGAAGGGCGTAATATTGCGAACCGCCCAGCTCGTTATAAGTATCCCCTATAATGTATACCAGGTTACCCGCCTGCTTGCAGTCCATCGATACCGCCCTGGCAGCATCCTTCATCACCCCCATGGCGGATATGAGGAGCGTGGGGGGAATACAGATACTTTCTTCACCGGTCTCGTATTCGTTATAGAGGCTGTCCTTGCCGGAGATGAAAGGCGTGCCGTAAACAACGGCGATATCGTAGCAGGCCTGCGCCGCCCTCACCAGGTCGCCCAGGCGGTCCGGCTTTTCCGGATTACCCCAGCAGAAGTTGTCCAGCAGGGCTACCTGCTCCAGGCTGCCGCCGACGGCGATTACCTGCCTCAGGGCTTCATCGATGGCCGAGGCGGCCATCCAGTAGGTATCGATATCACCGTACCTGGGATTGATGCCGTTGGAGATTATCAGGCCTCGGGATGAATCGGGGAGGGGCCGGATAACGGCGGCATCGCCGGGACCGTCACTGGCGGCGCCGACGAGTGGTTTCAGGACGCTGCCGCCCTGCACTTCATGGTCGTACTGGCGGATAACCCATTCCTTACTGCAGACATTCCAGGCTCCGAGTATCTGTTTTAATTCATCTTCTAGGTTTTCCGGTGGCGAGAAATCCGGCTCCGGATTATCCGGGGCTTCCCAGGCCGCGGCCCGCTCCAGCTGTGGCAGACCGCTGTGGACGAAATCCATGTCCAGGTCGGCAACTTTGTTGCCGTGATAATAAAGCTGGAGTCGCCGGTCATCGGTAAATTCACCGATAACGGTGGCTTCAACGTCTTCATCGCCGAAAAGCTTCAGTAATTGTTCTATTTTATCGGGCGGGACCGCCAGCAGCATCCTTTCCTGCGACTCGGATACCCATATCTCGGTATAGGAAAGTCCGGAGTATTTCAGGGGTACTTTTTCGAGGTCGACTCGTACGCCGGTCGTCTCACCGACCTCTCCTACAGCCGAAGACAATCCGCCGCCGCCGCAGTCCTGTATACGACTGTACAGGCCCAGGTCGCGGGCTCTAATAATGGCGTCCAGGGCCTTCTTCTCCACGATGGGGTTGCCTATCTGCACGGAACTTGAGGAGATGTCCTCCGATTCTTTATTGAGTTCTCCTGAAGCGAAGGTAACACCGTGAATACCATCACGACCGGTTTTACCACCCACCACCACGACGAGGTCGCCGGTTTTCTGCTGGCCCATCTGACTCATATCCTTTGGCATCAGGCCGACGGTGCCGCAGAACACCAGCGGATTACCGAGGTAACGCTCATCGAACAGCACGGCACCGTTGAGGGTGGCGATGCCCATGCGGTTGCCGTAGTCGGCGACACCGGCGCGGACGCCTTTGAAAATCCGGCGCGGATGCAATACGCCCTTGGGAAGATCGGCGTGGGGGAAATCAGGCGGTCCGAAACAGAAGATATCCGTATTGGCTATCGGCTTGGAACCCATCCCCGTGCCCAGCGGGTCGCGGATGACACCGCCTATCCCGGTGGCGGCGCCGCCGTAAGGCTCCACCGCCGAAGGATGGTTATGCGTTTCCACCTTGAAGCAGACCGCATATCGCCCGTCGA
>DAOUER010000073.1:0-11476 GCA_034430375.1 Dehalococcoidales bacterium
GGGGAATATCTTTCTCGGTAGCCGTTCTTATGATCGTCATTATACTCCCGGACTAAAAAACCGATTGCCTGACGATGGTGTCATCCCGATGCTTACCCACCGAAATCATACTTACCGGACAACCGATAACATCTTCTAATCGGTGCACGTATTTCCGGGCGTTTTCGGGCAGGTCTTCAAAAATGCGGAAATCACTGGTAGGAGTTTCCCAGCCAGGAAGCGTCTCGTAGATAGGCTGGCATTTCTCGAGTACGGGGATACTGGCGGGGAAGTAGTCGATGGTATTACCGTCCACTTCATATCCGGTGCAGATTTTTATCTCCGGCATTTTATCCAGCATGTCGAGTCGGGTAATGATTACCGAGGTTAATCCGTTAATCCTGGCACTGAACCGGGCGGCCACGCCATCAAACCAGCCACAACGACGGGGACGCTGGCTGACCGTGCCGTATTCCTGGGCTAGTTCTCGTATCATTTCTCCCGTGGCGTCTTCCAGTTCGGTGGGCATCGGACCGGCCCCGACCCTGGTCTGGTAAGCTTTGAACACACCGAGGACATGAGTCAGACGGGTAGGGGCGATACCAGAGCCCAGGCAGGCGCCGGCGACCGTCGGCGATGACGAGGTGGTGAAGGGATAGGTGCCGAAATCCGGGTCCAGCAGGAATCCTTGCGCTCCTTCCAGCAGAATCGGCTCATTGCGTTCAATAGCTTTCGCCAGGACATGGGTAGTGTCACAAATATTGGGTGCCCAGCGGTCGGCGTAAGCGCAGTACTGACGGTATATTTCAGCGAAAGATAAAGGTTCTTTACCGTATACTTTAGTCAGTATCTTATTCTTGTATTCCAGTGCCGAAGCCAGCCGGTCACGCAGGATTTCTCTGTCCAGAAGGTCGCCGGCCCGGACACCGTACCGGGCTACCTTATCGGCGAAGGCAGGACCGATGCCTTTGTGGGTGGTACCGATGGCTTTCTCCCCGAGAGCTTCTTCCTCCAGTCCTTCAACGGCGATGTGATAGGGCATGATAAGGTTAGCGCGGTCGCTTATCAATAACTTTGAAGTATCGATACCACGGGCATTTAATCCATCTATCTCGCTGTTCAACACGGCCGGATTTAATACCACTCCGTTGCCGATGATAGAGGTAGCCTCCGGGTAGAAAATACCTGAGGGCGTCAATCGCAGCTTGAATTCTCCGAGTGGATTGACCACCGTGTGTCCGGCATTATCCCCGCCGGAGAACCGTACCACGTATTTGGCCTGTGCCGCCAGCATATCGACGACTTTTCCTTTACCCTCATCTCCCCATTGCGCTCCGATAGCAGCTACAACCGGCATGTTTTCCTCCAATTTTCTAAATCCAGCAGAATTCTACTCCCGCGGACATAGATTGTCTATTGTTTTTTCTCCTTAAAAACGGTGTATCAGTGTCAATTCCTGGTCTGCTGCCAGGCATGAATAAGCCGCTGCCCGGCGGTAAAAAAACTGAAAAAGGTGATGATTGACAGGGCGATAACCAGGACATACTGGAACTGGCTCAGCATCAGGCCCAGCGCCAGGACAATAACGCGCTCGGGACGGGTGAACCAGCCTACTTTACAGTCAATTCCCAGGGCTTCTATACGCGAACGCAGGTAACTGACCGTTATCGAACTGGTGAGTGCCAGACCAACGAGGATGCTTTCGCCGACCTGCTGCCCCCTTGCGTAAATCACCAGGATTCCCAACAGCAAAGCCGCCTCGGAAAGCCGGTCCAGGGTAGAATCGAGAACACCGCCGAATCGGGTGACCTTGTTAGTAGCTCGAGCCAACGCCCCGTCCAGCATATCGAACAGCCCGGCGAAAAGCACGACGACTCCGGCGGCCAGGAGATGTCCGGTTCCTATCAAGGCCGCCGCCCCGATGGTTATCAGGAACCCGAGCCAGGATATCGCGTTCGGGGTAAGCGGGGTTTTAGCTAGGAGTTTGACTACTGGCTGTGTAACATAGTTTGAGAGGACTATTCGGGCTCCGGCTAATCCGGCCATTATTTATTACTTTCCCGTGGCTGCGCCGGCATGACTTGGCCGGGTGGGGGTCTTTGCAGCAGCCATCTTATCCAGCGTTTCCTGATAAAAATCCAATATCCTCTGGGCAATGTGCGACCAGTCGTATATCTGCGCTCTCTGTTTGCCGCTGGCCCCCATTTGCTCCCGGAGTGACTTGTCTTCAATCAGGGTAAGTAAAGATTCCGTTAATTTGTCCACGTCCCGCGGCGGCACCGAGAGGCCCTCTGTGCCGTGTGTCATGACATTGGCAAAACCGTCGATGGCGGTGGCGATTATCGGCTTCCCGACGGACATAGCCTCCAGCAGAACAATACCGAAACTTTCACGGCCGGTAGCCGGAAAACACACGATATCGGCCGTCTGGTAATACCGGGGCAATTCATTGAAAGTCGCGTACCCCGCGAAAACAACATTCTTAACGCTATCCCTGGCTATTTGTTTTTCGTATTTCCTGCGGAGTCGGGTACCGGGTCCGACCGCAATCAGGCGGCAGGCTGGCGTCTCCTTGAGTACCTGTTTAAAGGCTTTGAGCAGGTAGTCGAAGCCCTTTCGTTTTTCCAGGCGGCCTACGAACAGGATATTGAGTTTGCCGTCGTTGTATTGTTCCATCGGTTGAACATTACAGTTGAAATGCCCGGTCTCGATCCCGTTGGGAATAATAACATATTCACCGGGAAAGTAGCAGTTAACGTAGTCCATAGCTGTCTTGGAGACGGCGATACGGCCGTCGAGTTTATTGAACCAGCGGTCCAGGTAAAACTTTACCACCGGCCCGAACAACGTGTACCAGGGCTTGGCTCCCGAGGCGTGGAAGGTGCCCACCATCGGTGACAGATGCATCTGGAGGGTGGTGGTGTTCAGGGTTGGCATCAGCGGTTCGTGGAGGTGGCAGATATCGAATTTTTCTCTCGCGAAAGCCTCTCTTATCTGGGCCTCTATCCTCACGGCTACGGTAATACGGGCGATGGAGCCGCTGACGGGGAAAGAACGGGGCATGCCGATGCGTATAAAGCGGTCGCCCAGGGTGTGCATCGCCTCTGACGCCGGGGCGATTATCTTGGCCTCGTGGCCCATCAGGGTGAATTGCTTTTCCAGGCACGAGATATGGTTGACTACGCCGCCGGGATAGGCAAAGTCATAAGGGGATACCAGGGCTATTTTCATGGGCAGCTACTTAGCTATCTCCTGTTTTTTCGTTGGTGCTGGTAAAGCCGTGGCTTTTATGAAGTCTTCTACCATCTTACGGGCTTCGTCGTCGGTATATTGCACCGGCGGCGACTTCATGAAATAGGCAGATGGCGCGTCGAGCTGTCCTTTGAGACCGTTGTTCAAAGCCAGTTTGCAGCACCGTATGGCATCAATTACCACCCCGGCCGAGTTGGGACTGTCCCAGACCTCCATCTTCATATCGATTGTCAGCGGAACATCACCGAAGGTGCGTCCTTCCATCTTGATATGGCAGTACTTGCGGTCTTTCAGCCAGGGTACGTAATCGCTGGGACCTACGTGTATATCATCTGGATTCATCTCGTAATTCAGCTGAGAGGTAACTGCCGATGTCTTGGATATTTTCTTGGATTCGAGCCGTTCCCGTTCCAGCATATTCAAAAAATCGGTATTGCCGCCGAAGTTAAGCTGGTAGGTGTGTTCCAGCTTTACCCCCCGGTCCATGAAAAGCCGGGCCAGCAGACGGTGGGTAATGGTGGCGCCCACCTGCGACTTTATATCGTCGCCGATGATGGGCAGGCCGCGGTCGGCAAAGCGTTTCTGCCAGTATTTTTCTTTAGCAATAAAAACCGGGATGCAGTTGACGAACCCGCAGCCGGCATCGAGTATCTGCTCGATATACCACTTGGTGGCTTCCTCACTGCCTACCGGCAGGTAGCTGATAACCACATCGGTTTTTGTTTCCTTGAGGATACCCACGATATCGGATGTCGGGCCGGGCGCTTTCTGGATTATCTGCGACAGGTATTTACCCAGGCCATCGTGGGTCATGCCCTTTTCCACCCTGATACCGGTAGGCGGTACGTCGCAAAACCTGTAGGTGTTGTTCGGCTCGGTATAGATAGCCTCGGCGAGGTCTTTACCCACCTTGTTTTTATCGATGTCGAAGGCGGCTACGAAATTGATATCGCTGATGTGGTAACCCCCGAGGTTGACGTGCATCAACCCGGGGACGAATTCATCATCTTTGGCATCTTTATAGTAGTGAACACCCTGAACTAACGATGAAGCGCAATTGCCCACGCCGATGATAGCTACGTTTATCTTTCCCATTTTCTATCTTTCCCCTTTCTCGTGCGATGCCCCGGATTATTATCCAATGCATCCGTTTGAATATACCCTCTTCAGGCGTGATTGTCAAGGCAGAAGTACCGAGTGACGTGGACATGTTCTTTTTATTTTTCCCCTGCCCACCAACCCGGATAAAATATCTATTCCCACCCAGGCCGCCCCTTATCATCCGCTGCCGGGCCGGGAAATTGCCTCCCTTCTGCGCAATGAGAGAAGCTCTTCCTCTTTTCTCATAGGGAGGGAACAGATTTCTTTCTCCTCAGTGGTGTTTAAGAGGGACGAAGCCCCTCTTTTACTTAACAGGTGGGCGGGTGGGATAAAACACTATATAAATACCTTCTTCGGTTGCCAGACTCCCTCGTCTTTAGTCCGGCGGAGGATGCCCAGGAAACGCCCGTCACCGGAATAGGCACGGCTGTAATTTGACGAATCTCCTGTTATCACTCCATCAGTCTTATAGTGTCCGGGAAACAGCAGTTTACCATTTTTAATATCGTCCTCGCTATCAGGATTAATAACTATAGCCGGGAAGTCACGGAGGACAATATCGATAGGGTGGAGATACTGCTCCCAGTTATCATCCCGGAAAGCCTGTTTCAATTGTGGGACTGAAACGGCATCATTAATACTAAAGAGTCCGCACCGGGTACGCACCAGGCTTTTTAAATGGGCGCCGCAGTCCAGGTATTCGCCCAGGTCACGGGCCAGCGAACGTACGTAGGTACCCTTGCTGCATTCGATGTCTACCGTGGCTACCGGTTTCCGCCAGTAAACCAGTTTTAAGCGATGGATTATTACCCGGCGCTTTTTCCTGGGAATGCTAATGCCCGTCCGGGCTAATTTATAAAGCGGTTGTCCTTTATGTTTCAGGGCGCTGTACATCGGCGGCGTCTGCTCGATTTTACCGCGGAACGCTGCAAGTGCTGTTTCAACAATGCTTCGGTTGATATCCGAAATATCACCTTGCCGTGTAATCCGACCGCTGCGGTCATAGGTATCGGTAGAAGTACCGAATTCAATCCGGGCCCGGTAATCCTTGGTGGTATCCATCAGGTATTCAATAATCCTGGTACCCTGTCCCAGGCATACCGGAAGAACGCCGGTGGCATCCGGGTCCAGCGTGCCGGCGTGCCCGACGTGTTTTTCACCGCTTAAACGTCTTATCAGGGCCACGATTTTAAACGATGTTTTCCCCGCGGGTTTATCAATATTGAGTATTCCGTCCAAAACAGGTCCTCAAATCAGGATTATATATCTTTCGGGCAACCGGAGGGTAGTTAATCGATGATAGAGCTTCATTGGTACGGTTATTGCTCTTCTTGCTCGGTTTTTACCTGGTCCAGTAGCTGCAGGATGTGGTCGCCATGCTCAATGGAGTCGTCCCAGGCGAAACTCAACTCTGGAATACGGCGCAGTGTTACTTTACCGGCAAGTTCGGTGCGCAGGAAGCCGGCCGCTGAATTCAACACGCCCAGTATTTTGTGTTGTTCCTGCTTGCCGCCCATGCTGCTGACAAAAATCTTAGCGTGCCGCAAGTCCGGTGAAGTCGATACTTCCGTGACGGCAATAAAGTCATCTAAACGCGGGTCCCGGAGCTGCTGCTGGATGAGTTCGCTGATTTCTTTGCGGATAAGGGTGTTTACCCTTTCAATACGATGTGCCATATCACTAAATCCGGCAGGAATATTTACCCGGATTTTTCCATTTTATAAAATTCAAGCGTATCGCCCTCGGCAAAGTCGCTGAAATCTTTGACGCCCACGCCGCACTCGTAGCCGGTGGTGACTTCCCGGGCATCATCCTTGAAACGCTTGAGACTGCTTACGGTCGATTCCGCCAGTACCTCTTTACCGCGGATAACCCTGACCGATGAATTACGGGTGACCTTGCCATCGGTAACATAAACACCGGCGGCCTTGGCACCCTTCCCCGCCGAAAAGACGGCCCGGACCTCCGCCCGTCCTTCGATTACCTCCTCGTACTTGGGTTCAAGCATGCCTTTCAGGGCCTTGTTAACGTCATCCGATAGCGTATAGATAACGTCATAAAACCGTATATCCACTCCCTGACGGGATGCCGCCAGGCGGGCTCCTTCTTCAGCGCTGACGTTAAAGCCGATGATAAGACCGTTGGATGCCATGGCCAGCATAACGTCACTTTCGGTGATATTGCCGGTGCCGCTGTGGATAATACGTACTTTTACCTCGTCGTTATCGAGTTGTTCCAGTGAATGCCGTATGGGTTCGATGCTTCCCTGGACATCGGTCTTGAGGACAAGGTTAAGCTCTTTGACCTCGCCGGAGCTTATCTGGTCGTAAAGGTTATTCAGGTTCACCGATTGCCGGCTCAAGGCGGCTTGGCGTTCCATTTCTTCCTGCTTCTTGGCCAGCAATTTATGAGCCTGTTGTTCGTCGCGGACAGCAGTCAGCGTGTCTCCGGCCCGGGGTACTTCGTTTAGTCCCAGAATGGCTACCGGAGTTGACGGTTCGGCTTTAGTAACGCGCTTCCCGAGGTCGTTGAACATGGCTCTTATCCGGCCCCAGGTACTCCCGACGACAACAGTATCGCCGGTTTTCAGGGTTCCCGTTTGTACCAGTACGGTTACCATAGGTCCGCGGGTCTTGTCCATTTCGGCTTCAATGACCACGCCGGCGCCCAACTGGTCCGGAGATGCTTTCAGTTCTTCCATCTCCGCCACGAGCAGCAGACTCTCCAGGAGCTCGGATATTCCCACCTTCTCCTTAGCGGAGATTTCCAGGCTGACGGTATTGCCGCCGTATTCTTCGATCACCAGGCCGGCTTCGTTAAGCTGTTGTTTTACCAAGTCGGGATTGGCGTTTTCCTTGTCGATTTTATTAATCGCCACCACGATAGGTACTTCGGCAGCCTTGGCGTGATTGATAGCTTCTATGGTCTGTGGCATAACACCGTCGTCAGCGGCAACCACCAGGATGGTAATGTCGGTTATATTAGCGCCGTGGGCCCGCATGGCGGTGAACGCTTCGTGACCCGGTGTATCCAGAAAAGTAATTTTTTGACCGTCGATGGTCGCTTGGTAAGCGCCGATGTGCTGGGTTATTCCGCCGGCTTCCGAATCGACGACGTTGGTTTCCCTGATGGCATCGAGTAACTTGGTCTTGCCGTGGTTAACATGTCCCATAACGGTTACTACGGGCGGGCGGGGCTGCAGTCCTTTCGTATCCTTGCCGTATTGTTTCTTAAGCTTCTTGCTCTCCGCGGCGGCACTGGCCAGGCGCTGTTCTTTTAACGGCTTGAGACGGGGTTTACCACCGAAGGCGGTAATTATCGCGGCGGCCGTCTCGTAATCAATAACCTGGTTGATGTTAGCCATGATGCCGTTTCTCATCAATTGCTTGATAATCTGGATGGAATCGGTATTCAGCAGATCAGCCAGCTGCCGGATTCCCATGGAATCGGGAATATCGATAACAGGCACCTTGGGCGTCGCTGCCTTCTTCGCGGGTTTTTCCGCCGCAACTTCAGCAACATCGTCGGGTTGGCTGGTCTTGGGCACTAATTCTCTCCTTTAATCAGGGACCGGCCGGCTAATTCGAGCTCCCTGCGGTTGGCTTCCTTAATGTCAGTTCGTAAAGTGCGTTCCAGATGTTTTCCCGTCAGAGCTTTATCCCAGCAGTCCCGGGTCGGGCATATATAAGCTCCGCGCCCGCTCTTTCGGCCGGTATCATCCACTTCAACGCTGCCGTCGGGTATACGCACCAGACGCACCATTTCTCTTTTAGTTTTCACCTGTCTGCAGGCAACACAGGTGCGTTGCGGGGTGTGTTTTGCGCCGGCAGAGTTTGTATTAAGTGAATTCTTCATCTTCCTCGATGGTGTAATCCTTCTGGCCCTTTCTCACTTTAACACCTTCTTCGCTGGTGTCTTTAACGTAAGAACCCTTCCTCTTTTTCTTGGTTTTCTCTGTTTTTGTACTTGATCTGCCACGTCTACCGGGCATAATATCTTCGGCAAATCGCAGCTGGGGCTTACCGTTGTCTTCAGGCGGTGTCGCGAACATCTGCAGGGGCATAATTAGCTCTTCGCCGACTTCTTCTTCCTCTTCTACCTCTGCCTCTTCTTCTTCGGCGGGGGCTTCTTCCTCAAGCTCCAGCGCTTCGAGGGTAGCCGTGATATCTTCCGGTATTTCCTCGATTACCGCTTCTTCTTCACCGGCGACGGCTTCCTCGGCCTCATCCGGGGTCGATTCCGCCAACTCGGCTGCAACTTCTTTGACCTCGGCTACCGCCGGCGCCGGCTTTTTCTCCGTCTCGGCAATGGAGGCGCTCTTGATATCAATTCGCCACCCGCTGAGTTTGGCGGCCAGCCGGGCATTCTGCCCTTCTTTTCCTATTGCCAAGGATAATTGCTTATCCGGCACTATCACCGTGGCCGCCTGTTCTTTCTCATTCAGTTCCACGGATATTATGTGGGCGGGACTGAGGGCGTTGGCGATAAAGGCAGTGGTATCGGGATTCCACATAACGACGTCTATTTTCTCGCCGTTCAGTTCGCTGACGATGTTCTGAATCCGGATACCCCGCAGGCCGACACAACAACCGACGGGGTCGATGCCTTCCTGCTTGGCCGCTACGGCAATCTTGCTCCGGAAACCGGCTTCACGGGCAATACCCTTTATCTCCACCGTGCCGTTGTATACTTCCGGGACTTCCATTTCAAAAAGTCGCCGCAGCAGTTCGGGATGAGAACGGGATACGATTACCTTGGGTCCTTTACTGGTACGCGCTACCTGCAGCAGGACAACCTTCAACCGCTGTCCGACGCGATAGCGTTCGGTACGCACTTGCTCGGAAGGAGGTAATATAGCTTCGGTCCGGCCCAGGTCAATGTAAACCTGCCCGAGTTCAAAGCGCTGCACCACGCCGCTGACCACATCCCCTTCTCTATCAGCGAATTCTTCAAAAATGGCGCTGTGTTCCGCTTCATGCAGCCTCTGGAGAATAACCTGCTTGGCGGTTTGCGCAGCGATCCGCCCGGCGTTGGCCGGGGTGGATTCTATCATGAGGGTGTCCCCCACCTCAACATCCTCTTTAATTTTCTTGGCATCCCGCAGAGAAATTTCGGTGAGTCTATCCGAAGCCAGCCTGGCGACGGTTTTTTCCGCCCATACTTCCACCTTGCCGCTGTTGGGGTCAATCTTAACGGCGATATTCTGGGTAGGGTTGAAGTTATCTTTCTTATAGGCCGATACCAGGGCCGCTTCAACGGCGGTCAAAACCACGTCTTTCGGTAGATTCTTCTCCGCCGAAAGCTGAGTTATGGCGAGCAAAAATTCGCTCTTCATCTCGGATTATAACCTCCGAATTAAAATAAATTGTTAACAAAAAAGTGGGAATCAAACCCACTTCACTACTAAAACATCTTATCTTGTCAAGCAGATTATAACACAGCATATGACAGGATGCAAGTAATGTTACGCTGAAAAAGAGGAATCCCGGCCGTATTGGATAATAAATATTTCGACCTTATCATCATCCTGGTTTTTCAGATATTCATTGAAAAACATGGTTAACCGGCGATATATTCCTCCCGGGGCTTTTATCAAAACCGATGTCTTATCAGCGGAATATCGGCTCATATCATCACCCTTCCTTTGTCTTTGGTAGCCGCAAATGTGTATAATGATTACTGGGTTCCCGTAATTCCTCCACCGACGTGAGGAGTGTCTGGTTTGGAAATTACAGCCGTGAAAGACGCGGTAGTTAAAGAAATTGAAAGCCGGTCCGGTGAGCTTGAGGAATTAAGCCGACAAATACATGATACTCCCGAGGTTGCCTTTAAAGAGCAACAGGCGGCCGGATGGCTTTCCGGGTACCTGGAGGAAAACGGTTTTTCTGTGGAACGCGGTATCTGTGAATTACCCACCGCTTTCAAGGGGAAATACGGCCGGGGCAAACCGATTATTGCGTTACTGGCAGAATATGATGCTCTCCCGAAAATCGGGCACGGTTGCGGTCACAATCTGATAGCTACCGCGGCTATGGCCGCCGGGGTAGCTGCCCGCCAGGCTGTTGATAGTTTGGGCGGGACGGTGCTGGTTGTCGGCACTCCCGGCGAAGAATTACTGGGCGGTAAGGCCATCATGGTAGACCGGGGAGCTTTTGATGATGTCGATGCGGCCATGATTGTACACCCGGGGGGCGGCAATACGGTGGTTATGAATACACTGGCCTGCCAGACGCTGGAAGTAGAATTTATCGGGAAAGCGGCCCATGCCTCGGCAGATCCGGAATCCGGTATAAATGCATTGGAAGCGATGATTCAATCTTACAACGCCATAAATTCTCTCCGGCAGCATATTAAAGATAAAGCCCGTATCCACGGGATTATTACCGATGGCGGTGAGGCGGCCAATATCGTGCCGGCACATACCGCCGCCAGATTTTTCGTGCGGGCCGAGGATGATAAATACCTGGAAATTGTTAAGGAAAGGGTTATCGACTGCTTTACCGGTGCGTCAATAGCCACCGGAGCCGAGCTGCAATACAGGTGGGATAACGTGAGTTATGCCGCGATGAATAACAATCTAACGATGGCGCACCTTTTTCAGCAGAATATGCAGTCGCTGGGGCGTGAAATACCGCTGGGAGATGATACTATCTGGGGTGGCAGTACCGATGTCGGTAATGTCAGCCGGGTAATCCCCACCATCCAGCCGCTGGTAGCGATAACTGAAGAAGATATATTAATACATACGCCGGAATTCGCACGGGAAGCCGGTTCTAAAACCGGCTTCAAAGCGATTATGATTGCGGCCGGGGCTATGGCTATGACGGTAATCGACCTTCTGGCAGATCCGGCGGTATTAACCGATGCCCGGGAAGAATTCAGCCGGAGCAGGGATCAGTAGAATTTCAGGATTAATTAAACCGGAATGCGGTAGATGACCAGGCTAATGCCTGCCGGGGTGGACAGATATGCCAACACAAAAACGTAAATCAGGGAGTAAACCGCGAAATATGATAATAGCTGTTGATGCCGCGGGTGGTGATTACGCACCGCACGAAGTAGTCAAGGGAGCGATAAAAGCCGCCCAGGAGTACGATGTCGAAATCGCCCTGGTGGGCCGGAGGAGCGTACTCCATGTGCTCAC
>DAOUER010000074.1:0-3245 GCA_034430375.1 Dehalococcoidales bacterium
CACTGGAACATGCCGGGGCCATAATTTATCTTTAACCCCTTTCCCTGTAAATCAAGAATATATTGCGGGTTGTTAACGGCAAACCATATGTCTGCTTCTCCCGCTTCCATCATGGCAGCCGCTACCATGGGGTCGGATATGAGGCGGATTTCAATAGCGTCAAGATACGGCAGGCCTTCCTGCCAGTAGTTTTCGTTTTTAACGAACTTGATATGGTCATCCCGCTGCCAATCATCAACGACATAGGGACCGGTGCCTACGGCATTGGCGCGTGCCCACTCAATCCGCTCTTCCTCAGTATCCCCCGAGTTCATAAAAGCTGTGGGCGAAACGGGAGATAATAATCCCCAGCTTTCGACCATATACCAGTTGAAGCCATTAAGATTCATTATTAGAGTAAGGTCATCAGCCACTTCAAGGGAATCAATGTAGGCAGCATCGGTAAGTGTTTGGTTGTCTATGCCCAACTGGAAATTCCATCTCAATGCCTCGGCGTTCCAGGGAGTCCCGTCGGAAAATTGGACGTCCTCTTGCAGATGCCAGGTGAAGGTCAAGGCATCGGGGTCGGCTTCCCATGATTCGGCTAATACCCCGATAAAGTTCCCGGATTGGTCTCCCCACTGACATAAATGTTCTATGACGGGAAGCATGTAATAGTTATCCGACGGCGCTTTCTCCGGCGCGTAACCGATAACATTGGGAATAGCGTTCGCAATGCACCTCAGTGTGCCGCCGTATACAGGTGTATCCGCAGCCGGCGTGGTTTGGGTCGGTTGTGTCGTGGTGGGTTGCGTCGTGGTCGGCTGCGTCGTGGTCGGCTGCGTTGTTGTAGATTCACCACAACTACCGATGATTATTATACCTATTAAGGCGATTACTAGAGGGATTAACCAGAATTTCTTCATTGTTTTCTATTACCTCCTTTGTACACTCTCGACAATATGGCGTCTCCTTATCGTGTCATTTATCACCCCCTTTTCAATGAAAGCTATCTGCTCATCATTGTTAATACGCCTTGCTTTTATTTCAATTTTTAGGCATTTTTTATTAATGGAGTATCGGTTCTTTCCGGGCAAATATAGCTTATTGGAATGATTATAATCAGCCTTTAAAAAAATAGCAATCACTTATCAAGTGCGTAATTTTATACCCTTTAATACATAGAAGTCAATATTAAAGCTAACTGGCTTTTTATTGGATGTAATAAGCGGAGATATTCATATATGAAATAGCCTTAAAATAACTTTCACTGAATAGCCCTGAAATAATGGATTTTAAGAATTATTTGTGCCAAATCTCTTCTTATGATATATTCGCATAGATGTTTTAATCAGGAGTTTGATGAGAAATGAAAAATAATACCACGGAATTATCACCCGAGGAAAAACGTGCTGAAAGATTCAAGCGGTGGCTGGCGCCGCCGGATGTTCAATTCTCCGGCCCGGAAGCTGAAGAGGGATATAAGAAAAGAGTAAACAGGTTTATCAAAGTTTTGTCTCTTGAAGAGCCCGATCAGGTACCTCTCACTTTACCGGCCGGCTCCTTCCCGCTTTATTATGCCGGCATGACTTTGAAAGAAGCCATGTATGATAATGAAAGAACTTGCCAGGCCTACCGTAGATTTTTTAATGATTTTAAAGCGGATACATTCACCGGTCCCATGGTATTCCCGGGGAAAGCTTCGGAAATCATCAACAGTAATTTCTCACGGTGGCCGGGGCACGGCCTTCCGGACGACGCCGCCATGCAGCAATTTGTCGAGGGTGAATACATGAAGGCTGACGAATACGATATCCTGATGAATGATCCGTCGGACTTTTGTCTGCGTTATTACCTGCCGCGTACCCTGGGAGCATTGGCGCCTTTCGTTCATTTCCCGCCGCTGCCCTATATACTGGGCATGCCCAACCGCTTCCTGGGTCCGACCGTTATGCCGGATTTCCAGGCGGCCCTTCAAGCTATGATTGACTACGGTAAAGAGGTATCAGCGTGGCAGAAACCTTTAATGGAGTTCAGCCGGGAGGCTATAGCGGCGGGATATCCGAGTTTTATGGGCGGTCAATCCCATGCCCCGTTTGATATTTTAGGGGATACTTTACGCGGGACAAAAGGAATTGTCATGGATATGTACCGGCAGCCGGATAAACTACTGGAAGCGATGGAAAGACTGACGCCGATGAATATCGAAATCGGTGTACAGATGGCTGATGTTTCCGGGAGGCCGGTTGTATTTTTCGCTCTCCACAAAGGCGATGATACCTTCATGTCGAACCGGCAGTTTGAAAAATTCTACTGGCCGACGCTCAGGAAGGTTATCATGGGATTAATCAGCGAGGGATGCGTGCCGATGCTTTTTGCGGAGGGTAAATATAATAGTAGACTGGAAATCATCAAAGACCTGCCGCCGGGTAAAGTAATGTGGCATTTCGACCAGACGGACATGTTCCGGGCCAAGGAAGTCCTGGGTGATATCGCCTGTATTGTCGGGAATGTGCCGACATCGTTACTCGTTACCGGCACGCCGCAGGCCGTGAAAGAATACTGCCGTAAACTCATCGAGGTTTGTGGCAAGGGCGGCGGTTTTATCCTGACCGGAGGAGCCAGCATCAATAAGGGTAATCCGGATAACCTGCGCGCGATGATAGAAGCCGTCGAGGAATACGGCGTGTATAAATAGCATGTGTCAGTTGCCGGTGTCCTGACTCGTATAATTCCACGGTGGATACCGGTTATTACAGACCTGGATACAGAGTCTTTTTGACTGAGTTTTCCTGCTTTATGATATAATCGGGCTAATTAGTCACGGGTAAATGATTAGTTCAGGGGGATATATTAATGACCACCTCGCCATCACCGGAAGAATATAAAAAGGAACTATATGCCTTAAAAAGTGAAATAGAGGAGAAAACCGGCCGGACCACCGAGCAACTCTACGAGGAGAGGGAAAAGAGGGTAAAGGGTGTCATTGAACTGAAGGTGCCGGACCGGGTACCTTTTACCATTAACCTCAATACCAGTAAATATTACGGTATCCCTAATTCGGCGGCCTATTACGACCCCATCGGCTGGAAAAAGACCATGCGGCAAATCACCCTTGATTTCGAACCGGACATGTGTAACGCCGGATTACCGACATCGGGAGCGGCCCTTGAAATCCTGGACGTGAAGAACCGGCAGTGGCCTGGCGGACCATTGCCGCCCGACTACGAATACCAGTTCATTGAGAGCCAGTTTATGAATGAAGA
>DAOUER010000075.1:0-98590 GCA_034430375.1 Dehalococcoidales bacterium
CGGAACTTCTATACTGGCTGTGCGGCATGGACACTCACCAGGACAGCTACGGTACAGCTGCCCTGACCGAGAACGCTTATCCCAGATTGGCGCGAATCATGAAACAACTTGCGGATGAGTATTGCGGCGGTAAACTAATCGTCAAAACGTGCTGTAATACCCGTCCTCATGCGACCAGGTATATAATACCGAGGATTGTTGATTGCCTGGCAGAACTAGGAAAATACTCTAGTGAGTGAGAATAAAAAAGCTACGGGATGTCTATCCCCGCTTTTCGTAGTCCGGGCACCAGGTGGCACGGGGGCGCTCCGGCCTCTTGCAGGCACTCCGCCAGTTCCACTTACAACTATCGCACAATAAGACTTTCATGCCCAGCCATTTCTTCAGACCGATTCTGAACCTGTTCCAGATACCGGGGCCCGTTTTGGCTTTCATACTGATACAAGTGTATCAAACCGGTCAGATGATAACAAATGAAAGCGCCGGGTATTCCTCTGGAGATACAATTGTGCTAAAATACGTTAGAGCTTTTGACTATGAGGTAAAGGGTCATGGCCAGACTAATCAACCGACGTCGGAGAACGAAAAGCAAAACCGAAACCGCCCAGGTCCCGGAAGGATCGTTGCGCGTGGAAGAAATAACCTGGGGTGGTCTTACCTGGGTCAATATTGAATCCCCCACCGAACTTGAGACGGACTACCTGGCGGAAAAGTATAATTTTCACCCCCTGGCCCTCGACGACTGTGTGAGTCGGAAGCAGCTGCCCAAAGTAGACGTTTTTCCGGGGTACCTCTTTTTCGTCTTTCACTTCCCCTTTTACGATAAAGAAACCCGCATCAGCAGTAAAAGGCAGTGGTCGGCATTTATCGCCGATAATCTCATTGTTACCCTCCATACCGGAGAGCTGAAAACCCTGGTAGCGCTGTTCCGCGATTGCCAGGCTAACGAAGATGCGAGGGAAGAATATTTCAGCAGCGGCTCCGGCTTCCTACTCTACCGTATCCTCGACCGGGCTATCGACTCCTATTTCCCGGTACTGGACAAGATACTAAGTCTGATAGAGACAGTTGAGGATAGTGTCTTCGACGAGGACGTCGAAGCTGCCAAAGAACTGAGTATCATCCGGCGGGATGTCATCACCCAGCGCGCCGTCATGTTCCCGACCCGGGCTATTTTCATTGAAATGGAAAATAAGCTGAAACGCTTCAGCAAAGTAGATGTACAGGCCTACTATAACGACCTCATGGACCACATTAATAAGATATGCGAAACGCTGGATGAGGTCCAGGATATCATTGAGGTTTACAAGGACGCCGACTATACGCTGGCCACCTATCGCATCAACCGGGTTACCCGCCTGTTGACCATCTTTTCCACGATAATTCTCCCGTTCCTGCTGGTTTCCAGCCTTTTTGGTATGAATGTCGTGCTGCCGGGCGGCATTGACGCGGGTGAACCCGTCGCCTTTATCGTGCTGCTGGTGATCATGGCTGCCATTGCCGGCGGTATGCTTATTTTCTTCCGCCACCGACGCTGGATATAAAAATGAATATATCTTACCGACTGGTGATAATCACCACCCTGTTTATCACCTGCCTGATTACCGCCAATATCATCGCTGTAAAGATTGTCAGCCTGGGATTCTTTATCGTTCCGGCGGCAATATTTGTATTTCCGGTAAGCTATATCTTCGGCGACGTTCTTACCGAGGTCTACGGCTACAAGACAGCTCGGAAGGTTATCTGGCTAGGGTTCGGTTGCAACCTGGTTTTCGTGTTTTTTGCCTGGATAGGACAGCTCCTGCCGGCAGCCGATTTCTGGCAGGCGCAGGGAGCCTACGAGACCATACTGGGTTACGCGCCCCGCCTGCTGGCCGCCTCGTTAGCCGGTTATCTCGTCGGTGAGTTCGCCAATTCCTTCGTGCTGGCCCGGATGAAAATACTCACCAAAGGCCGCTGGCTGTGGAGCCGTACGATAGCCTCGACAATTATAGGTGAAGGGCTGGACACCGTGGTTTTTATCACCGCGTCTTTCAGCAACACGGGTTCGCCGGTGCTTACGATGATATGGCACCACTGGCTCTTCAAGACAGGCATCGAGGTAGTGGCCACGCCGGCCACCTACGCTATCGTCAACTGGCTAAAAAAGAGTGAAGGAATCGACACCTACGATTACAAGACCAGGTACAATCCTTTTAACGTAACGGGATAGCAATGGAGGAGGTTTGGAATGAGTATATTTGTGCAATTGGCTTCATTTCAGAGTATAAGCGGAAAATTTGATGAAAAAAAGGATTCGCAACGTATCAATGAAATCTTGAGCAAGTTACGAGAGAAAGGGGCAAAAATCGAAGGAATAAGTGCCAGTATCGGTGGTTCCGGAGGAGCGAACGCCACCGCTATATATTTAATAACTTATGAAGCCAACGCCTCCATAGAAATTTGATACAGGCAACACCGAGATATCAAAATTACTTAAGAGGAAAACCACGACGAAAATGGATATTACAATACTGGGCGCTCATAATATAGAGTCGAAAACCACGGGATTGGTTACCCTGCTGTTTGACGATATCCTGGCCATAGATGCCGGGGCGCTTACCTCTAATCTCAGTTTCGATGACCAGCTGAAGTTCAAGGCTATCCTGCTTACCCACCAGCACTACGACCACGTCCGGGATATACCGGCCATCGGTATGAACTTTTTCCTGCACCAGCTAAGTCTGGATGTTTACGGCACGCAGCCGGTGCACGATGCCCTGGCGACTCACTTTCTGAATGGCGTCGTCTATTCCAAGTTCCTGGAAGAGCCCCCCGGAAAACCCGCTATTAATTTCAAATTACTCGAAGCCGGACGGGAAGAAAACATCGGCGGCTACCAGGTGCTGCCGGTGCCGGTAGACCATTCCCAGCCGACGGTCGGTTTTCAGATTAATTCCCCGGAAGGGAAAACCATGTTCTACACATCCGATACCGGCCCCGGTCTGGCAGAAGTATGGCGGCAGGTAGAACCGCAGTTACTGATAATCGAGGTAACGGCGTCCAACCAATGGGAGAATACCGCCATTGAGAGAAAGCACCTGACTCCCTCTTTACTACGTCGGGAACTGGCGAGCTTCCGCGATATCAGGGGCTATCTGCCCCGGGTAATCACGGTGCATATGAACCCGATCGAAGAGAACGTGATAGAAAAGGAAATTGCCGAAGTAGCCGGGGACTTGAACGCTGATATCAGCCTTGGCTATGAAGGAATGAGAATACAGATGTAAAGGGGCGGGGAGGGGATTATCGAAGAGATAAGGTTTATCATCGACCATAACGTGGGCAAACTGACCAAATGGCTGAGGATGATGGGCTTTGACAGCCGGTTCTTCAACGGGAGCGACGATTCCGACATGGTAAGGCAGGCACTTACGGAGGACAGGGTGATATTAACCCGGGACACAGAAATTATGCTGAGAAGAGTCGTCAAGAACGGCCGTATTAACGCCATCCTTATTTCGAGCGAAATCCCGGAGGAACAGATAGTCCAGGTAATAAAAGCTTTTAACCTTACCGATAGCCTGCGGCCTTTCACGCGCTGCCTGGAGTGTAATGCAGAGCTTACCGGGCAAACAAAAGAGGGAGTTAAAGACCGCGTGCCGCCTTACGTCTTCGGCACGCAGGACCAGTACATGGAATGCCCCACCTGCCGCCGCATTTACTGGCGGGGTACGCACTGGGAGGCGATGATAGACAGACTGCAGAGGATATTAGGAAATAAAACTGATTATCTTAAGGAGGTATCCTCATGAACGTATACGAAGCCGCCACAAAACGCCGATCGATAAGAAGATTCAAAGATAAACCCGTGCCCTACGAGGTACTGGAGAAGTGCGTGGACGCCGCGCGCCTGGCGCCGTCGGGAAGAAACCAGCAGGTATGCGAATATATCGTTGTCGACGACCCGGATCTATTACCGAAGATGTTCGGTAACATCGGCGGCTCGGTAAAGCTGCCGCCGGAAAAGGGCGGGCCGCGCCCGGAAAACACCCCCAAGGCCTACACGGTAATCCTGATCAACAAGTCCAGGGAAGGCGATGCCAACCGTCGTACCATCAGCCTTTATGATGTGGCGATGGCTGCCGAAAATGTCATACTGACCGCCCTGGAAGAGGGTATCGGCTGCTGTCCGGTGATGATGTTCCAATCCGAGGGTATGAAAACTATTCTGAACATATCCGATGATTATGATATCGGGCTGGTCATCGTGATGGGCTACCCGGATGAGAGTCCGGTGGCCGAGGTAGCTACGGATTCTATCGACAGCCATGTCGACGAGAACCTGCAGCGCCATGTCCCCAAGCGTAAGCTGGCGGATGTCCTGCACCGGAATAAACTCTAAATCAGTCTTGTTGACCGTAGTATAATATATTGATACACTCAGTTCATCGGAACTACCTATGAAAATAGTAACGGCCGAACAAATGAAAAACATCGACGGGGAGTGCGCCCGGCAGGGCACACCGTCCAGCGTTCTCATGGAAAACGCCGGTAAAGCGGTCGCTGAGGAAACACGGAACTTCCTGGGCAGGCTGGAGAGCCGTAACATCCTGTGCCTTATCGGCGCGGGAAATAACGGCGGAGACGGACTGGTGGCAGCGCGTTACCTCAACGAATGGGGCGCGAAAGTCAGCGTTTACCTGTGCGCCGGGCGATCCGCTGATGATGAAAATCTAAAGCTTATCCGGGATAAAAATATCACCTGCATCGAGGCCGACGACGATGAAAAGCTCGAAATATTCGACGGACTGCTAGCATCGGCCACATGTATCGTTGACGGAATGCTGGGCACGGGTAAGATGCGCCCTCTTACGGGTATATTCCAGCAGGTGCTGGAAAAGGTAAATAACGCTAAGATAAAGCGTAATATAAGTATCATCGCTATCGATATACCGTCGGGCATGGACGCCGACACCGGCGCTGTCGATGACGCCTGCCCAACTGCCAACGTCACGGTGACACTGGCCTTTCCCAAGCCGGGGCTGTTTAGCTTTCCCGGCGCCGGAAGAGTGGGTTTACTCAAGATAGTCGATATCGGCATAGCGGAATCGCTGGCTAACGATATCTGCCTGGAACTCATCGATGATAAATGGGCTAGAACCGCCCTGCCGTCAAGACCGCCGAAAGCTAACAAGGGTACCTTCGGGAAAGCACTGGTAGTAGCCGGCTCTATCAACTATTCCGGTGCGGCTTACCTGGCCTGCAGCGGCGCCATGCGTGCGGGGGCCGGACTGATAACCCTGGCTATCGCCGAAAGCCTGCAGCCGGTACTGGCCGCCAAGCTTACCGAAGCTACCTATCTGCCATTGCTGGAAAGCCGGCCTGGTATCATTTCCACCGAGGCGGTCAAGATCATTAACGATAATCACCGGCAATATAATACCCTCCTGATAGGGTGTGGTCTGGGGCAGGACCCGGCGACCGCCGAGTTTGTAGGCTCTTTAATCGGCCAAGAAGAATTGCCCAGATTAGTGCTGGATGCTGATTCTTTGAATATATTAGCGGGGGTCTCAGATTGGTGGGCTCAGGTAAACGATGATGCTATACTCACACCCCACCCGGGAGAGATGAGCCGTTTGTGCGGACTCACTATTGAAGATATTCAATCCGACAGACTCAATATTACACAGAAGTTCGCCGCCAAGTGGCGGAAAACGGTCGTCTTGAAAGGGGCTTACAGCATTATCGCCGCCGCCGACGGCCGGTGCCGGGTCAGTCCTTATGCCAATCCGGGGCTGGCTTCAGCCGGGACGGGTGACGTACTGGCCGGGATAATCGCCGGGCTGTCGGCTCAGGGTCTTTCGCCTTTTAACGCCGCTTCTCTGGGGGTATATCTACACGGCAAAACCGGCGAAATGGTGCGGGATATACTGGGAGACACCGGCATGATAGCCTCCGACCTGCTGACGGCGCTGCCGGTAGTCATCAAGCAGCTAAAAGATAATACCAACTCAGCGGGAGGTTAAACGGATATTATATGTTGTTAGCTTTAGACATAGCCAATACCAACATCAAGATAGGCATGTTTGACGGAGATGAACTTCGAGCTACCTGGCGTATTGTTACTTCCGTTCAGCGTACGCCGGATGAATATGCTGTTACCATACTCAGTTTACTCCATCATCGGGGAATAGACGTAGCCGATATCAAAGAAGGGGCGATAAGCTGCGTTGTCCCTCCTTTAGTGACCACATTCAACGAGTTATTCCAGAGTTATTTCAAGATTCAACCTCTATTTATCGGGCCCGGTGTTAAAACGGGGGTAAGTATCCGCACCGATAATCCCCGTGAGGTAGGCGCCGACCTGATTGCCGATGCCGCCGCATCTCTCCATCTCTACAAACTCCCGGTAATCGTGGTGGCCCTGGGGACCGCCACCGCTTTCGGGACTGTTTCCAGGGATGGTGATTACCTGGGTGGGGTAATTGCGCCGGGTATCGGCATTTCTGCCGAGGCTTTATATACCCGTGCCGCCGCCCTGCCCCGTTTGGATCTAGTACGCCCAAAAACAGCCATCGGCCCCAACACCGTAGCCGCCATGCAGTCCGGTATTATCTTCGGCTACGCCGGGCTTATCGACGGCATCGTAACGCGGATACAGGAAGAACTGGGAGAGAAAGCCACCGTGGTGGCTACCGGGGGTTATGCCGGTGTTATCGCCAATGAAACCCGGACAATCGATGAAATAAATCCCGATTTAACCTTAATCGGCATAAAAACAATCCACGCCATGAACCGGGAATAGTCGGCCAAGGAGAATAAAATGTTAGAAAATAAAACCGTAGTCCTGGGTATTACCGGGGGCATCGCCGCTTACAAAGCCGCCGACCTGGCCAGCAAGTTGACCCAGGCCGGCGCCAAAGTGGAAACGATTATGACCGAAGCGGCTACCCGGTTCATCACGCCGTTAACCCTGCGCAATATTACCGGCCGGCCGGTGGTCACCGACATGTTCGAGATGGCTTCCGAGTACAGCGAGGAACATATCGCCCTGGCCGAAGCGGCCGACGTGGTTATTATCGCCCCGGCGACGGCCAATACGATAGCTCAACTGGCCGCGGGCATGGCCGACGATATGCTGGGCTGCGTGGTGCTGGCTACCGAAGCCCCGGTTATCGTCGCACCGGCAATGAACGACGTGATGTACAAGAACGCGGTCACGCAGGAGAATATCGAGAAACTCAAGGCCAGGGGTTTCCGGTTCATCGAGCCGGAGTACGGCCGACTGGCCTCCGGGAAGATGGGTCAGGGACGCCTGGCAGCGACCGAGACAATAATGAAGTCGATAGAACAGGCGGCCGGTGAGTAAACAGGATTTGGTCGGGAAACGTATCGTGGTAACAGCCGGAGGCACCCAGGAGCCGATAGACCCGGTAAGGTATATCGGCAACCGTTCTTCGGGGAAGATGGGCTACGCCCTGGCCAGCGCCGCCCGCGACCGCGGGGCTGAAGTTACCCTGATAACCGCCCCCACCGCCTTGTCGGAACCATCCGATATGAAGATTGTACATATCAGAACGGTGGACGAGATGAGGGAGGCGGTAATGAAAGCGGTAAGCGGGGCTGACGTGCTGATAATGGCGGCGGCGGTCTCGGACTACCGTGTCGACGGTCCGGCCGACCGGAAAATCAAGAGAGAAAGCGGTAAGATAATCCTGGAGCTGGTGCCGACACCGGATATATTAAGCGAAGTACCGGACGGTATAATAAAAGTGGGTTTTGCCGCCGAGAGCGAGGACCTGATCATTAACGCCAAGAAAAAGCTGGAATATAAAAGACTCGATATGATTGTAGCCAACGACATTACCGCCACCGACAGCGGCTTCGATGCGGATACGAATAGAGTTTCACTAATAGATAAGACCGGCAAGGTAGAGGAACTGCCCCTGATGAGCAAGCGAGAAGTGGCGGAGATTATCCTGGACAGGGTGGCGGCGATATTTTAGGTTAATCTATCGATTTCCCGGCCCCACCACAGGTGATGCGAGGGCGGTCGGGTGGGAAAAGATATCTCAACCGGGGCGGGGGAAACCCTGAAATACGGAAAAATCCATGATAGTTGAACAGTATAAACCAGAATACGAAAACGCTGTTATTGAACTATGGGAGAAATGCGACCTGACCCGACCGTGGAACTACCCTGGGCTGGACATAGCTCGCAAGATGAAAGTAAACCCGGAACTTTTTCTGGTAGGCCAAATCGACGGTAAAATAGTAGCCTGCGCTATGGGCGGCTACGAAGGCCACCGCGGCTGGGTCTATTACCTGGGCGTCGATCCGGAATACCGGCGGCAGGGATTGGGCAAGCAGATGATGGACGCCGTTGAAACCAGGCTCCTGGAGATGGGCTGCCCGAAAATCAACATACAGGTACGTGACGGAAATACCAACGCTCTTAATTTCTTCAGTAAAATCGGCTATAGTACAGAGGATAGAATCAGCCTGGGTAAACGACTGATCGAAGATGGATAATCTGGAAATAATAGCTTTCGGATTCCAGCGAAGCATTCCTGAAATAATAGCGTGGAGTATGGGTATTACCCTGGCCATAATCATGCTCCGACGGGGCGGTAAAAAACCGGAAATACTGCTGCTGCTCGGATGCATCCTGTTCCTGCTGGCTTCACTTTCATCGCTGATAATCACCAGCCTTATCCAGTGGGGGCATGTGTTTGATATAAGCGCGGTGGGATACGGGCTTATAATTGCCCTAACCACCGGGTTATTCTCTCTGGTCGGTTTTATATGCCTGGCCTGGGGTTTCTGGACCAGGTTCCGTAAAAGAGGAGTATCACCACCATGACCGTAACGGATTTTCTATTAATATTGTCAGCTTCAACGCCATCCCTGCTTTTTTGGATCGCCGTTATTGTCCTCGGCATTATCATGCTGCGACGGGGCGGCGGTAGACCCGAGCGTTTTCTAATAACCGGAGGTAGCCTCAAGATAATTGCCATCATACTGACAGCGTTATCCCCCTACTATCTATTCGGTCGTATGGATAATGTCGATGAAATAGTTTCGGTCTATCACTGGAAGCAGATATTCACCAGTATTATCCATGCCGCCGGTATCACTTGCCTTATCTACGCCTTTTGGGTAAAGTTTAATAGTAAAATGAATCATCGGGGTACCATGGCTTTACCCCAGCAATAGAGAGAGGTAATTATGACACAAACCCCCGATAGCGGAGAGATGCCCAAGGCCTACGAGCCGGGCAATACCGAGAGTAAATGGTATGACTTCTGGATGGAGAAGGGCTATTTTACGCCGCAAATAGTCCCCGGAAAACAACCTTTCGTTATCATCCACCCGCCCACCAATATCACCGGCGATATGCACCTGGGCACCGCTATCACCGCTACACTGGAAGACATCATGATACGTTGGCACCGTATGCTCGGGGAACCCACTCTCTGGCTGCCCGGGATCGACCACGCCGGTATCGCCACCCAGGTAGTGGTTGAAAGGGAACTGACTAAAGAAGGCATCGACCGCTATGAACTGGGGCGCGAGAAATTCCTGGAAAAGGTATGGGAATGGGCCGATAAATACCGCGGAAATATCATCGACCAGCATAAAAGACTGGGGGCTTCTCTCGATTGGTCGCGCCTCTGCTTCACCATGGACGAAGGACCGAGCAAAGCAGTGCGTACGGTTTTTACCAATCTTTATAAAAAGGGGTTAATTTACCGGGGAGAGCGGATTATCAACTGGTGTCCGCGGTGCGTCACCGCCATTTCCGACCTGGAGGTGGACCATATTGATACCAACGGGCATCTCTGGTACGTCAATTATCCCTTGGTAGATAACAAGAAGAAGTCTATCACCGTGGCCACCACGCGCCCGGAAACGATAGTCGGGGATACGGCGGTAGCCGTTAATCCCAACGATATCCGCTTTAAAAAGCTCATCGGCAAGAAGGTATTATTACCCGCCGTCAACCGCGAGATACCCGTCGTCGCCGATGAAGCGGTGGACATGGAATTCGGCACCGGCGCGGTGAAAATCACCCCCGCCCACGACCCCGTCGACTTTGACGTGGCCCAACGACAGGGCTTGTCTTTGATAAACATCCTTCATGCCGACGCCACCATGAACGAGAACGCCGGACCTTACGACGGTATGGACCGGTTTGAGGCCCGTGAGGCGATTATAGCCGACCTGGAAAAGAGCGGACAGCTGGTGAAAACCGAGGAATACAGTCACGCCGTGGGACACTGCCAGCGCTGCCATACCATGGTAGAACCGCTGGCCAGCCTGCAATGGTTCGTGAAAATGAAGCCCCTGGCGGAGCCGGCGATTGCCGCTGTCAGAGATAGGCAGGTTAAAATCATCCCCGAAAGATTTTCCAAGGTCTACTTCAACTGGATGGAAAACATCAGGGACTGGTGCATCAGCCGCCAGCTGTGGTGGGGACACCGCATTCCCGTCTGGTACTGCCATGACTGCGATGAAATAACGGTAGCCATTGAGACGCCGACTAAATGCTCCAAATGCCAGTCAGCCAATATCGAGCAGGACCCGGACGTGCTGGACACGTGGTTCAGCTCGGCGTTATGGCCCTTCACCACGCTGGGCTGGCCCGGTGATACACAAGACCTGCGCTACTTTTATCCGACCACCGTCATGGAAACCGGTTACGATATCCTCTTCTTCTGGGTAGCCCGGATGATTATGATGGGCATCGAGCATACCGGGGACATCCCCTTTCACACCGTCTATCTGCACGGCCTGATACGGGACGAAAGGGGCGTCAAGATGACCAAGACCAAGGGCAACGTCATCAACCCGGTAATCGTCATCGAGAACTTCGGCACCGACGCCCTGCGTTTCGCCCTGCTGATGAGTACGTCCCCGGGCAACGACAGCAAGCTGTCCGACGCCAAGCTGGAAGCCGGCCGGAACTTCGCCAACAAGCTATGGAACGCCACGCGGTTTGTGCTGCGTAACCTGGAATCCAGAGAAAAAGTCGATAGTGATATCGACCGGAAGCGATTGCCGGTCGAGGACCACTGGATACTTTCACGATTGAAC
Source organism: Dehalococcoidales bacterium (assembly GCA_034430375.1). Lineage (GTDB taxonomy): Bacteria > Chloroflexota > Dehalococcoidia > Dehalococcoidales > RBG-16-60-22 > W425. The sequence goes on from DAOUER010000075.1 coordinate 11,080, forward strand.
CGCACCATTGAGAGCGTGACGCGGCTCATGGAAGAGTTCCAGTTCGGCGAGGCCGAAAGGCAGGTGCATGACTTCCTCTGGGGAGAATACTGCGACTGGTATATCGAGCTGGCCAAGATAAGATTACAGTCGAACGACAGATCACCCCTGCCGGTGCTGCTACACGTACTGGAAAAATCCTTGCGACTCCTCCATCCCTTCATGCCCTTTATCACCGAAGAGCTATGGCAAAACCTGAAAAAGCACCTGGACTGGCTTGATACCGAATCCATCATGGTGGCGCCCTACCCACAGGCCGACCAGGCATTGATAGATACCGGGGTCGAGGAAGAGATTAATACGCTCATCGAGATTACCCATGCTATCCGTAACGTCCGGGCCCAGTACAAGGTAGAACCACAGCGGTGGATTGAAGCCGTTATTCATACCGACACCGCCGTCGGTCAATCATTGCTACCCTACGCCGAAGCGGTCAAGACACTGGCACGGGCTAATCCGGTCAGCTTCAGGGAAGATGAGCCGGCGAGTGAAACCGATAGTAACACGCTGGTATTACCGTTAAACAAAGCGACGGTGGCTATCCCCATGAGCAGCATGGTGGATATCGAAGCCGAGAAACAACGCCTGCAAAAAGAGATTGACTACGTTCAGGCGGAAGTAACCCGACTGGAAACCAGGCTGCAGAACGAATCTTTCCTGACGAAAGCTCCGAAAGCGGTTATTGAAAAGGAAAACCAAAAACTCTATACTTTACATGATAGGCTGGAAAAGCTTGAACAGCAGAGTTCCAGGCTGTAGGAGGTAAGGGAATGTTTAAGCACGTACTGGTACCCCTGGACGGCTCCAAAGTCGGTGAGGCGGCCTTGCCGGTTGTCGACCGGCTTTGCGACAAGCTGGCATCCGGAACCAAAGTGGAAATAACCCTGCTCGGGGTAATCACCCTAGTCCGGCACTGGGTAGTGGTGGGTGAAGCCAGTGCCCCGGTCTCCTATACTGAAGATGAGATGGACCTCATCAAGCAACGCGTCATGAATTACCTTGAGAAGACATCCAAATCGGTGATTTGTAAAGGAGTTTCGGTCAATTTTCTCGTCAAGACCGGGAATGCCGCCGACGAGATACTGAAAACAACCGAAGAGATAAACGCCGATTTGATAGCCATGTCGACGCACGGACGTTCCGGACTCCGCCGCCTGGCCTTCGGCAGTATCACCGATAAGATCCTGCACGGGGCCAGTGTGCCGGTACTTATGGTGAGGGCTGCGGAAGGAACCCTTAACGAATAGCAGCCGGCCGCGGTTCAGTCGTCGTTTTCCGGTGATACCCGGGTGGATAACACCCTGAAAATTCCCCGGCGTCCCCAGTGGGCTTGCAGATAACGAAGAGCCTTGCTGGTATCGCTGGCAATCCTGGCTTTCTCGCAACGCTTCAGCCGGTACTTAAAGAGCCAGTAGATAAACTCTTTCAACTCGGCCAGGCTGATATTTTTCCGGTGGGAAATCTTTTTCTCACGGCGGAACTCTTTCAATAATGATTCACGGGTTTCGGTGTATACCCTCAGGAAGGCTTCATCGGTAGCGTCGGCGTGGGTGCGAAAGCCCCGAAGCCGCCTTTCCTTTTCTATTTCTTCCTGCACGGCCAGATGGATACCTTCCTCAACGGTTACGCCGTAAAAATAGTTCAGATACTGGCCGTACTTACGGCTGCCGATGAGCTTTTTTACTTCCTGAGGATCCAGCTCCAGGGGCGGGATGCCGTAAAAAAGCAGGTCGTTCCGTTCTTTTTCCGGTATAACGCAGTCCACCGCGCCGCAAAGGCGTTCGGCCAGCAGCAGCCAGTCGAAGGCTTCGCCGTCAATAAGGTAGTTATAGATGCGTTCGTCACGTTCTTCACGGGCACTCGTCCAGCGTCCCATGGAACCCAGCAAGGCGATATACCAGTGCTCACCGGCGTTAACAGAATCGCGGAAATACCGGATGGCATCGGCATCGCCGGCATTAGCGGCATCGGTGGCAACCAGTTCGGTATACGGTTCTTCCATCGGATAGTTAGCGCCCGCGGACACGGGAAGATGCGGGTAATTCCTTCTTCAGTTTCTCGTAGTATTCCAGCCGGCCGGTCCGGACCAGCTCGGTTATTTTTTGGTAATGGCTTCCCCGGCGCCGGGAATCTCGTTAATCCGGTTCTCAGCAACGAGTTTGGCAACGGGTTCGGTCAGTTCCGTAATTGAGCTGGCTACTTTCCGGTAAGCCCTGATTTTGAAGATGTTGTCCTTCTTTAGTTCCAGTCGCCGGGCGATATCTTCAAAGATGGTGGCAATTTCAGGATTGGTCATTGTTGGATGAGCGTCAGCAGCGTCCATGGTCATCTCCCGCAGCAGTGCTTGTATTTCTTGCCGCTGCCGCAGGGACACGGGTCATTACGGCCAATCTTTTTACTGCCGGCTGGCCTGGCGGATTTCTCATTACCTTTAGATCCCAGGTTCGCCTTAGCCATAGGGGACTGTGGCCTGGCCGGCGCCCTTTCTCCCAGTTTGACATGAAATACGGTACGGGAAATATCATGGCGGATGGTTTCCAGCAATGTCTGGAACTGCTCATAACCGGAACTCTTGTATGCATCCACCGAGCGCGTCTGCCGCATCGTTTGCCAGCCCGCCTGGAGTCGGTTATGCTCCATGGCCGTCAGATGCTCCACCCAGAGCCGGTCAATAACCTGCAGCATGACCAGTCTTTCCAGGGTACGCATGCGCTCGGGGCCGATTTCCTTTTCTTTCTCTTCATAAAGGGCTTCGGACGCGGCAATCAGCTCTTCTTCGATCTCCTTCGGCTTTTTCTCAGCGAGGGAATCGACATTAAAAGAACGCGGCAGGGGGAAAATAGCATTGATATCCACGAGCATGGCCGGAATATCCCAGGCGAGTCCGTGCATATCGCTCATACGGGAAGCGACAATTGCATTAATCTCTTCGGCGACCATGGACAGGATATTGGCCTTGAGGTCGGCGCCGCCGAGTACCTTACGCCGTTCTTCATAGATAAGCTCGCGGTGCTTATTGACCACGTCATCATATTCCACCAGGTGCTTGCGCATATCGAAATGAAAGCCCTCGACGCGCTTCTGGACATCGGTGATAGTTTTATTTATGAGGGCGTTTGCTATGGGGGTATCATCATCCATGCCCGCCCAGTTCATGACGCTTTTAATACGGTCGCCGCCGAAACGCTTCACGATATCATCCTCCAGCGACAAGAAGAATTGCGTGTTACCCGGGTCGCCCTGCCGGCCCGACCGGCCGCGGAGCTGATTATCAATTCTCCGGGCGTCATGCCGTTCCGTCCCGATTACCTGGAGTCCGCCCTTTTCTATTATTTCCTCGTGTTTCTGCTGCCAGGTCTTTTCGTCATCCCCATCACGCCGTCCTCCCAGCATGATATCGACACCGCGCCCGGCCATGTTGGTAGCCACGGTTACCGCCCCCGGCTCCCCGGCCTGCGCGATAATCTCACCTTCTCTGGTATGTTCCTTGGCATTAAGTATCTTACAGGTAATGCCCTGTTTTTTCAGCAAACTGCTGAGGTGTTCCGATTTTTCGATAGAAACGGTACCGACCAATACCGGAAGTCCTTCATCATGAAGTCGCTTTATCTCGTTGACGACGGCGCGGTACTTGCCGTCTTCCGTCTTGTAGATTTTGTCGGAAACATCCTCGCGTATCATGGGCCGGTTGGTGGGGATTTCGGTTACTTCCAGCTTATATATCTTGTGAAATTCCTCAGCCTCGGTGGCCGCCGTACCGGTCATTCCGGCCAGTTTCTCGTACATGCGGAAGTAGTTCTGGATGGTGATAGTGGCGTAAGTCATGCTTTCACGTTGTATCTTGACGTGCTCCTTAGCCTCGATGGCCTGGTGCAGTCCCTCGGAATAGCGTCTACCGTACATCTTGCGGCCGGTAAACTCGTCAACGATAACGACTTCTCCGTTGTCAACGACATATTCACGGTCACGGCGGAATACCGCCTGGGCTCTCAGGGCACTATCCAGGTAACGGGTCAGGGCGTGATTCTCGGGGTCATAGAGACTGGGCGACTTGAGAAGTCCCTCGCGCTTGAGCAACCGCTCGATATTATTCATGCCGTTATCGGTAAGGCTTACCGTGCGTGATTTCGCATCGATTACATAGTCCTCTTCATTTTTAAGGCGGGGGACGAGTCGGGCAAAGACCTGGTATATCTCGCCGGATTCCTGCGCCGGAGCGCTGATGATTAACGGCGTACGGGCTTCATCGATGAGCAAGTTATCCACCTCATCAACGATGCCATAATATAAGGGGCGCTGCACACACTGGGACAGGTCGACAACCATATTATCCCGCAGGTAATCAAAACCGAAATCGCTGCTGGTGCCGTAGACGATATCCGCCTGGTAAGCCTCTTTCCGCGAGATGGGGCGGAAATGCGGCCAGCGCTTGTCTTCGGACTCGTATTCGGGGTCGTAGAGACGGGCAGGACTTGGTTCATCCGGGGTTTGCATGGGGTAAATACTGGCGACGCTTACGCCCAGGGCCTGGTAAACGGGACCCATCCAATAGGGGTCGCGCCGTGCCAGGTAATCGTTCACCGTTACCAGGTGCACACCCCGGCCGGTAAGAGAGTTGAGATAAAGCGGCAGGGTGGCCACCAGCGTCTTACCCTCGCCGGTTTTCATCTCGGCTATCTTACCCTGGTGCAAAGTAACTCCGCCGATTAACTGAACGTCGAAGGGGCGCTGGCCCAGAGTACGCCTGGCGGCTTCACGCACGGCGGCAAAGGCCCCGGGGAGTAAATCATCCAGCGAAGCGCCGTCCTGAAACCTGGCCTTGAACTCATCCGTATTGGCGCGCAGGGCCTCATCGCTGAGCTTTTCATACTCAGGTTCCAGTTCATTAATCCGATCCACATAAGGCTGGAGTCGCTTTAATTCTTTCTCATTGGAATCTACCAGACCACTCAGAAACTTAAACATTATTTTCACTCCGGATTAATGATTTAGCTTCCTCAGCCATAGATTCCAGCACCATGACCTTGAACTCACCCATGCCGTCGACGGTGAACAAATGAACCGAGGGAGCGGCGTTCGACTTCAGGAAACAGGGTATATCATAGCTTTCCAGCAGTCCTTTAATCACCTGCGCCTCCATTTCATTGGGGGCTTTGTATATTTCCACCATCTTGTCTTTATTATTCAAACATGGCTCCTACCGACTGGCCGGTGTGGATACGTTTGATAGCCTCACCCAGGATAGGCGCGATTGAGAGCACGGTAACCTTGTCTTTCAGCTTGCCGTCATTAACCGGGACAGTATTGGTAACAACAACTTCTTCCAGCTTACTAGAAGCAATTCTCTGTACCGCCGGGTTGGAAAAAATGGGGTGGGTACAACAAGCATATACTTTTTTGGCCCCCCGCGCTATGAGTGTATCGGTTACTCCCATCATGGAGCCGGCGGTATCAATTTCATCATCTACGATGATAGCCACCCTATTCTCAACCTCACCGATGACGTTAAGCGTCTCGGTGCGGTCATCATTTCCAAGTCTCCTTTTTTCCATAATAGCTAAGGGGGCATTGAGCTTGGTAGCCAAATCTCGGGCACGCTTGGTAGCGCCGATGTCAGCGGCGACCGCCACAACATCACCGTAATCAGCCATACTAAAATAATCGCCGATGAGATAAACGGCAGTGAGTTCATCGACTGGTATATTAAAAAAACCCTGAATCTGGGCGGCATGTAAATCAACCGTAAGAATACGGTTGGCACCGGATACGGTGAGTAGGTCAGCCACCAGCCTGGCCGTTATGGGCACGCGGGGCTGGTTTTTCCTGTCGGAACGACCGTAGGCATAATACGGAATGACCGCGGTAATCCGGCTGGCGGAAGCGCGTTTCATGGCATCTATCATAATGAGCAGTTCCATTAAATTACTGTTAACCGGGGGGCAAATAGGCTGAACGATAAAAGCGTCCCTTTCACGGACGTTTTCCAGGATGCGAACAAAGGTGTTTTCATTACTGAACTGAAATACTTCACATTTTCCCAGTGATATCCCCAGATAATCGGTTATTTCTTTCGCCAGCTTGGGGTGGGCATTTCCGGTAAATACCCTCAATTCTTCCATCATTCATCTCCTTCTTACAGCATTTACTTTCCGCACCTATATTATAGCACGATTTTGTGTCTGGCTCATCCCTTTCGTTCTTTTAACTACACCATAAATTGTGGGTAAAAACGCTGCAAAAATAAAGTTTGACAAAACTATTCAAACGAGTATAATTGATTTGCTTGAATAAACAACTGAATAAATCCGGTGGTGTTGCGAGATGTTCCGGGGAAATAATAAGGACACCAGTACTCGTTAATTAATGGCGGTTACCGGTGCCTTTTAATTGGGGTAATTAATGAACAGGAGGAATGAACGATGAACACGGAAGAGAAAGGAATTAATTTCACTAGAAACCACCTGATTATTGCCGGCATCGCCGGAGTAGCCATAATCTGTATTGTAGTACTGAGTATCCTGACGTACGTTAAAACCGTTTCCGACGAAAATACTATAAATACGCTCCGGGACCAGTTGGTCGCCTTACAAAGCCAGCTATCAAGCGCCAGGACCGAACTGAATTCATTAGAGGGCCAGGTTGCTGTCGCCGATGCAAAAATAACCACTTTAACCAGTAAGGAGACTGCGGATATCTCATCGCTGCAAAACGAACTATCATCAGCAGCCGATGATATATCCTCCCTAACCACCCAGCTAGGTAGCGTTTTATCCCAGGTTTCCGGCCTGCAGACTACGGTATCCTCCGACAGTAGCCAAATTTCATCAATACAGGCACAATTATCCTCAATCAACAACCAATTAACCAGCCTGGGAAATACAACGACATCACTGCAGAATACCCTGACCTCGCTACAAAACACGGTGGATTCGTTGGTCACCCGGGTAAACGCTCTGACCGCAGCGGCGACAAACCCGATTGCACTGTTTTCATCACAGGCCGTTTCACAGGCTTTCGGTACTCAAACCCTGCTGTATACCTTTACGCCGACTTCCAGCGGCTATATTTATATCACCGGCACCAGCAGCTCTACGACGGGATACATCAGGGTAACCAATAACACCACGAGCACCTACGCCGATTATGCTTTCGGCACCGGCACCACCGTTACCGCTCCGGTCACGGCCGGGTATAATTATTCCATAAGGTTCGGGAATACAGAGGTTGCCGGGACGGTTACCGCCACCCTGAACGCCGTATTTTATCCTTCCTCTTCCCCGGGAACCAGTTCAACTACCCTGTTTAACTCGCTGGCTTTTTCACAGGCCTTTAGTACTCAAACCCTGCTGTATACCTTTGCGCCCCCCTCCAGCGGCTATGTCTACATAAGCGGGACCAGCAGCTCAACGACGGGATACATCAGGGTAACCAATAACACCTTGAGTATTTCCAACGTTTACGCTTTCGGCACCGGTACCACCATTACCGCTCCGGTCACGGCCGGATACAGCTATTCCATAAGGTTCGGGAATTCGGAGGCTTCCGGGACGGTTACCGCCACTTTGACGGGAATCTATTATCATTAGCGTTAACGGTAAGAACAAAGAGACTGTCCGCCTAGGGCGGACACTTGGCGCAGAAGGAGCGGAAGAGGGTGGTGCTGAGATAGCGGTCGCCGCGGTCCGGGAGGATAACGACGATAGTACCCCGCTTCATGCCTTTAGCTATCCGTAAAGCCCCGGCAACGGCAGCGCCGCTGGACATGCCGACGAGGAGGCCTTCTTTTAAGGCCAGCTGCCGGGACATCTCGAAGGCTTCACCATCCTCGACGGTTATCTTGTCGTCGAGTGTCTTAGGGTGATATATCCTGGGCACGATGTTCTCGACCATGTTCTTAAGTCCCTGGATGGTATGCCCTCCCGTAGGCTCAACGCCAACGACTTTAACGTCGGGTTTCTTTTCCTTGAGATACCGGCCGACTCCCATCAGGGTGCCGGTCGTCCCCATACCGGCCACGAATACGTCTACCTCGCCGCCGGTCTGCTTCAGTATCTCGGGGCCGGTCGTTTCGTAGTGGGCCAGGACATTTGCATCATTTTCAAATTGATTGGGCATATAATATTTTGACGGGTCGGATTTCACGGTCTGATGCGCCCGTTCGATAGCGCCATCGACACCGGCTCTGGCCGGGGTAAGAACGACATCAGCCCCGTAGGCCCGGAGTACCAGATGCCTCTCCGTACTGACGCATTCCGGCATAAAGAGTATGACATTATAACCCTTGGCGGCGCCGATCATAGCCATGGCAATGCCCATATTCCCCGAAGTAGGTTCGACGATGGCCTTCTCCTTGGTAAGCACCCCGGATTTTTCCGCCTCATTAATCATGTAATAGGCCGGGCGGTCTTTAACCGAACCGCCGGGATTGGTTCCCTCTATCTTGGCGATAATCCTGACTCTATCATTACCGTTCAGGTGCGCCAGTTCCACCACCGGGGTGTTGCCGATTATATTTAAAATATTACCGTTGCTATTTTTCATTAAACTCACCTAATAATAAAGTATCAGTCATCAATTCCCGGCACCGGGAAGGCGGTACACATGCAGGCCACGTCCTTTTTAACCGTAGCCAGTACTGCCTCGTCGTCGGGGCTTGCCAATACTTTCACGATAAGCCCGGCTATTTGCTTCATTTCTTCTTTACCGAAGCCGCGCGTCGTTACGGCAGGAGTACCCAGCCGAATACCGCTGGTAATCAGGGGCGGGCGGGTATCAAAGGGGATGGAATTCATATTGGTAACGATTCCGGCAGCCTCAAGAGCCAGTCTGGCCTGGGCGCCGGTTATCTCTTTATCGGTAAGGTCTACCAGTATCAAATGGTTGTCCGTGCCGCCTGAGACAAGACGGAGTCCCAGCCGCTGCAGTTCCACGGAAAGCGTAAAGGCATTCTCGATGATTTGCCGCTGGTAATCGGCGAATTCCGGTTTCATAGCCTCGTAGAAAGTTACCGCCTTGGCCGCGACGACATGCATGAGGGGTTTGCCCTGCATATGGGGAAAAACGGCGCTATCGACGGCTCCGGCCAGCTCGGCGCGGCATAGTATGAATCCGCCGCTGGTGCCGCGTAGAGATTTATGGGCGGTGGAGGTAACGATATCCGCGTAATATACCGGTGTGGGATGAACGCCACCGGCCACCATGCCGGCGATATGCGCCATATCAACCATCAACTTTGCCCCTACAGAGTCAGCGATATGGCGGAACCGTTCGAAGTCAATCACCCGGGGATAAGCGGTGGCCCCGGCGATAATCAGCCTAGGCCGGTGTTCTTTAGCCAGCTTTTCCAGCACCGGATAGTCGATACGCTCGGTTTCACGGTTCACCCCGTACGGTACGAAATTATAGGACTTGCCGGAAAAGGTAACCGGCGAGCCGTGGGTGAGGTGCCCGCCGTGGGCCAGGTCCATAGCCATGACCGTATCGCCGTATTTCAGCAGGGCGAAATAGGCCGCCATATTGGCCTGCGAACCGCTGTGGGGTTGGACATTAGCATGGTCGGCGTGAAAAAGCTCTTTAGCACGCTCCACGGCCAGATTTTCTATTTCATCTACATTTTCACAGCCGCCGTAGTAGCGCCGGCCGGGGTAACCCTCGGCGTACTTGTAGGTGAGGTACGAACCCTGCGCCTCCAGTACCGCCCGGCTGACATAGTTTTCCGAGGCGATGAGGTTTATGGTCCGGCGCTGGCGTTCTTTGTCAGCCTCAATTATGCGGTTCAGTTCAGGGTCGGTCCGGCTTAAATAATCCATTAATATAAGTCTCCTCAGGACGGGAGTAATAGCTTTAAATAGTCTACAACCAGGACTGTAATAGTGTCAATTTGGGATTATTTACCTCGCCCCCTTTTCCCCCCTCCCCAAAAGGATTTTTTCCCACCCACCCTTTTAATGAAAAGAGGGGCTTCGCCCCTCTTAAACACCCGCGATAATCAAGGCCGGGCATATTCGGCAACAATCCTTCGGCGTTGGGAAAAGACGGGGCATATCAACGGCTGCAGTCAGGATGAAAGGAGGACGGCTATAAAGGCTTGACAAACAAACATCTCATTCTTATAATTAAAAGAAACCCCCACTTCTTTCAAGAGTCATTTCTTATTAATAGTGCAAATAGTATAACACGAGGCACTTGTGACAGAATTCCGGACCAATATCCAGGTGAATTTCCTATAGTATAACTGGAAATATTCCAGATTATATAAAGTTGGTTCAAGTATATGCCAAAATATATCTTTGTGACCGGAGGCGTGGTTAGTTCCGTAGGCAAGGGGATAGCCATCGCTTCAATCGGCACCATTCTGAAAAGCCGCCAGATATCCGTATCGGTACAGAAACTGGACCCCTATCTTAACGTGGACCCGGGTACGATGTCTCCCTACCAGCACGGCGAGGTATTCGTCACCAAGGACGGCGCCGAGACCGACCTCGACCTGGGGAATTACGAGCGGTTCATCGACGCCGAGTTCACCGCCGATTCCAATATAACCTCCGGGCAAATCTACAGTACGATTATCGCCAAGGAGAGACGCGGCGACTTCCTGGGCGGCACCATCCAGATTGTTCCCCACCTGGTCAACGAAATTAAAGACCGCTTTAAGAAGCTGGCCGATAGTTCGGGCGCCGACGTTATCCTCATCGAGGTGGGGGGCACGGTCGGCGACATCGAAGGGCAGCCTTTCCTGGAAGCCATCCGGCAGATGAGAAACGACGTCGGCCGGAACAACGTGCTCTATATCCATGTCACCTTTCTGCCCTATCTCAACACGACCAAGGAGTTGAAGACCAAGCCCACCCAGCACAGCGTCAACGAATTACGCCGCATCGGCATCCAGCCTGACGTTATAATATGTCGGAGCGATTACCCGATAGCGGAAGAAATAACCGATAAGATTTCGCTGTTTTGCGACGTCGAAAAGCAGGCAGTTATTCCGCTAACAACCGTGGACACTATCTATGAAATACCCTTAATTCTAGAAGAAGCCGGCATGGGGAGGATAATCCTCAATAAACTGGGGATGGATACCAACTCAGCCAAACTCGAACCGTGGCAGGAAATGGTCGACCGTATCAAGACGCCGCGTGACCCTGTAAACATAGCGCTCGTAGGTAAATACGTCGAGTTGAACGATGCCTATTACTCGGTACGCGAGGCGTTATACCACGCCGCCCTGTACCACGAAAGAGAACTCAACCTGCTCTGGGTACACTCGGAAGACCTGGATAACCATGATATCGAATCATTATTACGAACCGCCCAGGGAATTATCGTCCCGGGGGGTTTCGGGGAGCGGGGAATCGAAGGTAAAATCAAAGCGGCCCGGTACGCCCGGGAGAACAGTATACCTTACCTGGGACTTTGCCTGGGGATGCATGTCATGGTGATTGAATTCGCCCGTCACGTGTACGATTCCGGCGAACCCAATTCCACTGAATTCAATAAGACCACCCCCTATCCGGTTATCGACCTGCTGCCGGAGCAGAAGAATATTAAAGACAAGGGCGCTACCATGCGCCTGGGGAACTACCCCTGTAAGCTGGTCGACAGCAGCCGGGCGGCCCAAGCCTACGGGCAGGTAGAAATCGAGGAGCGGCACCGCCACCGGTTTGAGTTCAACAATAAATACCGCGATCAATTAGCGAAGGCCGGTATGATATACAGCGGCGTCTCACCCGACGATAAACTGGTGGAAATCTGTGAACTGGCCGACCACCCTTGGATGCTGAGCTGCCAATTTCATCCCGAATTTCGTTCCCGGCCGGGTCGGCCTCATCCCCTTTTCCGCGATTTCGTGGGCGTGGCCAAGACCATCTTCCGCGAAGGCGATCAGCCGCCGCTACCCCTTGTGGAGTAAGCTCAGGAGGAAAATCCGATGCAAATCTTTCTGGATACTGCCAATATCGAAAATATCAGACAGGCCGCTGAACTGGGAATCATCAGCGGGGTTACCACCAATCCGACGCTCCTCTCTAAGGAGTCGACGGCCGACTACGAGACGGTAACCAAGAAAATATGCTCGATAGTCAACGGGCCGGTTTCCGTGGAGGTACTGGCCGAAGACGCCAAGTCGATGATAAAGGAAGCCAAACTTAAGGCATCCTGGGCTCCCAACGTAAATATCAAGATACCGATTACCGCCGACGGACTCCGGGCGACATCCGCTCTCAGTAAGGAAGGCATTAAAGTCAATATGACGCTCTGCTTTTCCGCCAACCAGGCGCTGCTGGGAGCCATGGCCGGGGCAACTTACGTCAGCATCTTCGTGGGGCGGCTGGACGATGCCGGCCAGGACGGCATGCAGGTAGTCCAGGATACCATGGACATCCTGGATAATTATCCGGAACTGGGTACACAGTTAATTGCCGCCAGCATCCGGAATCCGATGCATTGTACGCAGGCGGCCTTAATAGGCTCCCATATCGCCACGGTACCTTATAACGTGTTGATGCAGATGATACAGCACCCATTTACCGATGTCGGCATCAAGCGTTTCCTGGCCGACTGGAAAAGCGTGGCGAAAAAATAACTGAAAGAAAGAAAAACCACCCCTGAATAGGGATAAAGGTTAGAGCGAGGTGGCATCATGAATATCGTAGACCTTGAACAAAAAACCAAAGAAGAACTGGTGATAATGGCCAAGGAGAGTGATATCTCTCTCCAAACGGGCATGAAGAAGCAGGATATTATCCTGAAGCTGATGGAAATCCATACGGAACAGCAGGGCAATATATTCTGCAGCGGTATCCTGGACATCATGAGCGACGGCTACGGATTTCTCCGGCAGGAGACATTACTCCCCAGCCAGACGGATGTCTATATTTCGCCATCGCAGATACGGCGTTTCGGCCTGCGCAACGGCGATATGGTTACCGGGCAGGGAAGACCCCCTAAAAGCAACGAGAAGTACTTCAGCCTGCTGCAGGTGGTAGCCATTAACAATCTCAACCCGGATGTCGTCAAGAAAAGACAACCATTTAGTTCATTTACGCCTACCTTCCCGGACAAGCTGATTAACCTAGAATACTCACCCACCGACCTCTCAACACGGCTTATCAACCTCATCGCTCCCATCGGACGCGGGCAACGCGGACTGGTAGTATCTCCGCCCAAAGCCGGTAAAACCCTGTTACTCAAGTCCATCGCCGCCGCCATCTCCGCTAACTATGAAGATATACACATGATTGTCTGCCTTATTGGGGAGCGACCCGAGGAGGTTACCGATATCAGACGTTCGGTAAAGGGCGAGGTAATCGGGGCTACCTTCGATGAACCGGTAGAGAACCAGACCCGCGTAGCCGAGCTTACCCTGGAAAGGGCTAAGCGGCTGGTGGAAAGCGGTAAGGACGTGGTTATCCTCCTCGATGGTATTACCCGCATGACCCGCGCCTATAACCTGGCAATGCCCTCCAGCGGCCGTACGCTTTCCGGCGGTATCGACCCTGCCGCCCTGCACCCGGCCAAGCGCTTTTTCGGGGCGGCCCGTAATACCGAAGAAGGGGGCAGCCTGACGATTATCGCCACCTGCCTCGTCGATACCGGCAGTCGTATGGACGACCTTATCTACGAAGAATTCAAGGGCACCGGCAACATGGAACTCCACCTCGACCGGCGGCTATCGGAGAGGCGTACCTTCCCGGCGATAGACATCCAGAAGAGCGGCACCCGGCGCGAGGAGCTGCTACTGAAGGAAGATACCTTGAAACAGGTATGGCTGTTGCGACGTATGGCAGCCATGATTTCCAATGATTCCAATAACTTCGTCGAGGCTACTGAACGGGTGCTGGACTGGATGCGTAAGTCCGAGAACAACGCCCAGTTCCTGGCCAGCCTGAATAGAGAGATGTAAAGATGCAAATCCGAAAAACATACACGGAAATAAATCCCGAACTGCTTTACGCCGAGATAAGGGACTTCACCCTGAAACAGGGATTAACCCTCGTTAAAGACAAGCAGGAAACTTATACCATTCCCGATGAATCGGCGACGTTCATTTCACGCGGTACCATGATTTTTAACGCCAAGGACAAGGAATCCATGCGGGTCCATATCGTGGGGAATGTCCGGGGTGAGACCAAGCTGATGATTGACGCCGACGAATCGCTCTTTCCCCAGGAAAAACTGACCGGCCTCCAGGAAGATATCGACTTTATTTTCAGTCCTTACGAAGCCGAAGAATAGCCCGCCTATTTATCTGGAGTTCGCTGTTCCTATTTACTAAAAATTGAGGCTATAACTCCTCATTTCTTCTGGCCCTATCTTCTTGAGACATCTCTTGGTATTTTTTCACTATTTTGGACGAAAGGGCTTTATTTTTACGGAACCGTTCTTCCAGACCCTTGACAATTTTTCCCAATCCCTTGCGGTTAGGTGAACCTTTGACATTCTTCGGAATATTTCCACCGGCGGATTCGAGTACATCTTTAGCGACAAAGATTGGAACATCATTAAGGACGGCGAGGGCGATAGCATCGCTCGGGCGCGCGTCTATTTCGCTCGTCTTTTTGCCACAACGCATTTTAACCACCGCATAGAAGGTGTCTTTTTTCAATGCCACAACACTTACCCCTTCGACGCGGGCATTAATGCTCTCAAGAAGGCTGGAGTAAAAGCGGTGCGTTAAAGGCCGCGGAAACGCCAAGTCGCTTAGTCCTATAGCGATAGATTCTCCCTCAGCAGGACCTATCCATATCGGCATAAGGCGTCGGCCTACTTCATCATACAGCGCAACAACATAACTGTCGAAGGGCAGTTCCTGACCTTCCTTTTGTTCCACATGAATCACATCAGCAATAGTAACCTTGACCATAGTTGGCCTCCTCTTTTCTGGCGGTATTATTTCCGGGTATTGTGAAAGCAGTTTTTCCTTAAGTCGCTGGCGGGCGCGGTGGAGGCGAACCTTAACGGCGCTGAGGGATATACCCTGTACCGTTGCGATTTCCTGCAGGTTAAGCTGGGCGTAATAGAACAGGAGGGTGGCGTCCCGGTCCCGGGAAGGCAGGGTATTGATGACATCCAGCACGGTCCGGTGCAGCTCACGCTCTTCGGCCATCTTTTCCGGGGACAGCGGTACGTCGAAGAGTGGCACCGCGAATTGCTGCAGACCGCCCATAATAGCCTCCAGAGAAAAGAAGCTGATTTCCCTGTCCCGAAGGTGGCTCCGGCAGACATTCAAGACAATGCCGTAAAGCCAGGACTTGAATTTATCCGGGCGGCGGAGGCTGGCGATAAAGAGGTAAGCCTGCACCATGGCTTCCTGGGCGAGGTCCTGGGCCAAATCTTCACGGGAGACCAGCCGCCTGGCCAGCCGACGGGCGGGTAAAAGATACCGGTGCGTAAGAACACCGAAGGCTTCTTTATCACCCTTCCGCGCCAGCGCAACCAGCTCGCTATCTGTTTTTCCCTCCAAGATGATACCTGCTAATGTCTTTATACTATATAGTGGTATAAAAACACGAAAAGGTTACAAAAAGCGTTGCGTAACGGTTATTAGAGACCTTCTACTATCCGGTACATCTTCTCGTAGGATTTCACGAAATCGGGCGCGACCTTTTCCAACCGACTTTTCAAGGCCTCCATACTCCGGACGAATTCCTGCCGGTCTTTACCGGCTACGAGGTCGGCCCATTCACCGGTTTTATCGCGGAAAAGCTGCTCATAATCGGTTACCCGTGGAAAATTCATCTGCAGGGAGGCATAAAGCTCAGGGTCTTCCGAGAGGACGCTTTCGATAAGCGTCAGCAGCACCTTATAGGTCGAGCTGCCCGAGGTGGCCATCGGCCTGATATCACCGGAGCTAAGCAGGGTATCAGCGGCCACGAGGGCGATGAAGTGGGATAGGCCGAGGACGAGACTCATGGTATCGTCGTGTTCCTGCGGGGTCATCAGACTGACCCGGGCCCCCCGGGATTCGAGGTAACCAGCGATTTTCCTAGCCATGTCACTCTCTTCATCGGTCGTCGGGGTGAGGACGATGTTCTTGTTGGTAATACTGGCGGCACCCGGTCCGAAAAGGGGATGCCCGCCGAGTACCAGTCCCGACTTTACATGCCGGTGCATGATTTCCACCGGGCGGATTTTGGTGGAAGTAATATCGATAACAGCCTGCCCCTCCCCTACGTGCGGGCCTATCTCGCTGACGACATCCTCAAAGACTTCTATGGGGACCGAGAGCAGGATATAATCAGCATCAGTAAACGCTTCAATATTACTCCGAGCGACGCTGATGCCGGACCGCTGTCCGGCTTCCCGGAGGCTTTTTTCATCGGTATCAGCGATAACGACCCGGAAACCATCTTCCGTGAGAAAGCCGGTCAGCCAGCGTCCCATCTTACCGGCGCCCCCGATGACGGCAATTGATTTCTTTCTATCCATCATTTTCAGGTCTCTTATTCTGCTTACTCTTTATACGCTTAACCAGAAATACCAGTATGCCTACAAATATTAGCAAGATTACTACTATGGAAATGATTACCAGTAATTCCCAAATGCCTAACTTATCCATACCATCACCTACCTCCCTGATTTCATCGCAGATAGTTCGGCGTGACTACTTGGCCCGGGGATAAGAGCCCAGTACCCTGACGAAAATGGACAGTTCATCCAGCTTTTTCAGGGCGTTCCGGACGTTTTCATCTTCGTGATGCCCGGAGATATCCATGTAGAAATTATATTCCCACGGCTGGTGGCGGGTCGGACGCGACTCCAGCTTGGTCAGGTTGATATCACTAGCAGCGAACTCCTTGAGGCAATCATAGAGGGCGCCGGGCTTATGTTTCAGCGAAAAGACGATGGACGTCTTATCATTGCCGGTGGGCGGGGCGTCATCTTTGGAGAGAACGAAGAACCGGGTAAAATTATGCGGATTATCTTCAATCTCGCTGGCGATTATGGCCATATCATATATCTCGGCGGCCCGGGCGCTGGCTACAGCGGCGCTATCCATGAGATTCTTTTCTTTAATCATGCGGACGCTCCCGGCCGTATCCGATTCCGGTATCAGTTCGGCATTTAAGTGGCTGAGGAAGTTGCGGCACTGTCCCAGGGCCTGCGGGTGGGAATAGACCTTTTTGATAGTGTCCAGTCCCGCCCCGACACTACCGATGAGACAATGGCTGATACGCATCTCCATTTCCCCGCATATCATCAGGGGAGAATCGAGCAGGAGGTCGTAGGCGCGCGTAATGCTGCCTTCCAGCGAGTTTTCCACCGGCACGGCGGCATAGGGTACATCTCCCCTCTCCACGGCTTCGAAAACCTCGTCCAGGGTGCTGTAGGGACGGCCTGCGGTCAGCTTTCCGAAAAAGCGGTGGGCGGCCTCTTCCGTATAGGCGCCCGGCTCTCCCTGGAAAGCGACATCCACCGACTGTATTTTCTTGCTGGCATCGATTATCTGCCGATAGATGCCGGCGATATCGCCGGGGCTTATCTTATTATCTTTGGCCAGGTTGCGCACGTGTTCCAGCACCCTGAGTTCCCGCTCGCGGTCTTCGATGAGCCGGTTCGTTTCTTTCTTATCCCGCCCTATTTCCTCGGCTATCCGGACGCGCTCGCTGATAAGCTCAACGATACGGTTATCTATTTCATCGATTTTCTTTCTTAAGTCATCCAGGCTCATTTTATCACCCTCGGGATAATACCCGCCCTCAATGCGAAATCACACAGTGTTACCGCCATCATCGCTTCCACCGCCACGACCGCCCGGGGGACGATGCAGGCGTCATGCCGTCCGCCGACGGTAATGGACGTGTTTTCCATTTTCTTAATGTCGGCGGTAGCCTGCTCGATGGATATGGAGGGAGTCGGTTTGACGACCACCCTCAACACCACCGGCATACCGTTACTGATACCGCCGAGAATACCGCCGGCATTATTGGTGGACGTGGTTATTTTCTCATTATCAACCTGAAACGAGTCGTTATTTTCCGAACCCTTCAGGCGGGCGGCGGCGAAACCGGCGCCGAACTCGACGCCTTTGACGGCCGGGATAGCCAGCATGGCTTTAGCCAGTTCGCCCTCCAGGGTTTTAAAAACAGGCTCACCCAATCCGGCCGGTACGTTGAGGGCAATGCCTTCAATAATCCCGCCAACGCTGTCGCCGGCTTCCCTTACCCCCGAGATAAGTTCGGTCATCTTTACCGCCGCCGCGGGGTCGGCACAGCGGAGCGAATCGTTCTCCGATTTTTCTCTGATAGCAGTATAGTCGCCCGAAGAAGCAGTGATTCCACCAATCTCGACGGTATGGGCAAGAACCTCGATACCGACCGTATCCAGGATTTTCTTAGCGACAGCCCCCGCCATCACGAAGGTCGCCGTAATCCGACCGGAAAACATACCGCCGCCCCGCCAGTCATTGAAGCCGCCGTACTTGACATTAGCCGTGTAATCGGCGTGTCCGGGTCGCAACTTATGCCGGATACGCTCGTAATCGCTGTCATCGACGTCCTCATTAGGAATCATCATGGCGATAGGAGCGCCGGTAGCAACACCGTCCATAATCCCGGAGAGAATTTCCACCTTGTTCTTCTCCGCCCGGGCGGTATAGGCGACGCTCTCGCCGGGACGTCTCATGTCCACTTCCCGCTGGATATCTTCCGCGGATATTTTCAGTCCGGCGGGGCAGCCGTCAACAATTACACCGATGCACCTGCCATGACTCTCGCCGAAGGCGGTAACGACCAATAATTTTCCGATGCTGTTACTCATGTTGTTCCACCTCACCGCCGACGCTTTTTAAGGCTTCCCAGAAACCGGGATACGTCTTGGCGACGCATTCGGCGTTGGTAATGGTAATATCACCGATGGCGCTACCGAGTACACCGAAAGCCATGGCAATACGGTGGTCGTTATGGCTATCGATAGTAACCGGCTCATATGTTTTCTCAGCGGCGTCCTCAGCCTTGTTCTCTTCATCTTCCTCTTTTGATTCGTCAATCGGCTTGGGAGTATTCATACCGGTGACGGTGAGGCTGCTCCGGCCTTCACTTACTTCTACTCCCCTTGGTGCCAGCTTTTTCAGTCCCTCGCACACGGCGGCAACACGGTTCGACTCTTTGATACGGGCCCTTTCGATTCCTATGAATTCACTGGTACCCTCGGCCAGTGCCGCCAGGACCGCCATGGTCGGCAGCAGGTCTATGCAATCGGAAAGATCGGTCTTTATCGCTTTCAGATTACCTTCTTTTTTACCTACCTCCACTGTGTTTCCGGCCACCCTCACCAAAGCCCCCATACTCCGGAGGAAGTCGAGAATAAGCCGGTCTCCCTGGACACTGGCCGTGGTGATGTTTTCAACGTCCATTCCCTCGGATAAAGCCCCCAGTGCCAGGAAATAAGATGCCGAAGACCAGTCGCCCTCCAGCGGAAACGTTTCCGACCGGTAGGTCTGCCGGGGGACGACGAATTTATCGAACGAGGTTTTCACGTTAATCCCGAATTTCTTAAGACAACGGGTGGTCATGAAGAGGTAGGGACGGGACGTTAACTTGGAGGTCAACCTGATATTCACTTCTTTCTGTGCGAAGGGGGCTATGAGAAGTAAAGCCGATACGAACTGGGAGCTGATATGGCCCGGTAGTTCCGTATTTCCGCCGCGAAGAGCGCCGCCTTCAACATTCACCGGCGGAGTGGTTTTCCCTTCCATGGAACACTTTACTCCCAGCATATCCAGTGCTTCCACCAGCGAACGCACCGGCCTCCTGGAAAGGGAAGGTCCGCCGACCAGTCGACTTTTACCGGGTATCAGCGAGCAGATGGCCGTCATGAAACGCAGCGTGGTGGCTGACTCACCGCAGTAGAGGTCCTCGGTGGGCGCCCGGAAAGTACCTCCCCACACCCGCCAAGAACCGTCGTTGCGTTGAATCTGGATGCCGACCTTGCTCAGCACATCGGCGGCAACATCGGTATCCTCGCATACCAGGGGATTCTCCAGAACGCTCTCACCCTCGGCCAGGGCGGCGCACATCAACCCTCGGATAGTCTGACTTTTCGATGAAGGTACGACTACTTTCCCTTTTACTTCGCTTTTCTTAACGGTAACCTGCATTTTTCTCTATCTCTCTTATGATTTTTTCTACAACAGCTTTAATATCCAGCTTTGAAGTATCTATCTCCATATCGGCCGCCCGCCGGTAAAACGGTCGCCGGTAATTCATGAGTTCCTTTATCTGGGCCAGGCGGCCAGCCACAGCCAATAGAGGCCGGTCACCCCTGTCCCCGGATGTCCTCTCAACAATCACCGGGGGTGTCGCTTTAAGGTTTATTATAATACATTTTTTTCTTAACCGGTCAATGTTTATCTTGTTCAGCACCACGCCGCCACCGCCGGCAATAACACAATTATCCTTTCCGGCTATTTCCTTGATAACTTCAATTTCCAGCTCGCGGAAAGCTATTTCGCCATCCTGTTGAAATATATCGGGGATGGACTTTCCGGATTTATTTTCAATCAGGGCGTCGGTTTCCACGAACTCCCTGCCCATTCTCTTCGCCAGGGTTTTCCCCACGGCGGTTTTGCCGGTGCCCATGAAACCTATCAAAGCAATATTAGTCTTCACGATTCTCCAGTCCTTTTAAAACGACCTCTTTCATTAAATCGAAGGGCGCTTTCTGACCGGTCCATTTCTCGAAAGCCATGGCCCCCTGCCAGACGAGCATATCGATCCCCGCCACGGTAACGGCGCCGGCGGCTTCGGCTTCCCGGAGTAATCTTGTTCTTACAGGATTATAGACGATATCGACCACAACCAGTTCCGATTTCAATAGTCCCGCCGGAACCGGACTGGCATCGCTTTCAGGGCTCATGCCTACGCTGGTGGCATTGACCAGGACATCGGACGCCGCCAGCGTTTCCCGGAGATATTCGGGCAGCAGTTCAAACACCTTCACCTCTTGAGCGAGGTCTGTTTTAATATTAGCGGCGATCGCCTCCGCCCAGTCGATTTCCTCTCGCCGGTTCAGGATGGTAAGTCGGGTGTTACGTTCAGCCAAGATGTAGGCGATAGCCCGGGCGGCGCCCCCCGCCCCCAGCAACACGATATTCTTTCGGCGCGGCTCAATGCCCCGCTCCAGCAAGGCCTGCAGAAATCCGGAGGCATCGGTATTGTAGCCTTTAAGGACGCCGTTATCGTTCACCACCGTATTGACAGCCCCTATTTTCTCCGCCAGCGAATCCAGTTCATCCAGCAGCGGGATTACGGCCACCTTGTGCGGAATGGTCACGTTGAATCCAACAACATTCAGGGCTCTTAGTCCGCTAACCGCGTCGGATAAATCTTCCGGTCTGACGTGGAAGGGCAGATAAGCATAGTCTAGCCCCAGCTTATCGAAGGCGGCGTTGTGCATCGGCGGCGACATGGTGTGTTCCACGGGATCGCCGATTAACCCGCATATTTTTGTTTTGCCGGTTATGTTCATATCATTTTATCCATATACTATTATCTTTTCTTCTCGGTTACATCATTAAAACGCGCCCGAAGGCATCCTGGTGTTCTTTAAGCATTATCCACCTCCCCCAACATTCGGTATATCTCCCTGAGTTCTTTTACGGTCAACTGCCCGGCCGCCGATTCTTTTCCCGGTTCAATCGAGCCGTAGATAAGATACCCACCGACGAGAGGACAAAGCATACGGGAAATCCGCCCTTCGCGACCCATGGCGAAAGCCACTATCCTGTTCTCCGGGAATTCCTCAACCAGCCGGAGAACACTGGGATTGTCCAAAGTGCCGCGGGCGGTAGTGACAACCTTGCAGATATCAGCCCCGGCATCCACTTGCCTATGAACAATATCTTTCATCGTTTCCAGTGACGGCGTTTCTTCCAAATTATGATAGGAAAGCAGCACCTCCGCTTTACCCTTTATTTTCTTGACCAAGTCGCCGACGCCCGGGGTGCTTAGTTCAATATCAACGATGGCCGCCCCCAGGTCGATAGCTTTTAGCAGTTCTTCTATACGAGCTGTTTCGTTGCCGTTCCAGGCGCCGCCTTCGTCTTTTTTCCGGTTGCAGGCTATCCAGGGTAGGTCGAGTCGTCCGGCCAAATCCTGCCAGCCTTCACCAACGAGGTCGATGCGTACCTCGAAAAGGTCGGCCAGCGGCGTGACTTTTTTCACCGACTCAATATCTTTATTCGTGATGGAAGCGCAAATACGGGGACTAGCCATGGCCGGACAACACCTCCTCTACCAGGGAAGGGCTGACATCATCAGTGACGTAAGCATCCCCGATGGCGTTAAGCAGGACGAACCTTATTTTACCGGCAGCGACTTTCTTATCGTGCTGCATGGCTTCCATCACCTGAGAAATATCGATATCCGGGACAGTCACGGGCAGACCGGCTCTCCGGAGGAGATTTTCCAGCCGGGAAACACTTTCCTTGTCTAGTCCACCCAGTCGACTGGATATCCTGGCTTCCGCCACCATGCCGACAGCCACCGCCTGACCGTGCTTCAGTCCGAAGGCAGAGACAGCCTCAACGGCATGACCTATAGTATGCCCGAAATTTAGCATAGTCCGGAGTCCCGACTCTTTTTCGTCCCGGCCGACTACACCGGCCTTTATTCCGGCGTTCCGGTAGACTATCTCTTCCAACACATCTGTATCCAGAGCCCGGGCTTTTTCAATATTTTTGTCTATATAGTCGAAAAGGTCGCTACTCATGATAGCTGACATCTTGATAGCTTCCGCCATGCCGTTGGACAGTTCCACGTCCGGCAGCGTTTTTAAGGTACTGACGTCAGCGATTACGAGTCGAGGTTGGTAGAAGGCGCCAATCATGTTTTTCAACGTACCGTGGTCCACCGCCGTCTTACCGCCGATACTGCTATCCACCTGCGCCAGGAGTGTGGTCGGTACCTGCACCAGGGGCACGCCGCGCATATAGGTGGCCGCCACGAAACCGGCCAGATCGCCGATGACTCCCCCACCCAGAGCTATAACGGGAGTAGTCCTTTCCGCATAAGCACTGGTGAGTTTCTCATAAAGGCCGCCCGCCATTTCCAGGGTCTTCTGCTCTTCACCCGGGGGTATTTCCAGAATACCGCCGCTGAAACCGGCGTTGGCCAACCCCCCGGATAAAACATCGGCGTAAAGCCCCTTTACGGAAGAATCGGTGATGATAACGACTTTACCGGCATACCCCATCTCCCGCAGCCATTCCCCCGCCTGCGCCAGTATATCGGCACCGATGCGTACCTCGTAACTATTCTCCTTTAATTCTACCTTCACTTTTTTCATTTATGCCATTTTACCTTTACTTCCTGGTAGATGCAATAATCCCGCGGATACGCCGGCAGGTATCAATTAGTTCTTTAAGCTCATCCGGGGTTATCATCTGCTGGCTATCGACGGGTGATTCCTCCGGATTGTAATGAGTTTCGATGATCAGTCCTCCGGCACCGGCGGCAATAGCCGCGCAGCTCATATCGAAAATAAGGTCGCTCCGCCCGGTGCCGTGACTGGGATCGGCAATTACCGGCAGGTAGGTCTCCTTCATGAGAACCGGGATGGCAGCCACGTCGAGGGTATATCGCGTGTAGTTCCTGCCCTTACCCAGCGGCAGGATGCCCCGCTCGCGTAAAATGATGTCCCGGTTGCCCTCAGCGGCTATATACTCGGCGAAAGATAAAAATTCTTCGATACCCGCGCCGAAATGCCTTTTATAAAGGACCGGCTTCTTTTTTCTGGCTACGGCGGAAATCAAATCCTGGTCATACATATTCCGGGTGCCGATTTGTATAATATCGACGTATTCGGCTACCATGTCGACCTGTGATTCGCCCCTGACCTCGGTTATTACCGGCAGTCCGTACCGGTCACCGGCCTCACGCAGCCAGCTTAAAGCTTCCTCGGCCTGCTCCCGTCCGTTAGCGCCCAGACCCTGGAAGCTGTGGACGGACATCCTCGGCTTGAAGATGCCTCCCCGCAGGATATGGGCCCCGGCCTTTTTAACGCCCTCGGCTATTTTGAAAAGCTGCTGCCTGCTTTCCACGGCGCACGGTCCGGCGATGTAGACCGGCTCGTCACCGCCGATGCTGACATCATTAATTTCAATAACGCGGCGTCGCATCTCCTGGTCATAATACCCGGCATATTCCCGGCTGATCAGCCGGTAGGGCGTGTCCACCATCATCGCCTCTTTGACGCCGGGAAGGACCGCCAGGTGGGAAAACGGCACCTTATTCTGGTCCCCCACCAGGTTGATTACCGTGCTGGCGCCCCGGGTAACATCGGCGCGCAGGCCGTATTTAGTCGTTTCCCTGACCACCTCCGTAATTTCCCGGTCGGTGGCTTCCGGTCTCATGATTATCATTTTTCTAACTCCTTATATTTATGTCTTGTATATATTCAAGTCGGGCAATTACCCAATAAAAAAACCCTCCGTGAGGAGGGCTGTCTCTACTTTATAACTTTACTATTACTTGATTATGAATATGTTTATATGCCTCGGCCCTCCTTCACGCTAAAAGCGCGCCAAGTAAATGTAAAGCTAAAATAATATGTATTTATCACGTGTTTTTTCATTGCTATCACTGTCAATATATTATATAATATAACATAACGTCGCCATCCCGTCAATACATATCCCGGTACTAGACCTGATTTATGGCATTTTCCACCCGGAAAAATGTTGACAGACAGTACCGATTTGTGTTAATTTTTATATTTAGTGCTCAGTATTCAGCGTTAGTGACGGAGAATGTTAGAGAAAACGAAATCTGTCGCTAGATCTTGGAATGGATGGGCTAAGGCTCATCCATTGTGATTGTGGGAGAAAAAAGAATAATGCCAACGATAAATCAACTGGTACGCAAAGGACGCAAAAAGACGGCTAAAAAAGACAAGACGCCGGCGCTGGGTTTTACCTATAACGCCCTGAAAAACCGGGTATTGTCCGGCAAGAGCTCGCCGCAGAAACGCGGCGTCTGCGTGCAGGTAAAGACCACCACGCCCAAGAAGCCTAATTCGGCGCTGCGCAAGATAGCCAGAGTACGGCTGACCAACCACGTCGAGGTAACGGCTTATATCCCGGGTGAGGGACATGAGCTCCAGGAGCACTCCGTGGTCCTGATCCGCGGCGGTCGTGTGAGAGACCTGCCCGGCGTACGTTACCACGTTGTCCGGGGCGCTCTGGATACCGCCGGAGTGGCCGACCGCAAACAGGGTCGCAGTAAGTACGGCAGCAAGAAGGCCAAGACCAGGACCGAGATAGAATAACAGAGGGACATTATGCCGAGAAGAGCCAGAGCTCAAAAAAGAGAAGTTTATCCTGATGCGAAATACCGCAGCGCGACGGTAGCCAGATTTATCGCCAAGATAATGCTCTGCGGGAAGAAACGAACGGCGGAAAACATCGTCTACGGTGCGCTGGAAAAACTGGGACAGCAGGTACAGAAAGACCCCGTAGCCGCCCTGGAACAGGCGGTACGTAACGCCACTCCCCTGCTGCAGGTCAAACCCAGGCGGGTTGGCGGCGCTACCTACCAGGTGCCGGTAGAAGTCCAGCCCGACCGCGGTCTTTTCCTGGCGCTTACCTGGCTGATTGCTTCCGCTCGCGCCCGTAAAGGCAAACCGATGGTGGACAAACTGGCCGATGAACTGACCGATGCTTTCCAGGGTCAGGGAACAACGATTAAGAAACGCGAAGATACGCATAGAATGGCGGAGGCCAACCGGGCTTTCGCTCACTATAGATGGTAAGAGGTTTTTTGAAAATTAGCAACGCCAACCTAAAAAATACAAAGACAACGGGAGAAAAAAAGGTGCCCAGGAGCTTTCCTCTAGAGGATATCCGCAATATTGGCATTATCGCCCATATCGACGCCGGTAAGACAACCGTTACCGAGCGGATACTCTTTTATACCGGGCGTACCTATAAAATGGGTGAGGTTCACGAAGGCACCGCCGTCATGGACTGGATGGAACAGGAAAGGCAACGCGGCATCACTATCACCGCCGCCGCCACTACCTGCGACTGGCGTAACCACCGCATTAATATCATCGACACTCCCGGACACGTCGACTTTACCGCCGAGGTGGAACGCAGCCTCAGGGTACTCGACGGTGGCCTAGTGGTATTCGATGCCGTAGCCGGCGTGGAAGCACAGTCGGAGACGGTCTGGCGGCAGGCCGACCGTTACAAGGTACCGCGAATCTGCTTCATTAATAAAATGGACAGGGTCGGCGCTAATTTTCACAGAACCGTATTAATGATTGAGAACCGCCTTCAGGCGGTTCCTTTGCTGATACAGGTTCCCCTTAATGATGAAGTTTCCTTCCAGGATGTTGTTGACCTGGTAGAAAATAAAGCCTGGAGAATGAATACCGACCCCGAAAAAGGACCGGAAGAGATTACCATACCGGAATCAGAGACGGACAGGATTATCGAACTGCGCCATTCGCTTATCACCAAGCTGGCCGAGTATGATGACGCCATGATGGTGGCCTATATTGAAGGCCACGAGGTCAGTCCCGAAGAACTAAAACAAGCTTTAAGACGGGTAACTTTAAAAAATAAAGGGGTGCCCGTTCTTTGCGGTAGCGCCCTGAAAAATATGGGAATTTTCTCCCTGCTGGATGCCATCGTTGATTACCTGCCTTCACCCGTGGAAGTACCGCCGGTAGAGGGTACCGATAGCAAAACGGGCGATATTATCACCCGTACCTCCAGCGATGACACCCCGTTTGCGGCGCTGGCCTTCAAAGTAGTCACCGACCCCTTCGTGGGTCGGCTCGTTTATTTCAGGGTATATTCGGGCAAGGTAAAAATAGGCTCACAGATATATAATCCCACCCGCGGCCGGACCGAAAGAGTCGGCCGTCTCCTGCTGATGCACGCCAATCACCGTGAAGACGTAGAGATTGCCGATACCGGGTCTATCGTGGCAACACTGGGACTAAAAAACACCTTTACCGGCGATACTCTTTGCGATGCTTCCAACGGGATTATCCTGGAGACAATCCGTTTCCCGGAACCGGTAATTTCGGTGGCCATCGAGCCCAAGACCAGGGTAGACCAGGAAAAAATGGGTGAAGCCCTGCAGAAATTAACCGAAGAAGACCCCACGTTTAAGGTCGTCTTTAACGAAGATACCGGACAGACAGTTATCTCCGGCATGGGAGAACTCCACCTGGAGGTTATCGCCAGCCGGCTGATAAGCGAATTCCGGGTGGGCGTGAAAGTAGGACAGCCGCGCGTTTCCTACCGCGAGACGATAACGGTGCCGGTGCGGGCCGAGGGCAAATTCGTGCGGCAGAGCGGCGGTCACGGGCAGTACGGACATGTCAACGTGGAATTAGAGCCCCTCGAACGCGGCCAAGGGTTCCAGTTCGTCGAGTCCATCAAGGGCGGCACGATACCCAAACAATATATCTCCCCGATAGAGACGGGCATTAAAGAATCCATGGAGACGGGCATACTGGCCGGTTATCCCGTGGTGGATATTAAAGCCACGCTCTATGACGGCAGTTACCACGAGGTCGATTCCTCGGAAATCGCTTTCAAGATGGCCGGCTCCATAGCCCTCCGGGAGGGCATGAAGAAAGCCAAGCCGGTACTCCTGGAGCCGATTATGAAACTGGAAGTAGTCACCCCGGAGCAGTTCCTGGGTGATATCATCGGCGATATAAACGCTAAAAGGGGTCACATAGCCAAGATTGACACACAGGGTGAGACATACGTTATTCATTGCCTGATACCGCTCTCTGAATCGTTCGGCTATGCCACCAGACTAAGGTCAATATCGCAGGGAAGAGCCACCCATTCGCTGGAATTTAACAGCTACGAGGTACTGCCGGCAGAATTGACCGACCAGATTATAGAAAAGACTGTGGGTAGAAAATATGGCTAATCAGAAAATCCGCATCAAATTAAAGGGGTTCGACCATAAACTGGTTGACCAGTCGGCGCAGCAGATACTGGAAGCGGTGGAAAGCACCGGCGCGGTGGCCGTAGGGCCGGTACCGCTGCCGACACGCATCCAGAAATACAGCGTTATCCGTTCACCGTTTATCGATAAGGACTCGCAGGAGCAATTCGAGATACGTACCCACAAGCGCCTGATAGATATCGTGCAGACAACGTCCAAGACCATCGATGCGCTGACCAAGCTCAACCTGCCCTCGGGAGTGGAAATAGATATTAAAATGCAATAGCAGATATTGATATGACTGACGGTATAATCGGGAAAAAAATAGGAATGACCCAGGTCTATGACGATGACGGCAAAGTACACGCTATTACCGCCATCGCGGCCGGGCCGTGCACGGTTACCCAGCTGAAAACGGTAGAAAAGGAAGGGTATAACGCTACCCAACTAGGTTTCGGGGGTAACGAGCCGGCTAAATCTTCGCGGAAAAAGAAGGCTAAAGAGAAGGTACGCTACGCTGTGACGCGTGAATTCCGTGTAGATGACATCGGCGACCTGGAAACAGGACAAACAGTCGACGTGGGCCTGTTCAAAGCCGGCGACATCGTGAATGTTACCGGGATTTCCAAGGGCAAAGGATTCGCCGGCACGGTAAAACGCCATCACTTCGCCGGTGGCCCCAAGACCCACGGCCAGTCCGACCGCCACCGTGCGCCGGGTTCCGTCGGGGCCGGCTCCACGCCGGGCCGGGTGGTCAAAGGCATGCGCATGGCCGGGCACATGGGACACCAGCAGGTAACCGTCAGCAACCTGGAGGTCTTCGAGGCGGATTCCGACCGTAACCTGCTATTCCTGAAAGGTGCCGTACCGGGGACGAAAAACACCATATTACTGATACGGAAATCCAGGAGGGTGAAGAAGTAGTGCAGATTCCGGTTTATAACGTATCCGGGGAAGAAGTCCGGCAGATTGAAGTAAGCGACGCGGTTTTCGGCGTGCCGTTCAACGAGGCTATCGTCCACCAGGTAATGGTGGGACAGCAGGCCAACGCCCGTCAGGGGACCGCTGCCACCAAGACGAGGGGAAATATTCGGGGCAGCACCCGGAAGCTTTACCGGCAGAAAGGCACCGGCTATGCCCGGGCCGGTAGCAAGAAATCGCCGCTGCGCGTCGGGGGCGGGGTTACTTTCGGTCCGCACCCGAGGAGCTACCACCAGGACCTGCCGAAAAAGATGCGAAGGCTGGCCTTAAAATGCGTCCTTTCCGCTAAAGTTGCCGACGGCGAACTAAAGGTGCTGGAGAAATGGGACTTCACCGAACCCAGGACCAAGCAGATGGCCGCCGCCCTGGCCGCGCTGGGCATCGAAAGCTCAGCCCTGATTGTGACGCCGGAGCCGGATGAAAATGTAATAAAATCGGCCCGTAATATCAAGAAAATCAAGACATTACCGGCCAATATAATTAACGTAAATGAAATACTGACCTACCGGACTTTACTGATGACCGAAGCCGCGGTGCGCCTGGCGGAAAAACTCTGGGGCAACGGCAATACGCAGGGAGAAAACAATGCATCTGCATGAAGTATTGCGCAAGCCGCTGATTACCGAAAAAAGCACCGACCTTCAGTCGCTTAATAAATACGCTTTTGAAATAGCTTCTAAGGCCAACAAGCCGCAGGTAAAGAAGGCGGTAGAAAACGCCTTCAAGGTAAAGGTAACCAGTGTTAACGTCATTACCATGCCCGGGAAGTCCCGCCGTTTGGGGCGCCGTATTGTACAGTACCCATCCTGGAAGAAAGCGATCGTAACGTTGCAGCCCGGGGATAAAATAGAATTCTTTGAAGGTGTTTAATAACGGGGAAGTTTGAAGGGGCGGAATCCCTTCATAAAACACCCTTCCCCCTCTCCTTTGAAGGAGAGTTGGACCGAGGGGGTGAGGATGAAGGCGGGGGACGGGTGGTAAATAAAAATTGAAAAAGCTACCAGGAATATCGGAGTAAAAATATAAAATGCCGTTAAAGAAATACAATCCAACTTCACCCGGTCGACGGGGGATGAGCGGTTATACCTTTGAGGAGATAACCAAGGATAAACCGGAAAAATCCCTGCTTCTGCCCTTAAAAAAGAAAGCCGGGCGGAATAACCGGGGCAAGATTACCGTACGTCACCGCGGCGGCGGCGCCAAGCGGCGTTTACGCATTATCGATTTCAAGCGGGACAAGTTGGACGTCCCCGGCAGGGTAGCCGCCATAGAGTACGACCCCAACCGGTCGGCGCGTATTGCCTTGATCTTCTACGTCGACGGAGAAAAGAGATATATCCTGGCGCCGGTGGGCCTGAACGTGGGAGATACGGTTATGTCCGGACCCAAAGCCGAAATGAAACCGGGCAATGCCATGCCCCTGTCGCAGATGCCTACCGGTACCCAGATACATAATATCGAACTGCAGAAAGGCCGCGGCGGCAAGATAGTCCGCAGCGCCGGAGCCTCGGCTCAGCTGATGATTAAGGAGGGTGAATACGCCCTGATACGGCTGCCTTCCGGAGAAATCCGACGGGTACGCAGCGAATGCATGGCGACCATCGGGCAGATCGGCAATGTCGAACACCAGAATATCAACCTCGGCAAAGCCGGACGTAAGCGCCACATGGGCTGGCGACCGACGGTAAGGGGTTCGGCGATGAGTCCGCGGGACCATCCGCACGGCGGCGGCGAAGGGAGATCGCCGGTGGGTATGCCCGGCCCGAAAACCCCCTGGGGCAAGCCGGCCATGGGCTACAAGACCCGGAAGCCCCAGGCTTCCGACCGGATGATTGTGAAACGCCGAGGTAAGTAGGCGGTTAGGGAGATAATATGTCAAGGTCAACGAAAAAAGGACCGGCAATAAATGAAAAGTTAATGAAGCACGTGGATGCCGTAATACGCTCCGGTAAAAAGACGGTAATCAAGACCTGGGCCAGGTCTTCAACGATATTACCGCAAATGGTCGGCATGACCATCGGGGTGCATGACGGCCGAAGGCATGTACCTATCTACGTCAATGAGAATATGGTAGGTCACAAACTGGGAGAATTCGCTCCTACGCGAACATACCGGGGGCATGTATCCCGATCCGAGAAAGTCACTCAGGTAAGGAAGAGATAAAACCCGAAAAGGTGCAGGAAAAGTGGAAGTAAAAGCTACAGCTAAAGACACGGGTATTCCGGCCAGCAAGGTACGACCGCTGGTGGACCTGGTGCGCGGGAAAAAGGTGGACGAAGCCCTGACGATTCTAAAGTTCACACCCACGCCGAAGGCTTTAATAGTATCCAAGGTGGTACAATCAGCGGTATCCAACGCCGAGAATAACTTCCAGATTGATCCCGCCGACCTTAAGATAGTGAAAATCTATGCCGATGAGGCCCGGGGCTTGCGGAGATTCCGGCCGCGTTCGCGGGGACGCTCCAGCCCGATACGCAAGAATTCCAGCCATATCACCGTCATCGTTGCGGAGGAGGTATAATTGGGTCATAAAGTACACCCGACCGGTTTTAGACTGGGGGTAATCAAGGACTGGCAGTCCAAGTGGTACAGCGACAGTCAATATGAAGAGTTCATATTAGAGGATGTTAAGCTCCGGAATACGATAAAGAAGAAATACCCGGAAGCGGCCATTTCTTTAATCGAGATAGACCGGCAGGCTAAAGATGTTACCATCACCCTGCATACCGCCCGACCGGGCATAGTTATCGGGAGGGGCGGCCAGCGGGTCGACGAGATGAGGCATTACCTCGAAGGTCTTATCAGCAAAAAGATAAGATTAAATATTCTCGAGGTACGCCAGCCGGAAATGGACGCCTACCTGGTAGCTCGCTCCGTGGCGGAGCAAATCGAACGCCGCATCGCCTACCGGCGCGCCATGAAACAGGCCATTTTCCGTACCATCCAGGCCGGCGCTCAGGGAATCAAGATAAGTTGTGCCGGCCGCCTCGGCAACGCCGAAATAGCCCGCCGGCAGACCTCTCACGAGGGCCGGGTACCCCTGCATACCCTGAGAGCGGATATAGATTACGGTTTCACCGAAGCGCATACCACCCTGGGACGCATCGGTGTCAAGGTCTGGATATATAAAGGACAGATTTTACCCGAACCAAAAGTAACCGAAGTTGAAGAAGAACAACCTACCGAAGCGGTCGCTGAGACACCGGAAACAGCCCCGGCGGCGGAAGCGGTAGAAGAGAAAGCAGCCGAAAAGCCAGCCGAAGCAGTGGCTGAGGTAGCCGAACCAGCTCCGGTAGGAGAAGCAGCCAAAAAGACGGCCGAAACAGTGGCTGAGGTAGCCGAACCAGCTCCGGCTAAAGCGGAAAGGAAGCCGGTTAAAGCCAAGGCAAAAAAGACGACAACGGCTGCGGCAGAAGAGCCGACCGAAGCGGTGGCCGAAGCACCCGAACCGGTTCCGGTGGAAGAAATTAAAGAAGAACCGGCCGAAGCGGAAAAGAAGCCGGCTAAAGCTAAGGCAAAAAAAACCGCTACTACGACCGCAAAGAAAACGAAGAAAACCACCACCAAGGCAACGACTAAAAAGAAAGAAGTAAAAGCCGAAGCGACGGTGGATGTAAAAGAAGAAAAGAAGCCGGCGGCGAAAAAGACCCGGAAAACCGCCAAAGCCAAGAAAGCCGAGGCGGAGCCGGACGTAACCGCGACAGCGGAGCCGGCGGCGGATACCCGGGAAGAGGAAAAGGATGCAACAACCTAAACGAGTTAAATACCGTAAAGCCCAGCGCGGCCATCGCCGCGGTAAAGCGAATTCTGGCAACATTATCAACTTCGGTGATTACGGCATGCAGATAATGGAATCCGCCTGGCTTACCGGCGCTCAGATAGAAGCGGCGCGGCGTGCCATTACCCGTTATATACGCCGCGGCGGCAAGGTCTGGATACGGGCTTTTCCGGATAAACCGGTCAGTAAAAAAGCCGCCGAGACCCGTATGGGCAGCGGTAAAGGCGCCCCGGACCACTGGGTAGCCGTGGTAAAAGCCGGCCGGATATTGTTCGAGATGGCGGGAGTCGGTGAAGACACCGCCCGGGAAGCCATCCGCCTGGCATCGCACAAGCTGCCGGTAAAATCGAAATTCATCGTCAGGGAAACCCTGGCGGCGATGGGCAGCGAATCATAGGAGCAGGGAGCCAGTAAGGTGAAACTTAAAGAATTCAGAGACATGAACACGGACGACCTGAACAAAGAACTGGAGGAATCACACCAGGAGCTGTTCAACCTCCGTTTCCGAGTGGCCACCAAGCAGCTGGTAAATCACCGCGAATTACGGCGGGTGAAGAGAAAAATAGCCCGACTGAAAACCCTGCTTACCGAGAGGGAACTGGGGATAAGGTAGGTAATAAGGGATGGAGCAAAAACGCAAGGTAAAATTCGGCAAAGTTATCAGTGACGCGATGGACAAGACGGTCGTCGTGGCGGTGGATACGCCGCGCCGGCACCGGCTGTATAAAAAGAACATCAGGAGAGCTGTTAAATATAAGGTTCATGACGAGAAAAACCAGAGTAAAACCGGGGATACGGTAAGAATCGAAGAAACCCGGCCTCTTTCCAAGGAAAAACGATGGCGGGTCGCCGAGATAGTCACCAAGGGTGAAGTTGCCGATATCAAACCCGAGGAAATAACGACGGAAATAGCGGTAGATTAAAATGATTCAGATGCAGTCCAGACTAAAAATAGCGGATAACACCGGTGCCCGGGAAATAATGTGCATCAACGTCCTCGGGGGCACCCGTAAGAAATATGCCCGTGTGGGAGATGTAATTGTAGCTTCGGTGAAACGGGCCATACCGAATGCCGGCACCAAGAAAGGCGAAGTCGTCCGCGCCGTGATAATCCGCACGGCCCAGCCCTACCGCCGGCCGGACGGTTCATATATAAAATTCGATGAAAATGCGGCGGTTATTCTCACGGATAAGAATAATCCCAAAGGTACCCGGATTTTCGGTCCGGTAGCCAGAGAACTGAGAGACAAAAATTACACCAAGATAATCTCTCTGGCGCCGGAGGTTTTATAAGGTTTAGATGCGATGAAAATAAAGAAAGACGATAACGTAGTGGTAGTTGCCGGCAAGGATAAGGGTAAAAAGGGGAAAGTACGCTTTGCTTACCCCAAAAAGAACCTGGTTATCATTGAAGGCATCAACTTTATTAAGAAGCATTCTAAAGCCCGGGGAGCCGTGAAACAGGCCGGGATTATCGACCTGGAAGCGCCGGTGCACATATCAAATATCATGCTGGTTTGCAATAAATGCGATAAACCCAGCCGCATCGGGTATAAAAAATTGGATGACGGCCGCAGCGTCCGCGTCTGCCGGACCTGCAGCGAGGTGATTGATTAAATGGCAAGATTGAAAGAGAGATACCGTGAAGAGGTTATCCCCCGCCTGATGGAACTTTGCAGCTTCAATAATGTTATGCAGGCGCCTCGCCTGGAAAAAGTAGTACTGAATATCGGGATGGGGGAGGCTATCAGCAATGCAAAAGCACTGGAGTCCGCCGAGGGAGATCTGGTGGCTATTGCCGGGCAGCATGCCGTTACCACGCGGTCGAAAAAATCGATAGCCGCGTTCAAGCTGAGGACCGGCATGCCCATCGGCCTGACGGTAACCCTGCGCGGTAAGAGGATGTACGAGTTTTTTGATAAACTGGTCAACTCCGTATTACCCCGCATGCAGGACTTCGCCGGGGTCTCACCGGACTCTTTCGACGGGCGGGGCAATTATACCCTGGGACTGAGAGAACAAATAGTCTTCCCGGAGATAGACTATGACAAGATAGATAAAGTACGCGGCATGGAAATCACTATTGTAACCACCGCGAAAACAGATGAGGACGGCAGACACCTGCTGGAATTGCTGGGAATGCCCTTTGCCAAGGATGGAGAAAACTAATTATGGCTAAAAAGTCGATGATAGCTAAATCCAAGCTTTCGCCCAAATACTCCACGAGGAAGTATAACCGCTGCCAGTTGTGCGGACGACCCCGCGCTTATATCAGGAAATTCGGGATATGCCGGATATGTTTCCGTGGACTGGCCCTGAACGCACAGCTTCCGGGAGTAAGGAAATCAAGCTGGTAATATATAAAAGGAAATTACAGGTATGACAGTAACAGATCCAATAGCCGATATGTTGACCAGAATAAGAAATGCCCTGATGGCCCGGCATGATAATGTCAAGATACCTGCCTCAAAGATGAAGCTGTCCATCGCTCGGATTCTCAAGGAGGAAGGCTTTATCACCGATTACGAGGTAATCAAGGGCAAGCCGCACCGGGATATCAGCATCCGGCTGAGATACATGGAGGATAATAAGCCGGCCATTGCCGGACTGAAACGCGTCAGCAAACCGGGATTAAGGGTATACACCCAGAAGCGGGAAATCCCGCGGGTATACGGCGGGCTGGGTATTGCTATTGTCTCCACGTCTCAGGGTGTGAGAACCGGAAAGCAGGCCTGGCAGCAGGGTTCCGGCGGAGAAATTCTGTGTTACGTATGGTAATTATCCAGGGAGATATTGATGTCTAGAATAGGTAAAATGCCGATAACAATACCCTCCGGGGTAAAGGTAAATATCGACGGAAGTAAGGTCACGGTAACCGGGCCCAAAGGCGAACTGAGTCGTTCGCTCCCGGAAGAGATGAATATCAACATGGAAGGCGATATTATCGAGGTGACCCGTCCCAGTGACAGCACCCGGCACCGCTCTTTTCACGGGTTAACGAGGAGTCTCCTGGCCAACATGGTAGAGGGAGTATCCAAGGGATTTGAAAAGACACTGGAGATAGTCGGGGTCGGTTATCGTGCGGAAAAAACCGGAGATAACCTCACATTACGTATCGGCTTTTCTCACACGGTAGAAATAGTGCCCTTACCGGGCACGGCACTGGATGTGGAAGGCAATAACAGGATAAAAGTAACCGGCGCTAATAAGGAAGTTGTAGGTGAAATGGCGGCGAATATACGTGCCATTCGCCCGCCCGATTCTTATAAAGGCAAGGGAATCAGATATGCTGGTGAAGTAGTACATCTAAAACCGGGTAAAGCCGGTAAAGTGGTTGGTGGATAGACAAAATGGGTAAGATAAACACGAGAGAAGCACGCTACCGACGGCACCGCCGTGTCCGGCAGAAGGTATCCGGGACGGAGGAAAGACCGCGACTCTGCGTTTTCCGGAGTCTGAACCATATCTACGCCCAGATTATCAACGATACCCAGAGTCACACGCTGGTGGCGGCATCAAGCCTGGATGCCGAGATAGCCGGAAACGGTAAAGGGAAAACCAAGACCGATAAAGCCGGACTGGTGGGTACGCTGCTGGCCAAGAGAGCCAAAGATAAAAAGATAAAACAGGTAGCCTTCGACCGCAACGGCTGTAAATACCACGGTCGTATCAAGGCGCTGGCCGAAGCAGCCCGGGAGGGCGGTTTGAAGTTTTAATGGGGGATTTAAACGTCTCATGAAGCAGCCTTTAAGTCAAATAGATGAAACCGAACTGAATCTGAACGATAAGTTAATCGACGTTAACCGCGTCGCCAAGGTAATGAAAGGCGGTAAGCGCCTGCGTTTCAGCGCCCTGGTGGTAACCGGCGACGGTGAAGGTCATGTAGGATTGGGCATCGGCAAGGCGAATGAAGTCCCCACGGCGATAAATAAAGGCGGCGCCAAGGCCAGGAAGAGCCTGATTAAAGTCCCGCTGGCCGGGCACACCATCCCCCACGAGATTACCGTCAACTTCGGGGCGGCCCGAGTCCTGCTGAAACCGGCGGCGCCCGGCACGGGCGTCATCGCCGGCGGCAGCGTCCGGGCAGTACTGGAAGCAGCCGGGGTACAGGATATCCTGACTAAATCGCTGGGTACGGCCAATCACATCAACGTGGCCAGGGCAACCATGAGAGCCCTGAGCGAGCTGAGAAATCCCGAGGAAGTACTGGCCAAGCGCAAGGCTGGAGTAAACGCCGAGGAGGCGCCGGCCGGTGAGTAAGATCAGGGTTACATGGGTCAAGAGCGGTATCGGCTACGAAAGAAGGCAGAAAAGAACCCTGGCAGCGCTCGGTTTTCACCGATTAAACCAGAGCGTCGTTCATGAAGATACCAATTCGATTAGAGGCATGATCAATAAAGTAAGACACCTGGTAAAAGTGGAGGAAGAGATTGGTCAGACAAAATAGTATCGCGCCGGCACCCGGCTCCCGGAAGAACCGAAAACGCGTGGGACGCGGTGATGGCAGCGGCAAAGGTACTTATTCCGGGCGTGGTTCCAAGGGACAGAAATCACGCGCCGGATATAAGATGCGGCCCGGCTTTGAAGGCGGGCAGCTGCCGCTAATTAAACGTCTGCCCGAGAAGCGCGGTTTTACCAATATTTTTAGAGTTGAATATAACACCGTAAGTGTGGAAAAGCTAAGCAAGTTTGAATCCGGCAGCGAAGTAACACCGGAGAAACTGGTGGAAGCGGGACTGGTAAAATCCCTGCGGAAACCGGTAAAAATCCTGGCTGACGGAGAAATCAAACATCCACTTACAGTTAAAGCGCATAAGTTTTCAGCTTCGGCGAAAGTAAAAATAGAAGCCGCCGGCGGCAAGGTTGAGGAGGTAGAATATGCGTCAAAGGCCTAGTAGGCCGAGACTCCTGCAGGCAATGATTGACGCATTCAGCCTGCCTGACCTGCGACGCCGCATCCTGATTACCGTCGGCATCCTAGTCATATTTCGTTTTATCTCTCACGTTCCCTTGCCGGGAGTAAACCCTGATGCTCTCAAGAAGCTATTCGATAGCAACGCCCTGCTCGGTATGCTTAACCTGTTCAGCGGCGGCGCCATGAAACAGTTCAGCGTGGCGTCGATGGGAGTCTACCCCTATATCACCGCATCGATTATCATGATACTGCTGGTGCCGGTGATACCCCGCCTGCAGGCGCTCTCCCAGGAAGGCGAATCCGGCCAGAGTAAGATAAACCTGATAACCCACTGGCTGATGGTCCCGCTGGCCGGTCTTTCCGGCTATGGCCAACTGGTCTTATTGCAGCGCGCCGGAGCCGTTGATGCCAGTGCGACGATGCTGACGGTAACGATAGTGATATCGCTGATGGCCGGAACGGTTTTCCTGGTCTGGCTCGGCGAACTCATCACCGAGTACGGAATCGGCAACGGCATATCCATCATTATTTTCGGGGGAATTGTCGCCGGCTATCCGCAGCTTATCCAGCAGGGTTACGTCGCCGGAACAAGCGGCGAAGGCTGGAGCGGACTGATTGCCTACCTGGTCATCGTGCTGATAACCATCGTCCTGATAGTAATATTTACGGAGGCGCACCGCAGGATTCCGGTGCAGTACGCCCGGAGTGTCTTCCGGGGCGGACGCATGTACAAGCAGTCCGGGACCACACATATACCGATGAGGGTAAACAGCGCCGGCATGATTCCGCTTATCTTCGCCATGTCGATGGTGCTCTTTCCGGGAGTCGTGGCCAGCTACTTCGTAGGCAACGCAACATCGGGATTCTGGTTTACCATCCAGCAACTGTTCAGTCCGGGTACCGCACTGCCGCTAGGAGCGTTTTACTGGGTTCTCTACTTCTTCCTGGCGGTGGGGTTCGCCTTTTTCTACACGATGATAACCTACCAGCAGCAGGACCTACCCGGTACGCTACAGAGACAGGGCGGTTTTATACCCGGCATCAGGCCGGGGAAAAACACGGCTACCTATCTCCAGGGGGTTATCAACCGGATAACGTGGGCCGGAGCGCTTTTCCTGGCCTTCGTGGCGGTAATGCCGTTCCTGGCGAGAACGGTTACCGATGTCCAGCAGATACAGCTATCCAGTCTGGGTATGCTTATCGTGGTGGGCGTGATATTAGATACTATGAAGCAGCTCGAGGCGCAGCTGGTAATGCGGCGCTACGAGGGCTTTATTAAATAGGAGTAAGGGTGTATATTATACTTCTGGGAGCGCCCGGTGCCGGTAAAGGCACCCAGGCCGTGATGCTGGCGGAAAAGCTTGAACTGGTGCAGGTAGCCTCCGGCGACCTGTTTCGGCAGGCTTTAAGGGATGAAACGGAGCTTGGCCTGAAAGCCAAAGCGTATATGGACAAGGGGCAGCTGGTCCCTGATGAGATTACTATACAGATGGTGCTGGAAAGGCTGGCGGCTCCAGATTGTCAAGACGGGGCAATCCTCGATGGCTTTCCCCGGAATTTATCACAGGCGGAAGCCCTGGATAAGGAACTGGAAAAACAGTCCAAGATGATTGGTAAAGTGGTCTATATCGCGGTATCGGAAGGTGAACTGATGAAGCGACTCGGCGGACGCTGGATTTGCCGGAACTGCCAGGCGCCCTACCACAGCACCGATTCACCGCCGAAAGTCG
The DNA here is from genome assembly GCA_034430375.1 of Dehalococcoidales bacterium. GTDB lineage: Bacteria > Chloroflexota > Dehalococcoidia > Dehalococcoidales > RBG-16-60-22 > W425. The sequence continues at coordinate 50,437 of DAOUER010000075.1, forward strand.
CCGGTAAGTGTGACCGCTGCGGTGGAGAGCTTTACCAGCGTGACGACGATAATGAAGAAACGATAAAGAAACGACTTAAGGTTTATTTTGCGGAGACAGCCCCATTAATCGACTACTATAACCGGTCCGGCAAACTGCTGGAAATCAACGGTGAAGGTAACGCAGCCGAGGTAAACCAGAGGATAGTAGCCGTTCTACTTTAGGGGGATTGTATCCTGCATGGGGATAATAATAAAATCTGATAAGGAAATAGCCATAATGCGGGAGGCTGGCAGGATTGTTGCCGAGGTATTAAGGACAGTCAGTCGGCAGGTAAGACCGGGAATTACGACGATGGAACTGGATGCTATAGCAGATAAGGAACTGAAAAAGAGGGGAGCCATATCTTCGTTCAATGGCTACCGGGGTTTCCCGGCCAACCTCTGCACGTCCGTCAACGACGAGATAGTACACGGAATTCCGGGCGATAGAGTTCTAAATGAAGGTGATATAATATCATTAGATTTCGGGGTAATATATGATGGCTTCCAAGGTGACGCCGCATTAACGGTACCAGTCGGTAAGATATCTCCGGAAGCCGTCCGGTTGATGGAGGCCACCCGGGAATCGTTAGAAAAGGGTATCGCCGCAGCCAGGCCCGGGGCCACCCTTGGCGATGTATCCTCGGCCATCCAGCGACATGCCGAGGGGAAGAACTACTCGGTAGTGCGGGAATACACCGGCCATGGGATCGGGCGTGATATGCACGAAGACCCACAAATCCCGAACTACGGCATCCGGGGAACCGGCCCGGTATTAAAGAAAGGGATGACACTGGCCCTGGAGCCGATGCTGAATATCGGCGGCTCGGGCACCAGAGTAGCTAAAGACCAGTGGACAGTACTGACCGCCGATGGCAGTATTTCCGCCCATTTTGAACATACCATAGCCATTACAGATAATGAACCGGAGGTGTTAACCAGAGGAACATATGGCTAAAAAAGAGGCCATAGAAGTTGAAGGGACAGTAGTCGAGGCGCTACCCAATGCCATGTTTCGGGTTGAACTCCCCAACGGGCACGAGGTATTAGCCCATATATCGGGGAAAATAAGGATGCACTACATCAGGGTATTGCCCGGTGATAAGGTGCTGATAGAGCTCTCTCCCTACGACCTTACCCGGGGCAGAATCACCTACCGGTTAAAATAAGACAAAGGTATATAATATGAAAGTCAGAGCTTCAGTTAAAGTAAGATGTGAAAAGTGCAAGGTAGTGAAGAGACGTGGTGTCGTCAGGATTATCTGCACTAACCCGCGTCATAAACAGAGGCAGGGTTAAATTTTACACATAAGGAGAAGGTAAATGCCACGTGTAGCCGGAGTTGACATACCAGTAAACAAACAGGCCTGGGTTTCTTTGCAGTATATTTACGGCATCGGTTCTTCTTCAAGCTATAAAATCCTGGAAAAAGCCGAGATAGCGCCGGATACCAAGGTCAAAGACCTTACCGAGGAAGAAGTAAACCGTCTCCGTGAAATTATTGATAAACAGCACCGGGTCGAAGGAGACCTGCGCAAAGAGATTAATTTCAACGTAAAGCGGCTGATTGAAATAGGCAGCTATCGCGGCCTGAGGCATCGCTACGGATTACCCGTCAAGGGCCAGCGTACGCGCACCAACGCGCGTACCAAACGGGGCGTACGCAAGACGGTCGCCGGCCGGGGTCAGCGACGCGGCATGGCTAAGAAATAATCAGTGAGGAAATAAGGAGGACAGGGTGCCACCAAAAAAGAGAACCAAGTCAAGAAGGCGGGAGCGAAAGTCGGTTCCCAGCGGCCGGGCTTATATACAGTCTACTTTTAACAACACTGTAGTAACCCTTACCGACCTGCAGGGTAACGCGCTGGCCTGGGGAAGCTCGGGGACGGCAGGATTTAAAGGCTCCCGTAAAGGCACTCCTTACGCCGCCCAGATGGCAGCCCGTGATGCCGCCCGTAAGGGCATGACGCACGGACTGCGGCAGGTGGAGGTATATATAAAGGGACCGGGCAGCGGCCGTGAAGCGGCTATCCGCTCTCTGCAGGGTTCCGGACTATATATCACCGGCATCCGGGATGTCACACCGATTCCGCATGCCGGCTGCCGACCTCCAAAAAGAAGACGGGTTTAGAAGGGGAACAATATGGCAAGATATACAGGAGCAGTATGCCGTTTATGCCGCCGCAGTGGCGAGAAGCTCTTATTAAAAGGGGCTCGCTGCTTCACGCCTAAATGCGCTGTTGATAAACGACCGAAACCGCCGGGACAGGCCGGCGCCGGAAGAAGGCGAAGAAGGGTATCCGACCGCGGTTTACAGCTGCGGGAGAAGCAAAAAGCCCGCTACACTTACGGTACCCTGGAAAGGCAGTTCCGGAAGACCTTCCTTATCGCTGAGAAGCAGGCGGGAATTACCGGCGAGAACCTTTTAGTCCTTCTGGAAAGAAGGCTGGATAACGTGGTCTACCGGCTGGGTTTCGCCGATTCACGCGCTCAGGCCCGGCAGCTGGTGCAGCACGGGCATATCCTGCTCAACGGTAGGATTACCAATATCCCGTCAGCGCTGGTTAAAGAGGGAGATACTATCAGCTGGCGCGAGGGAAGCCAGAAAACCGAATATTTCAAGCAACTCGTTGAAGATATCGAAGCCAAGACCGTATTAAACTGGCTGAGTCTGGACCGGCAAACCATGACGGGGCAGATAATTTCCATGCCCACACCCGAGGAAGTAGATGCCAAGTTTGACGGCAAGGCCATTGTTGAGTATTACTCGCGATAGCTAACGGATAAGGAGGTAGTTCATTGTCTGAACTATTAATCCCAATAATAGAATGTACGGATATTGAGGAAAATTACGGGAGGTTTATTGCCGAACCGCTGGAAAAGGGGATTGGTATTACTCTGGGTAACTCCTTTCGTCGTGTTTTACTGGGTTATCTGCCCGGGGCAGCCGTCTCTCAGGTAAGAATCGAAGGGGTTCAGCATGAATTTACGGTTATCCCGAATGCCAAAGAAGACGTCATGGAGTTTCTTCAGAATATCAAGGAAATGCGATTGAGACCGCTTTCCAGCCGGGGCGGCACGCTCATCCTCGAAGTTGAGGGGGCTGGCCTTGTCTGCGCGGCGGACATCAAACCTTCGGCTGATTTTGAGATTACCAATCCCGAGCTCAACCTGATTACGATGAACCGGCCGGACGCTACTCTTTACGTAGAGATGGACGTGGAAATAGGTACCGGATTCAGGGTAGCCGAGTCCACGGAAAATATGCCGGTGAGCACTATCCCGGTGGATGCTATTTTCACACCGATACGTAAAGTCAATTACAGCGTCGAACCCACCCACCTGGGACGCGAGACCAGCCGCGAGCGCCTGCAACTGGACGTCTGGACGGACGGCACGATGTCGCCGGTAGACGCTGTCAGCCAGGCGGGTGCTATCCTGATAGAACAGTTCACGCCCTTCGTGGAATACGTCAAAATTTCGCAGATGAAAGCCGAGGAACGGGCGATTCGGTTATCCATACCTGACGAAAAATTCAATATGCCCGTGGAACAACTCGACCTCTCGGTACGCACGATGAACTGCCTGAGACGCAGTAATATCGCCACCGTAGGGGAGTTAATCGGTAAAGGCGCCAAAGAACTCCTCAAGCTCCGCAACTTCGGGCAGAAGTCCTACCAGGAGATTGAGGACCGGCTCTCGTCTATCGGGCTATCTCTCAACCCGAAACCGGAAGACGAAGAGGAAGAAGAGATCGAAGATATGGAAAGCGTCGGACTGCCGGAAGCTGAAGAGCCGGAAGAACCTGAAACTGGAGAATCACTGACATGAGGCACAGAATAGCCGGAAGAAAACTGGGTAGAAGGAGCAGTCACCGACGGGCTTTATACCGGAATATGGTGACCGACCTGCTGCGGCATGAGAAACTGGTAACCACCGAGCCGAAAGCCAAAGAGGTACGCGGCATTGCCGAAAAGATGATAACGCTGGGTAAGAAAAGCGGACTGCACAGCTACCGGCAGGCCTTGTCCTTTATTACGGATAAGAAAGTAACCGAGAAATTATTCGCCGACCTGGCCCCCCGGTATAAGGAAAGGCCGGGCGGCTACACACGGATTATTAAACTCCAGCCCAGGCTGGGGGACGGTGCCCCGATGGTCAAACTGGAGCTGGTAGAGTAACGGTGTTGCCTGCTGCCGTGAGAAGGTGAACAATGGCAGAGTCGATAAAGGGCAGCAAGATTGTGCTGATAATTGAATACGACGGTACGAATTACCACGGCTCGCAGTACCAGACCAACGCACCGACGATACAGGAGGAGATAGAAAAAGCTTTGGAGAAGCTTACCGGGAAAAGAACGAGGATAAGTATGGCCAGTCGCACCGATACCGGCGTTCACGCCACCGGACAGGTAGCCGGTTTTAGCATGGATTCGGCGCTGCCATTAGAATCCTACGTAGAAGGCCTGAATCACTTCCTGCCGGACGACATATCGGTCAGGGAGGCTTTTATGGCTGAGGAGTCTTTCGATGTCAGACGCCGGGCGGCCAGTCGGGAATACCGCTACAGCATATTGAACAGTCCGACCCGTTCCCCGATAAGACAGCGTTTTTCTCACAAGGTGGCCGGAAAGCTTGATACTAAAGCGATGAATAAAGCCTGCCGGGCACTTATCGGGAAACACGACCTGGCTTCCTTCGTTTCCAGCGCGGAAGTAGCCGCGAAAAAGAGAACGGTGCGGCATATACATAAAGCGGAATTTACAAGAGACGAGAACATGGTTCACTTCGATATCGTCGCCAATTCCTTTCTGCCCCATCAGGTGCGGAATACCATCGGCTGTCTTCTCAAGGTGGGACAGGGCAAGATGACCGCCAGTGAATTTGAAAAAATGATAGAGGCGAGGACTCCCGGACTGGCCGGACCGACGGCGCCCCCGACGGGCTTATGCCTAATCAGGGTAAACTATCCGGAGCCTCCGGGGAGATAGACAGGATGAAGACCTACACCGCCAAAGCGGCGGATATTCAACGCGAGTGGCACCTGGTAGATGCCACCGACCAGACGCTGGGCAGGATGTCCACCCAGATAGCGCGCCTCATAATGGGCAAGCATAAACCGATATTCACGCCGAGCCAGGATACCGGTGACTACGTCGTGGTAATTAACGCCGCTAAAATCCGCTTTACCGGCAATAAAGCCAGGCAAAAATTGTATTACCGCCATTCCGGATATCCGGGCGGCTTTAAAAGCGTATCCCTGGAAAAGATGATGCAGATGGATCCGTCCAAGGTTATCACGCATTCCGTCAACGGGATGCTGCCCCATACCCGGCTGGGCGCCGTGATGAGGAAAAGATTGCGGGTTTTCAATGATGATGAACATCCCCACGCGGCTCAGCTGCAGGGGAATACCGTAAAGGAAGAAAAGTAAAGGGACAGGGTAGATATGGATAAACAGAGCTATTTTTACGGGACAGGACGGCGAAAAGAGGCCGTAGCGCGCGTCAGGGTGATGTCCGGCAAGGGCGCCATTATCGTCAACGGTACGCCTTACGAAGAGAGGTTCCCTTCGCTGGAGCACCAGCGTTTAATCTCGCAGCCGCTGCTGGTTACCGAAAGCCTTAATAAATACAACGTCGTTGTGAAAGTCGAGGGCGGCGGTGTGACCGGGCAGAGCGGCGCCATCTCTCACGGGATTTCACGCGCCCTGGTCAAGGCCGACGAACGCTACAAGCCCATCCTGCGCCAGAACGGACTGCTCACACGCGATTCACGCACCAAGGAGCGGAAAAAACCCGGCCTACGCCGGGCCCGCAAGGCACCGCAGTACACCAAGAGATAATCAGATAGAAATAACCGAATCAACAGATTAGCTGGAAGCCTTGATATTCCTGGCTTCCAGCTTTATCTTTACCCCTACCCCTTCGCCAATCTGTCCTTGAGGTAGGTAATATCATCGACGGGGGTAGGGTCGACGCCATTAAGAATCCCCAGGTAATAGCTGACGAAATCACCCGTTAACACCAGGCTCATCATCTGACTTATCGGGCTTTGTCGGACGCTATCCAGATACTCGTAAGCCACTCCGGCTTTTCCCAGGAGTTCCGCGGTTACCTCGTAGCGCAGCTTGAGTCGTTGGTTAAATAACGGCGAACGCAACATTATAACCCTAACCTTGTCGATAATCTCCGGTGGGAAGGGATAGCCGACGGTAGCGTTGTGGTTGAGCTCGGGGAAAACCTCGTAGAAAGCCCAGGCCTTGCTGTTCTCGTTTATCTGGGTTTTCCAGCGGTGGGCTACCTCGGATAGAATCCCGGCGCCGTATATCACCGCCATCTTCCCGTGGAGTCGCCGGGCTATTTGCTTGGCGGTATTACCGGACAGCGGCGATTTCTCATCCAACTCGGGTATTAGTTTTTCCATGATAACAATAGCTTCGGCTACTTCGTTGGTTTTATCGGGCAGAAAACCCAGCTTTTGTAAAATCCCGAGAATGGAGATAAAGCCGTATCCCAGGGCGGCGCGGGGCTGCGATTGATAGTCGATTTTAAAGACGGGGATATCATTAGCTTCAGCTAACTCACCAAGCTTGCCGCCGGTGGTAATCACCAGTTTTTTAGCTTCAGTTTTCAATGCTGGCTCGAAAGCCGAGAGCACTTCTTCCGTATTACCGGAATAGCTGGAAGCAATCAGTAAAGTGCGTTCGTTGACATACATCGGTAAACCGTAGTCGCGGTGAATAATAACCGGAGCGCCGGCTTCGGATTGGGCCAGGGTTCTTACCAGGTCAGCGCCGATAGCCGAACCCCCCATACCGAGAACTACGATTTTATCAACATGGGCATAATCCGGCGACAGTGAAAATTCCTGTACTGCCTGCCAGGCCTGTCGACATTGCTGCGGCAGCTCTTTAATACGCGCCAGCATATCCCGGGGGTCATACTTTGGATATATTTGGAGGTCATCCAGATTGATATCGTTCATATTTTTCTACCTCACCCCCTAATCAACACCGGCTATTTGCTTACCGATTTCCAGCAAACGGCCGACCCGCTCCGGCGAGTCGGTCTCGGTGTAAATGCGGAGCAGGGGTTCGGTGCCGGAAAAACGGATCAGCAGCCAGGTATTGTCCTTGAGAATATAGCGGAAACCATCGGTTGTATCCAGCCGTTCGACGGCGACATTATCGATGATTTTCCGGGGATTATCTTTTACCCGGTTGATAATCTTCTCCCTCTCCGCCGCCGGGAACCTTATGTCAACCCTCCGGTAATGGTGCGGCCCTACTTTGGAGTAAAGGTAATCGATGAGCTCCGAAGGTTTCTTGCCGGTTTTCACCATGAAGTCGAGGAAGTAGAGGATGGCCAGGATGCCGTCACGCTCGGCGACATGGTTGCGAAAGCCGTAGCCGCCGCTTTCCTCGCCACCGATAATCGCTCCGGTCTCCATCATTAATGGGGCTACGTACTTAAAGCCCACCGCCGTCTCATATACCGGGACATCGAATATCTCACCGAGGCGGTAGGCCATACTGGTGGTGGTTATTGTTTTAATCAGGGGTCCACGCTCACCCCGTACCTCGAGCAGATACAGGCAAAGGAGCGCGAATACCTGGAGTTGGGTAAGGAAAATGCCGTTTTCATCCACGATGCCCATGCGGTCGGCATCACCGTCGGTAGCCAGTCCAGCATAAGCCCCTTTTTCTTTCACCACCCGGGAAAGCTTATCCAGATTGGGTGCAATCGGCTCCGGCCTGATGCCGGGAAAAAGCGGATTACGTTCGCCGTTTATTTCAATTACCTCGGTCATTCCCCCCGTTAAAAGCCTTTCCAGATAGCCGGCTCCGGCGCCGTACATGGGGTCGTAAACCAGCTTGAGTCCCGCCCGGCGTATAGGTTCCAGGTCAATTAATCTGGCCACTTGCTCGAAGTAGATGACGTCCAGGTCGATATCTTCAACCAACCTCTTTTCACGGGCTTCCGCCAGCGGCAGCCGGCTGATTTTCTCGGTATCAAAGGCAGTAGCGACGCATTTTTCTATGGAAGCGGTCGTCTCATCCGAAGCACTGGAGCCGTGTTCGTTTTTATATTTAAAGCCGTTCCAGATTCCCGGATTATGACTGGCGGTGATGATAATGCCACCACCGGTCTTTTTAGCCAGGACACCGTAGCTGACCACCGGGGTGGGTGTAGCCCGGGGACAGAGAAATACTTTGATACCGTTACCGGCAATCACCTCGGCAGTGGCGGCCGCGAAATCCTCGGAGGCAAAGCGGGTATCATAACCGATGATTATGCCCTGTTCCGAAAGCCCCGACTGCTTGAGGTAGTCGGCAACGCCCTGGGCACAGTAGCGCACATTATCAAAGGTAAAGTCTTCGGCAATGACAGCCCGCCAGCCGTCGGTACCGAATTTTATGGGATTTTTCCTGGCTATTTACGTCACCTCCTGAACTATCTGATAAATAAAGAGGATTACCTGCCCTTTCTGATTTTATCAACTTCCTTTTCTATCTCGTTTAGTTCCCAGGCCGACTGCTTATGGAAGATAAAGACATCCAGGCCGTGAAAAATCAGGCCGACACCCCAGGCGGCCATCGGCCAGACAAACCAGGGGTAACCTCTGCCAGTAAAAGCCCAGATGATTACCAAGAGTAGATTGATAACGACATAAACAGCAATGTGACTGTAAAAGTCTCTCTTTTCCCTGACTCTTTTTCTGGCAATGGAGTATATTTCTTCTTCAGACATCGGCGGTGGCATAACTAATACCCCCTATCGATAACATACCTGCCATTATTATAGGACATATGCGGTTGGTTATCTACCCATTGAGATTAGCTTTATACCTCTCACCCTGTGTCCCCCATTCGAAAGATATTATTACCCCCCCTCCCACCCATTAAGGAGAAGAGGGGGCTCCGCCCCCTCTTTAAGATAAATCTCCCTTAATCCCTCCTTACGAAGGAGGGAAAGATTGACTAATAAATAAGATATACGGTTTGTACAGTCATCCTCTCCCCTTCGTAAGGGGAGAGCTAGAGAGGGATTTACCCCAAGGGCGGCCGGGTGGGATTAGATATCTAAAAAAGGGGCGGGGGAAAGGAAGAGGATTAATTAGTCTTTATTAAACCGTCTTTAGTCTATTGCTAGACTCTAGATTCTTCATAGCGAATGACTTATTCTCATACATATAGTTTAAGAAATGCTGTATAGTAGTAATTACTTCTTCACAAAATGACGCCGTTAATGCTATCTCTTCATCAATAGTATCATGAGAGATGATACCCGTTTTCTTGAGATATGGAATGAGTACTCTTCTGTCTTTATATTCCAGTTCCATAATTAAGCCATCCTTGTGCACGATACAATTTCGTACTTTGTAATAAAATTTTAGTTCTTGCCATATTTTACTACGATGATAGGATTCCAAATCTACAAGTTTCCAGACTAACTTAGCCTGCTCGTATCCTTTATCTGTCGAATCTTTTGATGGTATTAACTCTATTTTCTTCAGTCTGCTGTATATTACATATATTTCATATTCTAAATATGAAATAGCAGTAACTAAAAAAGAATTGCGAAGAATCCTGGGAAATTTAACATCATAGTACCAGTGTTTATCATTATAAATATCATTTCGTATATCATTTGGAAGAGAGTCAAGTCCTAATTCTGTAAATGACTTAGTTTCAAACTCTGATTTAGCTTTGGCCAGATATTTTTCAGTGACATTCAGGAATTGTTTAAGTTCATCAAACTCCTTGTACGCCACTAAATGGTCGATGTCTCCTCTTATTGTAATTTCACACATTAAAATTCCCATAGGGTATCTACATAATTGACTACTACCCCATTCCCTCTTTCTTTAATACCTCAGCCTTGTCGGTTTTCTCCCAGGGCAAGTCGAGGTCGTCACGGCCAAAGTGCCCGTAGGCGGCCGTCTGCCGGTAGATGGGACGGCGGAGGTCAAATCCCTGGATGATAGCGCCGGGCCGGAGGTCGAAGTGCTTATTAATCAGTTCCTTTATCTTATCAACGGATACCTTACCGGTACCGAACTCTTCGATAGATATCGAGAGCGGGTGCGCCTTACCGATAACGTAAGCCACCTGGATTTCCAGTCGGTCGGCCAGTCCGGCAGCGACGATGTTCTTGGCGATGTAGCGCGCCATGTAGGACGCCGAGCGGTCGACCTTGGTGGGGTCTTTACCGGAGAAAGCCCCGCCACCGTGCCGGGCGGCGCCGCCGTAGGTATCCACGATTATTTTTCGGCCGGTAAAGCCGGTATCGGAAACCGGCCCGCCGATGACGAACCGGCCGGTGCCGTTAACGTAGTACTGCGTATCGGAGTCTATCAGCGAATCGGGAACGACTTTCCTGATTACCTGAGCGATGATATCTTTTTCAATCTGCTCCAGGCCGACATCGGGGTTATGCTGGGCGCCGATTACGACGTTAACAATCCGTTTGGGGACACCATTATGATATTCAACCGTTACCTGGGACTTGCCGTCGGGACGGAGATATTTTAAAGTACCGTCTTTCCTGACCCTGGCCAGCTGCCGGCAGAGTTTATGCGCCAGCGAGATAGGCAGGGGCATCAGTTCCGGGGTCTCGTTGCAGGCAAAGCCGACCATCATTCCCTGGTCGCCGGCCCCGATTTCGTCGAGATGGCTGCCGCCACTGGTCTCTTTCGACTCCATTGACTTACTTACACCCTGGTCGATATCAGCCGACTGCTCGGTGATGGAGACCATGACGCCGCAGGATTGATAGTCGAAGCCGTAAGCGGGACTCGTGTACCCGATATCACGGACAACGTCTCTGACAATCCGGGGGACATCAACGTAGCAGTTAGTGGTGATTTCACCCAGGACGATAACCTGTCCGGTGGTGGTAGCTACTTCGCAGGCCACCCTGCCGTAGGGGTCTTTACCCATAATATCATCAAGAATGGCATCGGATATCTGGTCGCACATTTTATCAGGGTGTCCTTCGGTAACCGATTCCGATGTGAGCATATATTGAGATGAATTAGCAAAACTGGTTGACATTTCGTCCTCCTTCGAGCCAGCCGGTTGTTATTACTAGGTTCCCTCTTCCCAGCTGGCCAGGTATTTCTGTTGTTCCGCGGTCAGGGCATCAATTGCCACGCCCATAGCTTTTAGCTTCAGACTGGCTACTTCACGGTCGATATCTTCCGGGACCGGGTGTACTTTTATCTCAAGTTTACCCTTGTTTTGAATCATGTATTCCACGCATAGCGCCTGGTTGGCAAAGCTCATGTCCATGACGCTGGCGGGATGGCCTTCCGCCGCCGCCAGGTTGATCAACCTTCCTTCGCCGAGCAGGTAGATGCAGCGCCCGTCTTTCATCTTGAATTCTTCGACGTAGGTACGGAGAGTACGCTGCCCGGTGCTCATTTCCCGCAGGGCCGGTATATTGATTTCGGCATCGAAATGGCCGCTGTTGGCCAACATCGCCCCGTCTTTCATCACCTCGAAATGAGCCTTATCGATAACGTTCTTATCGCCGGTGACGGTAATAAAGATATCACCTACGCGGGCAGCTTTCAGTAAAGACATCACCCGGAACCCTTCCATAACCGCTTCCAGGGCAGGCACCGGTTCAACTTCAACGACAATAACTTGTGAGCCCAGACCCCGGGCCCTCATCGAAACGCCGCGCCCGCACCAGCCGTAACCGCAGACCACCACCTTTTTCCCTGCCCAGAGGACGTTGGTGGCGCGGGTGATACCGTCCAGCGAACTCTGACCGGTACCGTAGCGGTTATCAAATAAATGCTTGGTCTGGGCATCGTTGATGGCGATAATGGGATATTTTAGCTGGCCGGCCCGGTGCATACTGCGCAGCCGGATAATGCCGGTAGTTGTCTCTTCCGCCCCGCCGAATATCCCCTCGAGAAGATCGCTGCATTTGGTATGAATGGTGGTAACCAAGTCGGCACCGTCGTCGATGGTCAGATTTGGTCTGGCATCCAGAGCGGTATTAATATGCTTGTAGTAGGTCTCGTCGTCCTCGCCCTTAATGGCATTGGTGGGAATACCAAATTCGACCAGCGCCGCGGCGACATCATCCTGGGTGCTGAGCGGATTAGAGGCGCACAGAATTACCTCGGCGCCGCCATCCTTGAGGGTCAAAGCTAGGTTGGCGGTTTCCGTGGTAATATGCAGGCAACCGGCGATACGGATGCCTTTGAGCGGCTTTTCCCGGGAAAATCGTTCCCGTATAAGCCGGAGAACGGGCATTTCACGGGCCGCCCATTCGATACGCTGCCGGCCGACTTCGGCCAGGGAAGGGTCTTTAATATCATAATTACCGGGAGTCATAACTGCTCCTTTATATTAATTTGGTATCCAATTCCCCACAGGTTTGTGGACTACTGGCACATTATTCCCGATGTTATTATCTGTTATTTCATTCACCTGCCAGTTCAGGTTAACTATAACATAATACAAGACATGATACAACATATAGAGCGATATTTCAAGTATCATTTTGGACATTTGTCCCTTTTTATCATGTCACAAACGTTATTCATCCCTAAATGCTTGTACTTTCCTACCCTCTTAGATAATTCCCCAGTCCTGGAAACCCTGCTTAATAACGGCCCCGTACGCTTGAGAAGGTAGGGTTTCTTCCAACTGCCCGGATTTAATATAGGTAATCGCCTGGTGAGGCTCATTATCCTCGTCAAAAACGGTAATATTCATTCGCTGATAGCCGACTTCGAACCTGTCAAGTTGCCGTAAACAGGCTTCACTTACCTCGTAAACGGCTCCACGCACCTTTTCCCCCCGGAATGACTTGATGCTGGCTTTACCCCCACGCCATTCCCTTGACCAGCCGGTGAAGACGAGTTTATAGTTCGGGAGAACCGCCGTGAACAGGGGCTTACTGTCCGGACAGCGTGTCTGCATCTGCTTTTTACTCAAATTCGTGGCGTAAGCGAAGTAATACATTGCGTTTCCCCTATCTAATGCCCGTGATTATGCACCGGGCTTTCCCCCGAACCGGGGGTCTGTTCGACGGTCTGTCAGCATCCCGGCTCGCCCGGATGGCCGCAACAACTTTGCCGTTTCGTTATTTTTATCCAATTGTTACGAAAAAGCAGGTATATTTTTCTCGGCAGCGGCATCGGGGCCGACATATTGGTAAAAAAGGACCATAACGGCATCAGGATTACTCTCCCCTCCGATATTCCCTGTATTTATTATAATACATGCCGCGGCAACTCTCTAGAATATGCAGGATATATACACCCGAGTTTTCAAATTTAGCATACTTCCCCGTATATTCCCAATATTTACAGGCAAACCGGAGAAATAGTAAAATACGGGAACGCCATGCTCATTCATGAAGATGTCCCGCGGTACGATTCCTGGCTGAAACCATTTATCAGTGGCTTTATAATGTTCACCATGATGCTGGGGCTTATCTTTCTGCTGTTTATTACCGAACTGGCCATCGCCATGTTTGCGATTTCGGCATTGGATGGCCTGCTTTTCTGGGCTATCATCCCCCGCGGCTTCCAGATTTACGAGGATCGGCTGAGAATCCGGCTGGGCTGGCCTTTCGCCATGAATATACCGCTCCGGAATATAGATAAAGCCAGACCGGGTTCGTCCGGCGACCTGTGGTTCTACTGGGGCATCAGGTTCGGCACCTCGACCTCAAACATCGTGGAAATACTACGGAACAAGGGGATGAACGTTATTATTACGCCGGATAATTCAGAAAGATTCATAGACCAGCTTAATCAAGCCATCGAACGAGCTTCACTCTGAACACAACGTAGTACAAGCCTTTTTACACTCACCACCATCGTAATATGTGATAAATGTCGCATACAATCCTTAATAACAACTATATAATATAGTTGATAACGAATTGTTAAAGTTTAAGGAGGTTCATTATGGTAGCACTAATAAGAAGAAGCCCGAATGGAGTTTACGCGGTAAGGCCTTTTTTCCGCAGGTTCAACCTGCTTGACGAGGTGGAAGAAATGGCGAAGAGAGCCTGGGATACCAGCCTGACACCCCGGGTTGACATGTACGAAGAGGACAATCAGGTAATCGTCAAGGCGGAATTACCCGATATCAAGAAAAAGGATATCGAGATCAGCCTAGAAGATGACGTACTGACCATCAAGGCGGAGAAGAAGGAAGAGACCGAGGAAGGCGAAAAAGGCACCACCCACTACACACGGGAAAGGCGTTTCGGAAGGTACGTACGTTCGATGACCCTGCCGGGTCTTGTAGACGCCGAGAATATTACCGCCACCTTGAAGAAAGGCTTACTCGAGATTAAACTCCCCCGGGCGGAAGAACCGGAAGCCAAGCAAATTGATATCGAAGTAAAGTAAGCGGACGTGGGGTAGAGGACAGAGACCGGGAATAAATCCCGGTCTCTTTTTTATGCGGGTGATGTTTTTTCTTTTCGTTTGTTTTTCTGCACCGGCTGCCACTTTCCGCGGCTGAACAATCCAGGGAAGAAGTACTTACGGGCTTCCTCGATGATAAAGATACTGCCGCCGGCCAGGAGAACGATACCCCACTGGTTCAGGCTGAGAGGAACCGTCCGGAAAGCCTCCTGGAGGAAGGGCACGTAAATCACCGCCATCTGCAAAAGGACGGCTCCGGAAACGGAGAGCACCAGCCAGCGATTTCGCAGAATACCTAGTTGAAACACGGTTCGTTCATCGGAGCGGGCGTTAAAAGCCCGGAACCACTCGAAGGTCACCAGTGTGCAGAAGGTAAGCGTCCGGGCTTCTTCGATGCTCATCCTGGCCTGGGCCCAGTTGAAAATAACAAAGGCAGTCACCCCCATCAGCAAAGACATAAACATTACACGTATCAACATACCGGGATAAATAATTCCCACGCCGGGGTGGCGGGGCGGTTGGTTTAACTCATCGCCGGACTTGGGTTCGAGTCCCAGCGGTATCGCCACCGCGGTGTCCGTGAGCAGGTTGTTCCAGATAATCTGGACCGCCAGCAGCGGGGCCTTCCCGATGAAGATAATACCCAGAATCAGGGCCAGCAGTTCGCCGATATTGGTACTCAGCAAGAAAAATATCACGTTCCTAAGCCGGTTGAAAATAGTCCGGCCTTCGTCAACCGCCGCCACAATCGAGCTGAAATTATCATCCGCCAGGGTCATATCGCTGGCCTCCTTGGCGACATCCGAGCCTGTAATACCCATAGCGATGCCGATATTGGCCGTTTTCAGAGCGGGGGCGTCATTAACGCCGTCGCCGGTCATGGCCACGATGTGACCGTGGTCTTTCAGGGCATTTACTATCCGCAGTTTCTGAATGGGTTCTATCCGCGCGAAAACCGATACGTGTTCAACCCGGCTGGCAAGTTCTTTATCGTCCATCCGGTGCAATTCGGGTCCGGTGATACATTCGCCGGGGGGCAGTTCGAGCTGCCGGGCTATCGATTCGGCGGTTATTTTATTATCGCCGGTAATCATTATGACCTTGATACCGGCACGGGTGCAGAGACGTATCGATTCTTTGGCTTCTTCCCGGGGCGGATCGGCCATGCCGGAGAGTCCGACGAACACGAGCTGTCCCTGGAGATGCCGGTCTTCCAGGTCTTCGAGATCCGCCGGGAGGTCGACGTAAGCCGTAGCGATAATCCGCATGGCGTTTCTGGCCATGTTTTCGTTCATCTGTAATATATTGGCTTTATCAGCTTGGCTAAGTCTGGTAACCTTCCCGTCTTTATACAGGCTTTTACTCATATCGAGGAGTTTTTCCGGGGCGCCTTTGACATAGGCCACCCGGCCCTTTGCCACGGGATGAAAGGTGGCCATGTACAGTTTTTCGCTCTGGAAGGGTATTTCGTCGAGTCGAGGATGGAGGGCATCCAGGTCCTCCCGGTGCAGTCCGGCTTTCTCCGCGGCGACAATCAGCGCGCCTTCGGTGGGGTCGCCGACAACACTCCAGGAGTTCTCATCATCCCGGTTGATAATTGCATCATTACACAGGGCGCCTATCCTGAAATGCAGCATCATGTCCGGCTCTTCAGCGCAATTCAGCTTCCGGTCTTGGCAGATAAACTCACCGGCGGGACTGTAGCCCTCACCGGTGAGTTCAATCGTCCGCCCACCCGCATAAATCTGCCGTACCGTCATCTGGTTCAGGGTAAGCGTGCCGGTCTTATCGGAGCAGATAACCGTGGCCGAACCGAGGGTTTCCACCGCCACGAGCTTGCGAATGATGGCGTTGCGGCGGGCCATACTCCTCATACCCATCGCCAGCACCACGGTGAGTACCGCCGGTAGTCCCTCCGGTATGGCTGATACCGCCGCCGCTACCGCCAGCAGAAATACCTCCAGCCATTCCAGTCCTTTAATCAGCCCGATAATTACCAGCATCACGCAAACGCCCAGGAAAATGCCCACGAGATACCGGCTGAGCTTGCTGATGCTCTTCTGCAGAGGTGTTTTTTCCCGTTTGACTTCCCGGATATTTCCGGCTATTTTACCCATCTCGGTAGCCATGCCGGTTTTCACCACCACCGCCGTTGCCCGCCCGTAAGTGACGGTGGTTCCCATGAATACCATGTTTTTACGCTCGGCAATGGGGAGTTCATCGCTGAAAGACCGGGAGTGTTTATCGACCGATACGGATTCGCCGGTAAGAGTGGACTCATTCATCTTGAAGTTGGATACCTCGAGCAACCGGGCATCGGCCGGTATTTTATCGCCGACATCGAGAATTAAGACGTCTCCCGGCACGAGGGTATGCGCCGGTACTTCCCGAATAATGCCGTTACGGCGTACACTGGCCCGGGGGGCTGCCAGACGAATCAGGGCTTCCATAGCTTTTTCCGCCCTGATTTCCTGGATGAAGCCGATTACAGCGTTGAGAAGAAGCGCTCCGAGGACTACCCAGGTATCCAGGTAATGGCCGACGGCCGCCGTGATAATGGCGGCAACGAGTAAGACATATATCAGCGGACTGAGGAACTGGCTGAGAAACACCAGTACCGGCGATGTCTTTTTCTTACCTTCCAGTTGATTGGGACCATGTTCCAGAAGCCTCTGTTGTACCTCGTCGGATGTAAGACCGGCGCGCCTTGAATCCAGCTTTTGCAGGGTTTCATCGGCGCCGAGTTGATACCACAGTTCTGCCATGCTGATTACATAGTAGCATAATGATTTAAAGAGTTACCAACACTAATGATGCTCGTGGTCTGGGGTATTTTCACCTTTGACCCAGAGCAGGGGGAAGACGATATCGCTGACACAGCAGGGGATCCATACTGAAAGGAAGAGAAACAGGAAAATAAAGGGAAGCAGAGGAAGCCAGTCGGCAACCCCGAAGGCGATGAAGCTGAAGAGCGATGCCCAGGTGCTCAGCAATACATGACCCATGTGAGGGAACCTTGTAGTGGGCTTCCAGATGGCAATGGCAATGCCGATAACAGCGGCGGCATTGATAATTATCCATTTTGGAATACCGATGAAGGGCATTTTCGCGGTCTCGATGAAAGGCAAATGGAACTCCATAGGGATATCCAGAATACCTCCGCCCAGATACGGGATAATAATATCACTCAACGTAGCTATACCGATAGAGCCCGAGTAGCCTATAAGTATCGTCACCCAGAGCTTACTCTTATTATTGTGCATTCGGTACATTGATGCGGTCACCAGAGCACTCAAGACAACATGGAGCGGGTGGAGGGTATAAAAAAGCACATTCGATATTTCCCCGGAGGCGTTTGAATAGTGAATGATAACCATGACGATAATACCGGCCACAGCACCTATGCCGGTAAAAGGAGCGTGATGCCAGAGTTCCCTGCCGATGGTTTTAATCAAATCTACCCTACTCCGCTTTAGATGGTACTAATCGTTTACTGCATTCACGGCACCGGCCGATGAATTCGAGGATATGGCCATCAATAGTAAAACCGTTATCTTTAGCTATCCGGTCTTCCAGGCCGCTGAGGTCACAATCCATGAAATCAACCACCGTACCACACCCGGAGCAAACCAGGTGGTGATGGTGTCCTACCGGTCGTCTGAGTAAATAACTACGGCAGTTCCCGCCAACATGTACCTCGCAGATAAGCCCGAGTTCGGCCAGCATCTCCAGCGTGCGATAAACGGTTACCAGGCCGATATCCGGGCTATCTCGGGAGACTACATCATATATCTCGGCGGGTGTCATGTGCTCGTGAACGCCGGTAATAGCCTCGATTATGCGGCGGCGTTGCCAGGTTACTTTAAACCCGCGGCGCCTCAGCTCGCTTTCTATTTTCTTTGGTGTGTACATCATCGCTAACTAATTGAAAACGTTTTTCATTTAGAAATATAGCAGACGTCTTACTATCTGTCAACGTCTTCTTGGTATCGTTCTGCCGGGTTTTAACCGATCAGAGATGCCCCCTTCCTCCCTAAAAATATCTATTCCCACCCAGCCACCCTCGTGTCATCCACTAACTGTCCGGGGAAATAACTCTCCTACTATCCACGGGGTGTTTAAGAGGGGCAACGCCCTCCGGGTGGGTGGGAAAAATATCGCTCATTATAGGGGGACAAAAGGGGTGGGGTATACACATCCTTCAATCGAATGCGGATACCCGACCGGGCACGATTGATTGTCCTGACACTAAGATATATGCTAAAATTGTAGAGTCGGTTACCCTTGAAATACAGCGCTGCGTAAATAATTCCTTATATTTTGTTCCAATTGACATTGTTTGCTATAATATAATATTGAATTGCGTGGAAATATATGAATAATAATAGGCAATTACTGTCCGGGAACGAAGCGCTGGCCATGGGGGCGTACCACGCCGGAGTCCAGGTGGCCACTGCCTACCCGGGTACGCCCAGCACGGAAATACTGGAGAACGTTTCCCGGTATAAAGACATCTACGCCGAATGGTCCACCAACGAGAAGGTGGCCATGGAAGTGGCCATGGGGGCGGCCTATACCGGCGTCCGCGCTATGGTATCCATGAAGCATGTCGGACTCAACGTAGCCAGCGACCCCTTCATGGCGGTCTCCTACACGGGCATCGTCGGCGGACTGCTGGTGGTCTGCGCCGACGACCCGCAAATACACAGCTCCCAGAACGAGCAGGACAACCGTCACTACGCCCGTTTGGCCAAGGTGCCGATGCTGGAGCCGACCGACAGCCAAGATGTTTACGACCTGGTGGGATACGCTTTCGATATCAGTGAGGCATTCGATACCCCGGTCATGCTGCGTACGACTACCCGTATAGCGCACTCGAAATCGGTCCTCAACGCTAATAAAAGACGCGCGGAGAAAACACCGCAGCCAGTTTTCCACTACAATCCCCGGAAATACATCATGTTGCCGGTCTATGCTTTGCCGCGCCACGCCATCATAGAAGAACGGATGGTGAAACTGGCCGAATACGCCGAAAAATTCCCCATGAACCAGGTCGTTCAAGGTGACAGCAGTCTGGGTATCGTTACCAGCGGGGTCGCTTACCAGTACGCCCGGGAGACCTTTCCTAACGCTTCTTTACTCCGGCTGGCCATGACCTGGCCGCTGCCGGAGAAGATGATAAAGAAATTCGCCGCCGGCGTGGAACGGCTTATCGTCGTCGAAGAACTCGACCCTTTCCTCGAGGATAATATCAAGTCGATGGGCATAGAGGTCACCGGCAAGGAGTTTATTCCACGGGTAGGCGAATTAAATACCCGGATTGTCACCGAGAGCAGCGCCGGAATTGGCCTTTTACCTAACTCCGAAAAAGGCGAAATAATCCCCCCGGCCGAAGGACTACCCAGGCGTCCTCCCCTGCTGTGCCCCGGATGCCCCCATACCGGTATATATTACACCCTGAATAATCTGGGGCAGCGTTCCAAACTGCCCGGCACCACCGGCCAGGAACCCAAGCTGATTGTTACCGGCGATATCGGCTGCTATACGCTGGGGGCCTACCCGCCGCTGAACGTGCTGGATACCACCGCCTGCATGGGCGCCGGTATCGGACAGGCGCTGGGCATGGAAAAGGCCGGCGTGAGTAATAAAGTGGTAGCCGTTATCGGCGACTCCACCTTCATGCATTCCGGAATAACAGGACTAATCGATGCTGTATATAACGACGGGCACATTACCGTCATTATCCTGGACAACAGCACCACGGCCATGACGGGACACCAGGAGCATCCCGGCACGGGCGTCACCGCCCAGGGAGACCCAACCGTCGCCGTGGATATCGAGAGCCTGGCCCGCGGCATCGGTGTTAAGGATATCAAGGTCATCAACGCCTTCGATACCAAGGCCTTACGAGACGGCGTCAAGGACTCGCTGGACCGGGAGGAAGTATCGGTGGTTATCGTGCGGGGGGCCTGCGCCATGAGGGTGAGGAAGCGTGATAATCCGCGGCAGGTTGACGTGGGAAAATGCACCCAATGTAACCTTTGCCTGCGCCTGGGATGCCCGGCTATTCAAAGCGCCGACGGACAGGTATTCATCGAGCCGAGCCTCTGCGCCGGTGATATCTGCGGTATCTGCGAACAGATCTGCCCGCAGAAAGCCATATCGGCGCCGACGGGAGTAACGTCTTGAACGAAGAACGGAAAAAGATGGATATACTGATAACCGGGGTCGGCGGTCAGGGAGTAGTCCTGGCCAGCGATATCATCGGTGAGGCCGCCCTGACGGCTGGTTACGATGTAAAAAAGACCGATACGCTGGGCATGGCGCAGCGCGGCGGCA
Source organism: Dehalococcoidales bacterium (assembly GCA_034430375.1). Lineage (GTDB taxonomy): Bacteria > Chloroflexota > Dehalococcoidia > Dehalococcoidales > RBG-16-60-22 > W425. The sequence goes on from DAOUER010000075.1 coordinate 71,204, forward strand.
GCGTGGTCAGCAACGTAAGGATAGCATCCAGAGTATGGTCGCCGATGATTAAGGAAGGTGAGGTAGACGTGATTCTTGCTTTCGAGAAGCTGGAAGCCGCCCGGTGGAGTCACTTTCTGCGCCCCGGCGGCGTCGCCATCATCAACGATTACGAACAACCGCCGCTTTCAGTAAGCCTGGGGCAGGCAGAGTATCCCGGCGACGCCGATATCACGGCCGCTCTGAAACGCCGCACGGAGGAAATCTACCCGGTGGACGGCACCGGCCGGGCTAAGGAGCTGGGCAACGTAAGAACCCTCAATATTTACATGCTGGGATGCCTCTCGGTTTTCGCGCCGCTTTCAACTGATGCCTGGAAGGAAAGCATCAGTCGTCGCATTCCGGAACGCGTCCGCGATATTAACCTGACGGCCTTTGAAAAGGGCAGGGAGGATATTCAAAATGTCCGTATCGGATAGAGTTAAAAGGGGCATGGAAATAGGGTCGTGGATACGGCGGATGTTTGAAGAAGGCATCGCCATGAAAAAGAAATACGGCGCCGAGAATGTCTACGACCTATCGCTGGGCAATCCGATTATGGAGCCGCCACCCGAGTTTAAACGCGAAATCAAACGCCTGGCAGATAATCCATTCCTGGGAATGCACGGCTACATGGAAAACGCCGGCTACCCGGAGACAAGGGCCGCCGTGGGGGAACAGCTTACCCGTGAGACAGGCATAAAACTCACCGAAAAAGACATCATCATGGCCGTGGGCGCTGCCGGAGCCATCAACGTAGCCCTAAAGACCATCCTGGACCCCGGCGACGAGGTGCTCCTGTTCATACCCTGGTTCGTCGATTACTTTAACTACGTGGAAAACCACTACGGCATAGTCAAACCAGTGCCTACTGATGAGCATTTCATGCCCAACCTCGAGGCCCTGGAAGCGGCCATCACACCGAGAACTAAGGCCCTGCTGATAAACTCGCCGAACAATCCCACCGGCGTTGTGTATGATGCCGATCTGATGCAGAAAATGACGGATATTCTCCGGAAAAAAGAAGCGGAATACGGCACCGAGATATTCATCGTCAGTGATGAGCCGTACAAGAAAATCATCTATGACGGCCTAAAATATCCCTCGCCGCTCAATTTCCACCGCCACAGCATCATCGCCACCTCGCACTCCAAGGACCTGTCCATCGCCGGGGAACGCATCGGCTACGTGGCCCTGCATCCGGACTGCGAGCAGCACGACGAGATGATGACCGGATTGGTTTTCTGCACCCGAGTGCTGGGTTTCATCAACGCCCCCGCCTTTATGCAGAACGTGGTACGCCACATCCAGCAGGTGACGATTAACGTTGGCGAATACCAGCGGCACCGGGATTACATCTACGATAACCTGGTGTCGATGGGCTACCGAGTCAATAAACCCCAGGGCGCTTTCTACATCTTCCCCAAATGCCCTATCGAAGACGACGTGGCTTTTATCCACGAACTGCAGCAGGAGCACCACGTGCTGGCGGTGCCGGGGATAGCTTTCGGCCAGACCGGATATTTCCGGCTGGTGTACTGCGTTGACGACCGCACTCTGGAATGCTCCATGCCCGGCCTGGCCGCGCTGGCCAAGAAATACGGGCTGAAATAGTATTTAATGTACTTTTACCCTATCAAAACGCCTGACGATTCACAGGTTTAAATGTTGCATTACTAAAAAAATCTATGGTATACTACCGCAGTGCTCCAGACTCCCCTGTATTACCGGAAACTACGAGCACATGAGCGCAATATAAAGGATTTTAATCGTCAGAGGTCCAGTTGCTAGCTAACTACGGATTAATCGGTCTATTCTTTATAGTTATCCTTCTTTTCAGCCTGGTAATGGTCATTCTCCCCTATATCCTCCGCTACCTGAAAATCGTGCCCTATAATCCCAACCCCACCAAGAACTCTATCTTCGAATGCGGCATGGAGACTATCGGCAAGACCTGGGTGCAATTCAACTTCCACTATTATTTCTACGCCCTGGTCTTCCTGGCGCTGGACGTGCTGGTGGTTTTCCTTTATCCCTGGGCGATACACCTCAAAGCGCTCGGGGCTTTCAGTCTGTATATCGTTTTAATATACGTATTTATTGTTTTCGTAGGTTATCTTTACGCCTGGAAAAAGAAGGTCCTTGAATGGAAGTAAGCGACGAACAGAGATATATTTACTCGGATAAAGAACTTGACCAGTATGAAGGTCAGGTTATCGAGGATTTAAAGACCAGCGCCGTAGAAAGCATCCCCGACCCGGATACCTGGCTGGACGAGGAGATAAAACGCAACGTTTTATTCACCAGCATTGACGCCGTTATCAACTGGGCGAAAAGGACATCGCTGTGGCCGGTAATCTGTTTCCCCGCCTGCTGCGCCTTCGAATTCATCGCCGCCGAAGGACCCCGGTTCGACCTTTCCCGGTTCGGCATGGAAATCCTGCGGGCTTCGCCCCGGCAGGCCGACCTGATGATTACCGCCGGCACGCTTACCTGGAAGATGGCCCCCAACGTCCTGCGTATTTATAACCAGATGCCCGAGCCGAAGTGGGTTATTGCCATGGGGGCCTGCGCCATCAGCGGCGGCATCTTCCGCTCTTCCTACGCCGTAGTGCCGGGGTATAACAAAGTAATCCCGGTTGATGTGTACGTACCCGGTTGTCCGCCGCGCCCGGAGGCTCTGATATACGCCATACAGATGCTGCACAAGAAAATCAGCAAAGAGAAGGTGGTGCCGGACCTGCAGGAATTGCTGGATAGAGGTAAATAAAGAATGACCGTAGCCCTTTCCGGAAAAGATATAGCTGTCCAGATTGAAGAGAAATTCCCGGGTAGCCTGGAAGACTCCGGTAAAGACTACCTGCTGGTGAAAAGTGATTCGCTACCGGTAATAGCTGAGTATCTTAAAAATACCGATTCGTTGAATTTTGATTACTTCAACTTCGTTACGGCGGTTGATTACTACAGCTATTTCGAGGTGGTCTACCGGCTGGATTCCACCGAACACAACCACTCGATAGTATTAAAAACCCGGTGCTATGACCGCGATGTTCCCACCGTCCCCTCGTTGGCCGGAGTGTGGCAGGGGGCTAATTTCCAGGAACGCGAGGTTTACGACCTGATGGGGATACAATTCGAAGGGCACCCGAACCTGAAGCGCATGTTCCTCTGGGACGGCTTCCCGGGGCACCCCCTGCGAAAGGATTGGAATAAGTGACGACATCCGAGATGATGACGCTGAAGACCGAACCTTTTGTACTCAATTTCGGTCCGGTGCACCCCAGCACCCACGGCGTTTACCGCATGAGGGCAACCCTCGATGGCGAGGTCGTTATCGACCTCGAACCGGTGGTTGGCTATCTTCACCGCGGCATCGAGAAGCTGGCCGAGGAAAGGACCTACGGCGGCTTTATACCCCTCACCGACAGACTCGACTATATATCCCCGATGAGCAATAATCTGGCTTACTGCCTGGCCGTGGAAAAGCTGACCGGGATAAAGATACCGGAACGCGGTGAATACCTTCGCGTCATCATGGCCGAACTGCAGCGCCTGGCCAACCACTGCGTGGCGGTTGGTTCCTTCCTCAACGACGCCGGGGCATACTTCACGCCCTTCATGTACACCTTCCGCGAACGGGAAAAAATCGTCGACCTTTTCGACATGGTCTGCGGCCAGCGGCTGACCTACAACTACATGAGAATCGGCGGCGTCAGCCAGGACATCCCCGAGGAATTCCTGCCGGCTTTGATCAAGGTCATCGAAAGATTGACCATTTTTATCGAGGAATACGAGACCCTGCTCAAGGAAAACGAGATACTGCTGGCCCGTTCCAAGGGTGTGGGCATATTGACCAGGGAAATGGCCATCGATTGCGGTATCAGCGGCCCGGTAGCCCGTGCCAGCGGCGTTAACCGTGACCTGCGTAAAGCCGACTCCTATTCCATCTACGACCGCTTTGAATTCGACGTGCCCACCTGTGAAACCGGCGACTGCTATGACCGCTACCGGGTGAGGATTGAAGAGATGCGCCAGAGCCTGCGCATCCTAAGTCAGGCTGTGAAAGATATACCCGGCGGCCCGGTAAAAGCCGAGGTACCCCATTTGATTCGTCCCCCGGTGGGTGAGGCCTACGGGCACCTGGAAGCGCCCAAGGGCGAACTAGGTTTTTACGTCGTGTCGGATAACTCCATCGCTCCCTACCGCTGCCATATCCGCCCCACCAGCCTGATTAACCTCAGCGCTCTCCGGGATATGGTGAAGGGATGGAAGGTAGCCGACCTGATAATAATATTCGGGAGTATTGATATTACCATGGGCGAGGTGGACCGATAGTGACCGTACCCGAAGTAATCATCAACAATTTACCGATGGAGGCGACACCGCCCGACTGGCCCGGCGGCTACTGGTGGCACTGGGTATTTTTCTCGATAGTGCTGATAGGCTTCATGCTGACCATGGTAATCATCGCCATCTACATCGAGCGCCGCGGCATGGGCCGTATGCAGTCGCGACTCGGCCCCAACCGCGCCGGTCCGTTCGGCGTGTTACAGATGATAGCCGACGTGGTTAAGGTCCTCCTTAAAGAAAATATTGTGCCGGACAAGGCCGATAAGCTCATACACTGGCTGGCCCCGATAGTTGCTTTCGTGCCGGTAGCGCTCCTTTTCACGGTAATCCCCTTCCAGAACGGGGCCCTGCTGGCCGACCTGAATATAGGTATATTATTCATCGTCGCCGTCAGTTCACTGACCACTTTAGGGGTGTTTATGGCCGGGTGGGGTTCGAGCAATAAATACTCACTGCTGGGCGCCATGCGTAACGTGGCGGCGGTCGTCAGCTACGAGATACCGCTGGCTTTATCCATCGTCGGCACGCTGCTGGTGGCCGGCACGATGTCGCTGAACGGAATCGTCCTCGCCCAGGATATTCCCTTTATCCTGCTGCAGCCGCTGGGCTTCCTGATATTCTTCATCGCCGGCTGCGCCGAAATCAACCGCAGTCCCTTCGACCTCATGGAGGCCGATTCGGAGATTGTGGCCGGGTTCCACACGGAATATTCGGGTATGAAATTCGCGCTCTTTTACCTGGTGGAATACGCCGAAGCTATTGCTATCTCAGCGATTATTACCACGCTTTTCCTCGGCGGCTGGCGCGGCCCGCTGCTGCCGCCCTGGCTGTGGTTCATCGGCAAAACGCTGGTTGTATTCTTCCTCATGGTCTGGACGCGAACGACGTTGCCGAGGGTGCGCATCGACCAGCTCATGGCGTTAGCCTGGAAGTTCCTCCTCCCGCTGGCGCTGATAAACCTGTTTATCACAGCGATACAGGTACTCGCCTGGGACGACGCGGTCAACTGGATAGCGGTGGTCATCAATATCGTCGTCATGGGAGTTCTGATACTGATATGGTCGAAATTCTTCAAGCTAGGATGGGGTCGAATTGAAGTTTGAACGATACGGGTTAGGTATACTCAAGGGGATGTCGGTCACGATACGCCACCTGTTCCGCCATCCCACGGTTACCCAGTACCCGGAGCAGTGGCTGAATATCTCGCGCCGGAGCCGGGGCAACGAGCTGGTGTGGAGTCGGGAAAAGTGCACCGGCTGCTGCACCTGCGCCAAGACCTGCCCCCAGGGCGCTATCGAGATAATCACCGCTACCAACGCGGAGGATAATAAATACGATGTAGAGAAATACTGCGTGGACACCGGCTACTGTATCCAGTGCGGCCTGTGCGTGGAAGCCTGTCCCTACGATGCCCTTTTCATGGGCTATTCCTTCGAACGGGCGCAGTACCGCCGTAACGACCTGATACAGTCCGACGACGCATTGCTGGAATCGCCGGAAAGACCGGCCAGCGGGTATTTTCACCCCGATATAGCTGAAAAGCTACCCGAGCAGACACTGCTTATCGAGAAAATAACGGAGAAACGAGACTAATGGGACTGGATGCAGCATTCTGGATAATGGCTGTAGTCGGCGTCATGGCCGCCCTGGGCGTGGTGTTCCTGCGCAACGTCTTCCGCGCCGCGCTGGCCCTGGTCCTCTGCTTCGTTACCGTGGCCGGACTCTATATCACTCTCAGCGCCGACTTCCTAGCGGCGGTGCAGATACTGGTCTACGTGGGCGCTATCTCCGTGCTGATCATACTGGCCATCATGATGACCCGTGACGTCCAGCGGGGCAGCCCGTCCAACAAGATGAAATTCCCGGTTTTCATCGTAGCGGTAGTATTACTGGGAATAATGATATATACCGTAACCAGCACCCCCTGGCAGATATCGCCGGAAGCGCCTCTGACACCGACCACCGTCCCCCTGGCGCTGAACCTGTTCAGTGAGAACGGCTTTATTCTACCGGTGGAAATTGCGGCGATGCTGTTATTGGCGGCCATCCTGGGCGCTATCGTCATCGCGAGGGAGAAAAACAAGTAATGACAGTGGGACTGGAGCATTATCTGGTACTATCGGCGGTGCTGTTCTGCATCGGGTTGTACGGCGCCCTGACCAAGCGTAACGCCGTTATCGTCCTGATGTGCGTGGAGTTAATGCTCAACGCGGTAAATATCAGCCTGGTGGCTTTCTCGAGCTATATCGTGCCTAACCTGCTTACCGGGCAGGTGTTCGCCATCTTCGTGATGGTGGTAGCTGCCTCCGAGGTAGCCGTAGGACTGGCCATTATCCTGGCGATTTACCGCGGCCTGACGGATATTGATATCAATAACATTAACCTAATGAAGTGGTAAGGGGAGGACAGTAAAATGAAAAATTCCGGTGGATTTGTCGGAGGACTATGGTTTATCGGCTGGCTGTTTACTATCGGCTTTACGACTCTAGCCTGGTGGCAGGTTATCCTGGGAGTAGTGGTCTGGCCGTACTACCTGGGTAAAGAAGTTATCGCCTTAGTTGGAGGCTAGAATATAAGGGGAATTTAAGAGGGGCAGAGCCCCTCTTACCAAAACCTCCTCCTCCCTTCCCAAGGGAGGGGGACACAGGGGGAGGGTTGTAAGATAGAAAAATGTGGGTAGAAGTTAAAAAAGCGAATAGCCTGGTAATAGCGGAGATGTGGAAGGAATGCTTCGAGGGTGAAGGCATACCCACCCGCATCATGCCCGTCTCCGGACTGCCCGCCGGGCAGGAACTTACCAAGTATTCCGTCCTGATACCGCAGGATAAAGAACACGTGATAAAGGATGTCTTGAGGAAGTTATGATACCGTATCAGTACATCTGGCTTATCATGCTGCTGCCGTTGTTCTCTTTCATCTTCAACGGCGTAGTGCTGAGGATATTCTTTAATAAATATTCCAGGATTTACGGCTATGTCACCATAGCCAGTATTGGAGTTGCGGCCATATTTTCCATCTGGGCGCTGTTCTCCATAATGTCCGACCACCACGAGATAATCGTCCCGGACGTAAGCTGGGTAGTTATCGAAGGCGGCGTTACCATTCACCTGGGCTTGATAGCCGACCAGCTTTCTATAATGATGGCGGTGGTCGTTTCCATCGTCAGTTTGATGGTCCAGATATACTCGCTGGGATATATGCACGACGACGATGCGGGATATTACCGATACTACACCTTTATGTCCCTGTTTACCTTCTCCATGCTGGGACTGGTCCTCTCCGATAACCTGCTCTTTACCTTCGTTTTCTGGGAGATGGTGGGGCTCTGCTCCTATCTCCTCATCGGTTTCTGGTTCCATAAGAAATCGGCTGCCGACGCGGCCAAGAAAGCCTTTATCGTCACCCGTATCGGTGATTTCGGATTCCTGGCGGGTATACTGATTCTCTACCTCAATACCGGCACCTTTGATATTTACGGACTACATGAGCTGGCTGTGGCCGGAGTGCTGGGCGGCACTGTGCTCATGTGGGCGGCCGTCGGCATTTTTGCCGGGGCCGTCGGCAAGAGCGCCCAGTTCCCGCTGCACGTGTGGCTGCCGGACGCCATGGAAGGCCCCACACCTGTCAGCGCCCTCATCCATTCCGCGACGATGGTCTCCGCCGGTGTTTTCCTGGTAGCCCGCACCTTCCCGCTGTTTGTAAACTCTCTGGAGGCCATAACCGTCGTGGCGGTTATCGGCGGCTTTACGGCCATCTTCGCCGCGACGATGGGTCTGGCCGCCAACGATATCAAGCGTGTCCTGGCTTATTCCACCATCAGCCAGTTGGGCTACATGATGCTGGGCCTGGGTGCCGTGGGCATGATTATGGCCCATGAAGGCCACGCTACCGTCGAGATAGCCAAGGCCGGTGTTGCCGTGGGAATGTTCCACCTCTTCACCCACGCCTTTTTCAAGTCACTGCTCTTCCTGGGAGCGGGTAGCATCAGCCATTCCACCGGCACCTTCGATATGCGTCTCATGGGCGGACTGAAAAAGACGATGCGCTGGACCTACTGGACGTTCCTTATAGGCAGTCTCAGCCTGGCCGGTATCTGGCCCCTGGCCGGATTCTGGAGCAAGGACGAGATTCTCGTCGAGGCCCTGGAAGCGCAACCGGTGCTGTTTGCTTTCGCCCTGATAACCGTTTTTCTGACGGCTTTCTACATGTTCCGGGCCATCTTTATGACCTTCCACGGGGAATATCGCGGCGGCGCTACCGATGACGGCGTCGACCACAGCCATACCCACGAATCGCCTCGGGTAATGATAGCCCCGCTGGTATTCCTGGCCATACTGGCCGTCATCGCCGGCTGGTGGAATACGGCCGGCGGCTTCGGGGAGTTCATGGGGCATCATGGCGAACATGCTGTCAGCGGTTTCTTCAGCGGACTGTTTAATCCCTTCACTCATGTCCTGCCGGTTATCGCCCTGCTGATAGGGCTATTCGGTATATTCGCGGCCTACGCCGTTTATATCAAGAAGTGGATTACCGCGGAATCATTTGGCAAAATCTTCGGGCCGCTTTATACGCTGGTCTTCCGCAAGTACTACTTCGACGAACTATATGAGAATGTCATCGTAAAGCTGCTTATGATGAAAAAACTGTTTACCGGCTTTACGTTATTTGATACCAAAGGCGTTGACGGCGCGGTGAACGGCGTTTCCACCGTAGTTATCAGCGGCGGTAAGGCTATCCGCCAGGCGCAAACAGGGCAATTACAGCTATACGGACTGTTTATTATCATGGGTCTGGTTATCATCGGCCTGTGCGTATATTTCTTCGGATAAGAGAGGCAGGAGATAAAGTAATTGGATTATAACTACTTATCGACCATATTGTTTCTCCCGGCTGCGGGAGCGATAATCGTTGCCTTCATATCTTCTAAGAACGATAAGGCAATAAGATGGGTCAGCTTTATCTTCACGGCGATTCCGCTGGCGCTGGCCATCTACCTGTTTATCACCTTCGACCGCTCGCTGGGAGCTGCCGGGATGATACAGTTCGAAGAAAAATATCTCTGGATAGCTCCTAACGCCCAGTTTAACGCCTACTACCACCTCGGCGTGGACGGGCTGAGCATGCCCCTAGTACTGTTGACGACTTTATTAGGATTCCTGGCGGTGCTGATATCCTGGAAAATCCATGTCCGACCGCGTGAGTACTTCGCCTGGTTGCTCCTGCTAGAAACGAGCATTATCGGTGTTTTCGCCTCCCTCGACCTGCTGCTCTTCTTCGTCATGTGGGAAATAGAGGTTATTCCCATGTACTTCCTGATTTCCATCTGGGGCTCGGGGCGGCGTGATTATTCGGCGATTAAATACGTTTTATATACCCTGTTCGGCAGCGCCTTCATGCTGGCGGGTATTCTCAGCCTGTATTTCACCACCGGCAGCCTGAGCATCCCGGATATAGCCAACGGCGGCCTGGGCATGGTGCAGGCGATAATGCCGGCGGGGGCCATTTTCTGGCTGCTCTTTATAGGATTCGCCGTTAAATTGCCGATGTTCCCGTTCCATACCTGGCTACCCGACGCCCATACCGACGCGCCGACAGCCGTCAGCGTCATGCTGGCCGGTGTCCTCATCAAGATGGGCGGCTACGGGATGATACGGCTCTGCGTGGGGATGTTCCCGGGCCCGGCTCAGGACTACGCGCAACTGCTGATTATACTGGCGTTAATCGGCATCCTTTACGGGGCGGCCGTAACGCTGATGCAGACGGATATCAAGCGGATGATAGCCTACAGTTCCATCAGCCACATGGGCTACGTGCTCCTCGGCATCTTCGCGCTGGGGCAGGTCAGCCTGACCGGTGCCGCCCTGCAGATGTTCAGTCACGGCATCGTCACCGGCCTGCTCTTTGCCGTGGCCGGGTTGGTAATACATAATATTGAAACGCGTGACCTGCGACAGCTGGGAGGCCTGGCCCGCCAGGTGCCGGCAATAGCCGTGGTATTTTCCGTGGCCGGACTGGCCTCGCTGGGGCTGCCGCTTACCAGCGGCTTCGCGGCGGAGTTCCTGATATTCCTAGGCAGCTTTAATAGCCTCGTCGTGAATAATATGCAAACATTTACTCTTATTGCCGTGGTGGGCGTGGTACTGACCGCCGGCTATATCCTCTGGATGATACAGCAGGCATTTTACGGTCCGCCCAAGGACGAGTTCAATGGCGTCAAGGACGCCGACGGGCTGGAGAAATTCTACATGTACGTCCTGGTGGTGGCAATTATTGGGGTCGGAGTCTATCCGGCCGTATTAACGGATATCTTTAAACTGGGTGTTTCGCCGATTGCGGCCTTGTTCGGCGGGTAATAACAGGAGATTAAAGAAGGAGAATAGCATTTGAACCTGCATCTGTTCGTACCAGAAATAATACTGGCGGCAGTAGCCGTTCTGGTAGTCCTGATTGATCTCTTTGTGCGTCAGAAAGGGGTGCTGAAGGCTGTAAGCCTTATCGGGCTGGCTGCGGCCGGAATTTATGCCATCGTTCTCTGGAAAGGTACGGATGGCGAGATACCCGTCCTCATCTTCAACAATATGCTGTCCGTGGACGCCTTCGCCCTGTTCTTCAAGGTGCTGTTCGCCGGAATAGCCTTCCTGGTTATCCTGGCTTCGGAGGACTACATAGACAAGTTCAAACGGTTCCAGGGAGAATATTACGCCCTGATTCTACTCTCTACCCTGGGAATGATGCTGATGGCGGCTACCAGCGACCTTATTTCCCTGTACATTTCACTGGAGCTGGCCAGTATTTCACTATACGTCCTGGTCAGCTTCCTCAAGGACAGGAAATCCACCGAGGCATCGTTGAAATACCTCCTGCTGGGCGCTATAGCTTCGGCCGTCCTGCTTTACGGCATGGCTTTGGTCTTCGGTTCTACCGGGGAAACGCAGCTAGGAGCTATCGCCTCGTCTATACAGTCGATGGGCCTGCAGGGACTGGCGGACAGTCCGGCGCTGCTGATAGGCATCGTCCTGATGATTTCCGGACTCGGCTTCAAGATAGCCGCGGTGCCCTTCCAGATGTGGGTGCCCGATGTTTACGAAGGTGCTCCAACCCCGATTACCGCTTACTTATCGGTAGCCAGTAAAGCCGCCGGTTTCGCTTTTATCCTGCGTATCTTCTACTCCGCTTTCGGCACGCCAGACTGGCTGAGCCAGAACTGGGGCATGATTTTTGCGGTACTGGCCGTTGTCAGCATGTTTGTCGGCAATATCGTGGCCATACCCCAGACCAATATCAAGCGGATGCTGGGTTATTCCAGCATCGCCCAGGCCGGTTATCTCATGGTAGGTCTGGCCACGCTGGGATTCGCCGCGGCGGGTGCCATCGACGGGCAGAGCACCATCGTCTTCTTCCTGGCCAGCTATTCGGTGACCAATCTCGGGGCATTCATCACGATCATCGCCATATCCAATAAGATAGACAGCGATAATATCGCCGACTACGCCGGTATGGGCAAGCGTTCGCCGCTGCTGGCGCTGGCGCTGACCCTATGTTTGATTTCGCTCATCGGCATGCCACCGGCCGCCGGTTTCATGGCCAAGTTCTTTATCTTCAGCGCCGCCGTACAGAACGACCTCATCTGGCTGGTTATCATCGCCGTCATCAACAGCGTCATATCCGCCTACTATTACCTGCGGGTGGTCAAGGTCATGTGGTTGGGTGAAGCGGCTTCCGGTGAAAAGGTACCTTCTTCAACAGCACCGCGGATTGCCCTGATACTTACCTGCCTGGGCGTACTGCTGCTGGGCATCATCCCCGGACTGGTGATGAGATTCGCTGAAGAAGCCGGCCATATCTTCGGCGGGTAATTAGTGTGCCGCACATCCCGGCATAGTCTGACACTCCGTTGAAATTCAAGAACTCCTGTGGTCTCCTTATGAATATATTTTTTGACATCACAGCCTGAGACGCATAGAATTCAATCAACCGGTTGAGTCGAAGTATATGAAAGGACAGCCTAGGAGGTAAGGTAAAATGACAACGTTAAAGGAATATAACAGCTTAGGAGAAGAACTTGAGAGAGCACTGCTGTTGAAGACTTCTCCCATAGCGGTAAAAATGCTGGAGAAGGAAGAAGATATCCCGGAGGGAGCCATCCGACCCAAAAGAGACCGCGGTTATCATCTGGCGCAGTGTCAGGCCTTTTCCATGACCCGGCGTCAGGGAATGACGATAGCCATGTTGAAAGAAGACCACTGGTGCTGGGCGCCTTTACTGGCCTACGGCCTGGTGGAAGACCCGCATGACGCCTTTGTAGATGCGCATACATCTTTCCCGCGTTTTGAGTACGGGAAATATATAGGTATGGTAACCGGGCCGTTGAGGTCAGCTAATTTCGAACCGGATATGGTGCTTGTATATTCCAACAACGCCCAGCTGAGGGATATGATTAGTGTGCCGAAGTTTCAGGATAATACCCTGGTGAAATCAGAATTTGACCCCATCGATTCCTGCGTTTACTCCGTCGTACCCGTGATAACGGAAGGCCAGTACCGGATTACCCTGCCTGACCCCGGCGAATACTCGCGGGCATTTGCCGGAGATGACGAGATTATCTTTTCCGTGCCAAAAGAGAAGCTGGAGGGGTTGGTGGAAGGGGTTAAGCGCAGTGCCGAGATGAAGCAGAACGCGGAAGATTGGTCCCATTTATTGCTCAGGCCTGATTTCCCCCGTCCTGATTTCTATAAAGACTTGTTTAGAAAGTGGGGTCTGGACGTCGAGGACTGAAAGACTCAACCTGTAACTATGTAGGTTCCTCATTATTAGTTTCATGTTCCCTACTCATAAGGCTTTTTTCTAAATATTAACCTTATAATTAAACAGGTTACCTGCATCGACACATTGAAGGTGGAATCCGATGAAAAAGCTCGCCAATTTTATCTACGACCACTCCCGGCTGATCATTATCTTCGTTGTCGTAGTTAATCTTATTTCACTGGCGTCTTTCTATCGTTTCAGTCTGGATACCGATTTCCTGGTATTTTTCTCTAAGGGCAACCCAAAAGCGGAGGCCTATCTCGCCCTTAACGCCAAGTACTACAGCGGCGAGACAATTTCGGTACTGGTAGAGACCGACGAATCCCTCCTCGATAAGGATAATCTTATCGACTTCTTCCAGCTGCAAAACTCCGTCGTCGGCATTAGCGGCGTGGCCCGGGTGCAGAGTTTTATTCCCCCGGAGATACCCGCGGGTATGGGTACCATCCCGGTAAATGAGAGTTTTATCGACAGTCAGTATGCCGAACTGCGGGATTTCATAGAGAATAAGTATTTCATGAAGGAGCAGTTCCTCAATGAGACCGGTGACAGCGGGGTGATTATCGCCGGGCTGGAGACGTATGCCGAAGCCGGGTATGTCATCGATTCGCTGAACAACCTGGCGGAAGATAGTCCCCTGGATATATCTCTGGCCGGCAATGAAGTTATCAAGGACACCATCTGGGGCTACTTGATAAGGGTACTGGCCATTCTGCCGCCCTGCGCCATCATCCTGATACTGCTGGTATTTTTCCTGGTGCTGAGAGTTCGCCGCTTTACGATTTTAGCGGTAATACCGGCCGGCCTGGCGGCGCTCTGGACCTTCGGTACGCTGTTCTGGAGCGGCCAGGACCTCAACCTGATAACGGCCATTACGCCGATGTTTATCCTGGTAATCGGTTCGGCCTACGGCCTGCACTACGTGAGTCATCTCCGCGATAACATGAGCAGGTATAAAGACCGCCGTGAGCTTACGGTAGCCACGCTGGGCATGGTAGGCACACCGATATTCCTGGCGACCATCACCACCATGGCCGGCTTCGCCTCGCTGACCTGGACGGAAGTGGCCCCGATGCGGCAGATGGGGATATTCGTTACGCTGGGGATAGCTTACGCCGGGTTCATGGCTATCTTTTCCCTCCCGGCGGTACTCTCCCGGATGAAATTACCCGATAAAATATCCGCTCCCGGGGAAAGCCGACTTGATAAACTGGTGCTCCGGGCTTCCCGGCAGAGACTCGTGATTTCCGTCGTTTTCGCGGCTATCGTTATCGTTTCGGTGGTCTATATACCCCGTATTCACGTGGTATCCGACCAGCTGATGTTTTTCAAAGAGGATTCCGATATCCGGCAGACCTATGATAAGGTTGAACAGCAGTTCGGGGGCGCCATACCGCTGACCGGGGAGCTCATATCCGAGCGAGGACTTGGAGACGTGTTCGATAATGAGTTTGCATCATACGTCCTGGCAACCGAGCGTAAACTGGAGAATGTTCAGGGGATTAAGAGCGTCTTTTCTATCTTCGACCTGCTCCAGGGCATCAACCTGATGGCTACCGGGGTTAATACTTATCCGGAAGAATTCGCTTTTATCGGGATGCTATTCTCCCAGATTAGTGATGAAGACCAAAATACCTGGATGTCCCTAGACGGATTCCGGATGATTATCCGGACGGAAGGATTGACCTCTGAGGACATCGGTGTTCTCGATGAATTCGTCAGCGAGCACAACGACATCATCAGATCTATAACCGGCATGCCGGTACTCTTCGACGAGATGAACCGGCTGGTGGTCAAGAGCCAGGTACAGAGCCTGGCGCTGGCGCTGGTCCTGATTTTCTTCATGCTCTGGCTGACGCTCCGCAAGATAACAGCCGCCCTCGCCGGCCTGCTGCCGATAGCCATTACCATTTGTGCCATACTGGGAATGCTGGTGATAACCGACTTCCAGCTGAACGTGATGACCGCTAATCTATCGGCTATAGCCATCGGTGTTGGAGTGGACTATTCCATCCATCTTATATCCAGCATCTATTACTACCGCCGCGAAGGTAAAAACCGTGAGGGATCGGTCAACGCCGCTCTCAGCACCGTATCCCGCCCGGTGCTGGCCAACGCCTTCGGCCTGGCCATCGGCTTTTCGGCCCTCTTCTTCTCGCCCCTGCGTATCCACGCCCAGGCCGCCTCGGTAATGTGGGTGGCGATGGTGGTATCATCGATGGCGGCCCTGCTGCTGGTACCGATATTCTACCGGGGAAGGCGTCTCCGGGAATAGACTTAGCGGATTATTTCCTGAACCTTACCGTGTAGTTCCAGAATTTACCGAACGAAGCTTCTACGATAAAACCATTTTGTTGACATACTTTGATGGTGGTCGATTTCCAGGGATAATCGGGGTCCTGGATAATTTCGGTAACCGCCAGCGTACCGCCGGGCCGGAGCACCCGATGGACTTCCCGGACCGCCTTTCCCCCATCGGGGATCTCCGGGAGTACGGCAACCATGTAAACCAGGTCGATGGATTCATCCTCTAGTGGCAATTCATAAGCAGCAGCCTGCTTTATCTCTATATTCTTTATATCCCGGAATTCCGGCCTGGTGAGATTTCGCTTAAGCTGCCGGAGCATGGATGATTGGATATCGGCTGCGTATACCTTACCTTCATTCCCCACCGCCCTGGCCGCGTAGGGCGTATAAGCGCCGCTGCCGCAGCCGAGGTCGACAACCGTCATGCCCGGTTTAATGCCACTGCGATCGATAAGCTGCGCCGGCGGATACACCCGGCGGCGAAGTCGACTGCTTAACAGGTAGCCGAGATAGGCGGGAGCCGGGAAATGCCATAATTTTCTAATCACCCGTTGGATAATAAGGACGCCCAGGATACCCAGGAATATCCATAAAACCAGCATGAGCCTATTATAGGTTATGTTGTCCTGACGGGTAAACCGGCCATGACCATCACCCGGGATATTTGCTTGAGGCATCTGAGTTGACAGCTTGTGCTATCATAACAATAAACATAGTAGGTGAGGGGAATACCAGGATGAAAAAGGTGTTCAGGAAAATGGCATCCTGGTTGGCCGGGAAAAACCAGAGGAAAGCGGAGCAGCTTTCCAGCGACCCGGTGAAACAGCCGGGTGGCGACCGGTATCTGCGCCGAACAGCCGAATTCTTATTCCGTGTCAAATGGTGGTAATAATAAAACCCGTTCTCACCCTTCCTGCCCGGCAGGATGAGACGGGCTTTAATAGTGTAAATATTGAGCTATTTGCTATTCCACTTTACCGAATTTCTCTTCCAGAGCAGCTTTATCCCAAATCTTATTGGTGGCTTCCGCCGCCGGCAGGCCGGCCAACATGGCCGGATATTTCTGCCAGATAATCGGCTCCTCGAACAAACTCGTATCGCGGTCTTTCATATATTCCATGACCACCTCGGTCTTAACGAAGTAGGGGCGGATACAGGTGATAGCAATACCCTCTTCGCGCCGCATCTCCCGGGCCAGCCCCAGGGTAAACCTCTCCACCGCTGCTTTGGAAGTGCCGTAAGGAATACTCATGCGGATTTCCTTGGCCAGTATCGAGGAAACATTGATAATCATGCCGCTTTTCTTTTCCAGCATCTTCGGCAGGACAACCTTGGAGCAGAGATAGGTGCCGTCCAGGTTCACCGACAGGATCAAGCGCCACCGCCGGTAGGGAAGGTCAAGGAACGAATCCTGGGCGGTAACGCCGGCGTTATTCACCAGGACGTCAATTTTGCCGAATTTCTCCAGCGACTTGTTGACGAGTTCGTTGACGTCTTCCTCAATGGTGATATCACCGCCCATGGTGAGGGTTTTCACACCCAGAGCTTCTATCTCTTTAGCGGTTTCGTCCAATTTGCCGTCGTCGGTAACGCGGTCACAGATTATGAGGTCGGCTCCCTGCTCCGCCATTCCCAGGGAAATCGATTTACCCAGCCCCTGCCGGGCTCCGGTCACCAGGACTGCTTTTCCTTTTAAAGACATCTTCGTGCCTCCTTTTCTGATAATTCAGGGCTCTAACTAGGTAAGCATACCATAGTCGAGGGGGAAGTAGCCGGCCGTCTGGTTCCTGGCGGCGTCCGAAGCCAGGTAAAGGGCAATAGCCGCCACGTCGTCGGGCTCACCGAAGCGCCCGATAGCGGTCTGGGCCAGCATCCGGTCGTTAACGCCCTCCATCTTCAGGAAGGGGTCGGCCAATCGACTGTGCACCCAGGCGGGAGCGATAGAGTTTACCCGGATATTCCACTTGCCCCACTCCTTGGCCATGGCGCGGGTCATGTGAATAACAGCGGCTTTGCTGATGCAGTAAACGCCGAGGGTTTCCTCGACGCGGACTCCCATGTAGGAGGTGATATTGATTATACTGCCGCCCCCCTGCTCTTTCATGATGGGGACCATTTCTTTAGCCAGGAAAAACGGGCCTTTGAGATTTACGTTCATTACGGCGTCCCACTGCCATTCCTCGACATCTACCAGGTCCACCATGAAACTGGAACCGGAGCTGTTCACCAGGATATCGATCCGGCCAAATTCCTTCATGACCTGCTCGACAAAAGGCTTGGGCTGGTCCATCTTGGCTATGTGCAGGGCCAGCGGTAGCACTTTCCCGCTGGTCTTGGCTGTTATTTCCTCAGCGGCTTTATCCAGGTTTTCCTGTTTCCGACTGCTGATAACGACGTTGGCTCCGGCTCCGGAAAGCGATTCGGCGATAGCTTTGCCGATATCACCGGCACCGCCGATAACGACGGCTACCTTGCCATCAACACGATAGTCTTTAATATCCATGAATTTCTCCTTTGTGAAATACTCAAACCGGCAATAACCGGCCTATTCAACTTTGATAATACAGGCGTTAGCCTGGGCCAGACCGCCGCAGATAGCGCCCATAGCGTAGCCGCCGCCCCTCCTTCGCAGCTCGTACATCAGGTTCATGATAACCCTGGCGCCGCTGGCGGTATTGGGATGACCGATGGCGATGGCGCTGCCGTTGATATTCATCCTTTCCCGCACTGCCTGGTACTTGTTTTTGTCATTATCTACGGCCACCATCATGGATACCAGCGGTACGCAGGCAAATGCCTCGTTAATTTCCATAACCGCCATATCGTCGATTGTCATGTCAGCCTTCTTGAGGACTTTCTTCATAGCGACGCCCGGTCCTTCGGGCATGCGGCTGGCATTAATCGCCACCGATACGCCCTCAATGACCGTAGCCAGTACCTGCATCCCGAGTTCCTCGGCCTTCCCGCGGGTCATCAGCAGGATTGCCGTAGCGCCGTCGTTGAGGCCGGGGGCGTTACCGGCGGTTATCATGCGGGTATTGTAAATGGGCTTGAGTCTGGCCAGCCCCTCCATGGTGGTGCCGGGGCGGTACTGCTCGTCGATATCCAGCATCTTGGGCTCAGCTTTGGGCTGGGGTATTTCCATGGGCATTATTTCATCCTTGAATTTACCGGCATTCCAGGCCTCGCCGTAGTTCTGGTGGCTGCGGGCCGCCCATTCGTCCATCTCCTCACGGGTAAATCCATACTCGAAGGCGACATCGTCGCTATCGACGGATACCGGATTGAAATCCTTATAGCCGAGGGCTACCAGCGGGTCTTCCATCGTGACATCGGCCAAGCGATGACCGTTGAAGCGAAGACCCCTCACCACCAGCGGCGACTGTCCGAACGAAGCGGCGCCGCCGGCGATAGCTACTTCAATCTCCCCGGCTTTCATCTCCATAGCCGCCAGTTTTATGGCGTGCATCGCCGAGACACAGGCCATGTCGAACGAAATGGATACCGTCTCGTGGGGAAGACCGGCCCTGATGAGCGACTGCCGTCCGGCTACCGGTGTATAAGGGTCGCGGCAGGCCGAGGTATCACCGACACCCCAGAAAACCTCGTCCACCGTATCCGGCGTGATGCCGACACGCTTGATTACCTCCCGCATGGGTATAGCACCCAGCTCGTAATAGTCAAAGTCACGCAGCGAACCGCCGAACCTTCCGAACGGCGTCCTGACCGCCCCGACGATGACAACATCATTTTTATCTGCCATTATTTTTCACCTTCCATTCATTTAATTAATAAAAAACCATCTAAATTAATAAGACGGATAAAATTCCTATTTCTGGGTGTAATCGTAAAAACCGCGCCCGGTCTTGCGCCCCAGGTCGCCGGAACGCACCATATTTTTCAGCAGCGGGGCCGGCATCAGGCGCTCTCCGAACTCGTCATACATCGTTTCAAGTCCGTGGAGCACAACATCAGCGCCGGCCAAGTCGCATAACTCTAACGGACCCATCGGGTGATTGAGGCAGTATTTAATCGCTTTATCGACCTCTTCCGGTTTGTTGCCGTCCATGACGCACCAGAAAGCCTCATTCATCAGCGCGTCAACGAGACGCGAGACGATAAAACCGGCGTAGTCCCTGGCCTCGCATGGCTCTTTGCCGATGCTCTTGATATATTCCTTGGAGGCTTCGAGGACATCATCAGCGGTGTGGCGGCCGGGTATAATCTCGACGCCCTTCATCACCGGCACCGGGTTCATGAAGTGGATACCGACGACTTTTTCCGGGCGTTTGGTGGAGGCGGCGATTTCGCCGATGGGGAGAGAGGAGGTATTGGTGGCCAAAATAGCGTCAGCCTTACATATCTCGTCGAGTTGCTTAAAGATATTCTTCTTTAAATCGATTACTTCCGGGGCCGCCTCGATAACGAGGTCGGCATCCTTGGCATCTTTCATATCCAGGGTGGTCTTGATGCGTGACATGATGTCTTCCTTTTCGCTTTCCTGGAGAGTATCTTTCTTAATCATCCTGTCCAGGCTTTTCTCGATGGTAGCCATGCCCCGGCTGATAAACTCGTCCTGGACATCGGACATCGTTACGTTATAACCAGCCTGGGCGGTTACCTGGGCTATGCCGTTTCCCATGGTTCCGGCACCGATTACAAAAACATTCTTTATGGCCATGGTATTCAACCTCCTTAAATATTATCAACTTATCTCCCCCATCAAGGGAGAGGGATGTTTCCTTACTTATTTTTAAATTCAGCCTTTCTTTTCCCCATAAAGGCGTTCATGCCTTCCTTCTGATCCTCGGTAGCGAAGCAGCGGGCAAAACATTGAGTTTCGTAGCTGAGAGCGTCCGGGAGACTCATGCCGGCCCCGCCGGTGACAGCTGCCTTGGCCAGCGATAGAATAGCGCTGCTCTTGTTTAACAGCTTGGCCGCCATTGCTTTCGCTTCGGTCATCAGGTCCTCGACCGGCACCACTTTATTCACCAGGCCGTAGCTGAGAGCCGCATTGGCATCAATCATATCGCCGGTATAAATAAGCTCCTTGGCGCGGGTCATGCCGATAAGCCGGGCCAGGCGCTGCGTGCCACCGGCACCCGGTATAACGCCCACGCTGATTTCCGGCTGACCGAACCGGGCTTTCTCCGAGGCTATCCTCAGGTCGCAGCACATGGTAAGTTCGCAGCCGCCGCCGAGGGCATAGCCGTGAATAACGGCGATAACCGGCTTGCTGAGGTTATAAATCCGGTCGGATGCCTGGCGGGCTATCTCCACGAAACTTTCAATCTCCAGGCTGCTTTTCGGCGCCATTTCAGTGATATCCGAGCCGGCCACGAAAGCCTTCTCGCCGCTGCCGGTAAGGATAACGACGCGTACCGCGTCATCTTTTTCTATTTCCCCAAATATTTCGTAGAGATCAGTATATACCTGGTGGTTCAGGGCGTTCAATGATTCGGGACGGTTGATGGTTACGGTAGCCATACCATCGGCTTTCTCATAAAGCAAGGTTTCGTAAGTCATGGCCTTATCTCCTCTCGGCTCTATTGGATGATTCAGACAACGCTAAAATTCCGGTAGATTGAGGTAATTTGAACTCCGCTGTAGAAGGAATTTACCGCAATATTTTAAGCTATCAGGCTTGTATGTGTCAAGAAAAGACGGCTGCCGGTATGGCTTTTGCATCCGCAGGGGACAGCGTGATATAATTTCCTGCCCTGATAAAACACGCGATACCTGCTGATAAAAAGCCGGGAGATATATCCATGCAGAATGAATTCGCCGAAATGGCCCCCTACTATGATGAGCTGTACGTTAAACCGGAAGTATATCAAAAGGAAGCCGAAAGAATAATATCACTCATCGACAAATATTACCTAAGTGACGGCAACGAACTACTTGACCTGGCCTGCGGTACCGGGGCACATATCCCTTACTGGCGTGACCGCTATACGGTAACCGGACTGGACATCAGCCCGGAAATGCTGGCAATCGCCCGGCGTAAATTCCCGGATATCCAGTTTTCCCAGGGGGACCTGGCAGATTTCACCATTAACAAGCAGTTCGATGCGATGGTATGCCTGTGGGGTTCAATCGGTTTCGTGAGAACGCAGGAACGACTTAAC
The DNA here is from genome assembly GCA_034430375.1 of Dehalococcoidales bacterium. Taxonomy (GTDB): domain Bacteria; phylum Chloroflexota; class Dehalococcoidia; order Dehalococcoidales; family RBG-16-60-22; genus W425. The sequence goes on from DAOUER010000075.1 coordinate 92,812, forward strand.
CAGGCCCTGGCTACATTCGCGGCCCATCTCAAGCCCGGCGGTATTCTCTGCCTGCCACCGTGGTCTACTCAAGAAGAATTTGAGCCCAAGATTGTGGTTGAATCTGTCAGGCATCCCGAGGTAAGCCTGGCCCGTATGGAAAATGTAAAACGCAAGACGACGGGACTGGTGGAAGTCGATTACTATCACCTTATCGGCCGTGACGGCAAGGTTACCTGTCATCAGCAGTCGATTGATATAGGCTTATTTTCCCGGCGGCAATACCTGGATGCTATCAGCGGTGCGGGTCTGGAACTCGTGGAAGATTACCCGGGTCCCGAAGTGAGAATGGGTGTTTTCGTAGCGCGTCGGCCTCTGCCTACAAATTGACAATACGCCGGGGCGTTGGTTAAACTTACTTATTACCGCTGACGAGGATTTCATAAAATGCCGGATATCGAAGATATCGCCGATGAGCTGGCGGCGGAACTTAAAAAGCACAATGCCGATTACCTGGAAGCGCGCCTTGAAGAGAGCCAGACCAGCTATATCACCTACCGGGGCAAGGACCTCGATTCCATCGGGCGGTCGTCAGGTAGCGGGGGTAACGTCAGGGCATTAATCAAAGGCGGCTGGGGTTTTACCAGCTTTAACAGCCTTGATAAGCTTTCCAAACGGGTAGCTCAAGCCGTAGAACAGGCCAGGGCCGCCGGTAGCGGTAAAAGCTATTTATCACCGGTAGAAGCTATCGTCGACCGGGTACCCGCCGGAGTTGACATTAATCCGGTTACCATACCTCTGGCGGAAAAAAAGAAGCTGCTGGATGAATATAACGGCATAATCTGGAGTACTCCCCAGATTCAGACATCCAATATAGGATATTCGGATAGCCGTAAAAAGGTGATTTTTCTAAATTCCTCAGGCAGCCATATCACCCAGGAAAGGTCCGACGTTAACCTCACCATACTGTCCATCGCGGCCAAAGATGGCGAGGTACAGCAATTGTTACTGAGCCGGGGCAGCCGGGGTAATTTCAGCACCATGCAGGATCTCCATGAAGAGGTGGAGGAGAAAGCCCGGCACGCCGTCGAGATGTTGTCGGTACCGCAGGTCAGGGGCGGGGAATATACAGTGGTACTCAATCCTTTCCTGGCCGGTGTCTTCGCTCACGAAGCCTTCGGGCATTTGTCCGAATCCGACTTCGTCTACGAGAACGAGCGCATGCGCGATATCATGACGCTGGGCCGTCAGTTCGGCGGCAAGCACCTCAATATTACCGACTCTGCGGCCGTACCGGGATTCCGGGGCAGCTATAAATACGATGACGAGGGTACACCCACCACAGATACCCACCTGATACGGGAAGGCAAGCTCGTCGGCAGGCTGCACTCCCGGGAAACCGCCGCCAAGATGAAGGAAAAGCCAACAGGGAATGCCCGGGCTCTGAACTACGGCTATCCGCCCATCGTGCGCATGACCAATACCTATATCGAACCGGGGGACGTTTCTTTTGAGGATATGATAGCCGACATCAAAGAGGGGATATACGCTAAAGACTGCTTCGGGGGCACCACCAGCATGGAGATGTTCACCTTTTCCGCCGGCGAGGCGTACATGATCAGGAACGGTAAAATCGCCGAGGCCCTGAGGCCGGTGGTGCTGACCGGTAATGTTTTCAACACCCTGGAAAATATTGACGCAATCGGCGATGACCTCGACCGGAACGAGGGTGGTGGCTGTGGCAAGGGTGAGCAGATGCCCCTGCCGATATCCACCGGTAGCCCGCACATCCGTATTAAGAAATGCCTTATCGGGGGCAGTTAAGTGGAAAAAATCCTGTCACTGGCCGGAAAAACCGCCGAAGAGGCAGAGGTATACCAGGTAGTATCCGAAGAAACACGGGTGAAATTCGAGGCCAACCGGCTAAAGCAGCTGCAAACCCGGCAACAAACTAACATTGCCCTGCGTATTATCAAAGACGGCAAGACCGGCTACGCCACTTCTACGGAAATAGGCGACGGCAAGGAGCTGGTAAATAACGCGGTGGAAACCGCCGCGTTCGGTACGGAAGCAAAATTTAAAATGCCCGGCCTCACCGAATATCCCCGGGTGGATATCCTCGATGAAGCTGTCGACTCGGTATCCATCAAGGAAATGATTAAGCTGGGTGATGATATGATTGCCGCGGTTACCGGTCATACATCGGGGATTAACTGTGAAGCCAGCGTCGGCCGGGGAATCGTTACCGTAAAAATCCTGAACTCCCGCGGGGGCCAGGCTGAGTACAAGAAAAGCTTTTTCAGCCTGGGAATAGAAGGCACATTAATCGACGGCACGGATATGCTCTTTGTCGGTGATAACGAGAGTTCCTGCCACCCGATTTCCGATCCGGAGAGAGTGGTCAAAACTACATTGAGACAACTCGACCTGGCTAAAAACCAGGCTAAAACACCCACCCGGCAGCTCCCGGTAATATTTACCCCTGATGGCATCGCCAGCGCCCTGTCACCACCGCTGATGGCGGCGTTCAACGGCAAGATAGTCCTGCAGGGTGCCTCGCCCATCGGCAGCAAACTGGGAGAAAAGGCATTCGACGATAAATTCCATCTCCATGACGACCCCACGGTTGAGTACCGGCCGGGCAGCCGGCCCTGCGATGACGAGGGGGTCGCCAGCCGTCGCACCTCCCTGGTCGAACGCGGTAGCGTAAACGGTTTTCTCTACGATTTACAAACGGCCGCCCTTTCCGGTAAAGAAAGCACCGGCAACGGCAGCCGGGGTCGCGGACTGCCCTCCCCGGGGCCCAGCGCCTTCATCGTTTCCCCCGGGAATACCACCTTCGATGAGATGGTAGCCGATATCAAGGAAGGGCTGGTGGTGGAATACCTGATGGGGGCTTCCCAGGGAAATGTCCTCGGCGGCGATTTCTCCGGCAACGTCCTGCTGGGCTATAAGATTGAAAACGGCCGGATAGTCGGCCGGGTGAAAGATACGATGGTATCGGGGAATATCTACCAGTTACTGAACAATATAGCCGCCATCGGCAGCGAAGCACGTTGGGTGGGCAGCTCTTTACAGACCCCGCCTATTTACCTCCCCGGCGTGGCGGTAGCCAGCCAGGGGTGAGGTAGACAACCAGTTCGGTGATATTTCTTTCCTGAGCCGATAATATGGAGAAACAATGACTATTTCCCCCTAATCTGGTATTATTCAGATAATATATATCTAATCCCACCCGTCACCCTACTGAGGAGTGCAGTGAAATGAAAGGTGTCGTCAAGCTTCAAGCCCGGCCCAAGCTACAGACTCCCAATATGCTGGCCGCCTGGCCCGGCATCGGGAACGTAGCGACGATAATCGCTAATTACCTAAAAAACAACCTGAACTTCAAAGAACTCGGCGCTATCGAAGCCTCTTATTTCTTCGACCCCATCGGCGTGCTGGTCAAGGATAACCTGGTTGAATCACCTAATTTTCCCCAGAGTCTGTTCTACTATTACAAAAACACAGGCAACGGCAGCGATATTATATTATTCGTCGGGGACGACCAGCCGGCTTCCAAAGGCTACGACCTGGCAAATTGCATCCTGGACATCGCCGAGAGATTCCAGGTACGGCGGATTTTCACCTGCGCGGCAGCCATGACCCGGATTCACCATACCGAACCCCCCAAGGTCTGGGGCGTAGCCACCAATCCCATGGTAAACAAGGATTTGCAAACGTACCATCTCGAGCAGTCCAACAATTTGCAGATTGCCGGCCTTAACGGGCTGCTGCTGGGGGTAGCTAAGGAACGGCAAATGGACGGCATATGCCTGCTGGGAGAAGTCCCCGTTTACGCCAGCCGCGTACCTAATCCCATGGCGGCCCTAGCGGTTCTGAAAGTACTCACGACGATGCTGGAAATCAAGTTAGACCTGGCCGATTTAGCCAAGATGGCGGTTGAAGCCGGCGAACGTATCAAGCAGGTAGCCGCCCAGGCTATGGAAGAATATATAGACTATTTTACCGAACCTATCTGGGAACGCGGTGACGAGGAAGACGAGGAGGAGGAAGATTAATCCGGAATCCGCGTTAAACAGCGACCATGAAACATCAAAAACAAAGCGTCCTCGGCGGACTGAAAGCCTACAAAGAGAAATACATCCACGGACAAAAGACCAGGCTGCGCCAGAAAAAATTATCCGATGCCCGTAATGACTATAAGTGGCAGTCCGACCCTGAGCTGGCCCGTCTCGATGCCGCCCCGGTACTCAAACTCTCCTTCGCCGTATATTTGCTGGACTATCTTGACGTAATTAGCCGGCCGGGGAAAAACCGTTATCCCCTGGCGGTTGAAACCACAGACGGTAAGCATATAGGAAACTGCACCTGCTATGATATCGACGAAGACAACAGCGAAGCCCAGGTCGGTATCATGATCGGTGACCGTGATTACTGGGATCAGGGTTACGGCGCCGATGCCATAACGGCATTAGTAGACCATGTCTTCCGGCAAACGCCGGTGAACCGACTCTATCTGAAAACCCTCGACTGGAATATCAGGGCGCAAAAGTGTTTCCAGAATTGCGGCTTCACCGAATACGAAAGGGCATCCCGTAACGGATATAACTACCTGTTTATGGAAATGAAACGGGAGCAGTGGCAAAAGTCACTGGAAGAATACAGAGATGAATCACTCACCCATTGAATGGCTCGGTGACCGGGTCAGGATAATCGACCAGACACGTCTCCCCCGGGAAGAAGCCTACCTCGACATCAGTGACTACCAAGACCTCGCTTCGGCTATAAAAGAGTTAAAGGTGAGGGGAGCACCGGCTATCGGCATTGCCGGAGCTTACGCGGTGGTGCTAGGAGCACAGAAGATAGAGGCTGCTTCTCCCGACGTTTTCCTGCGGATTTTGAACGGCATCATCGCAGAAATTGCCGGGACACGCCCTACCGCCCGGAACCTTTTTTTTACGCTGGAACGCATGAAGAACGTGGCCGAATCAGGGAATGATTGTGCAGAAATAAAACAAGCCCTGGTTGAAGAAGCGATTCAAATCCATAACGAAGAAGCCGCAGCCACCGAAAGAATCAGCCAGTACGGCGCCGAACTCATCGAGGACGGCATGACAATACTAACCCATTGTAATGCCGGCCCGCTGGCAACCTCCGGCTACGGCACTGCCCTGGGTATTATCATCATGGCGAAAGAGCAAGGTAAAAACATCCGGGTTCTGGCCGATGAGACCCGTCCTTTATTACAGGGAGCGCGGCTGACAACCTGGGAACTCCAAAAATCCGGCGTGCCGGTGACACTGATTACCGACAACATGGCCGGGCATTTCATGAGAACGGGCAAAGTGGATGGCGTCATCACCGGGGCTGACCGTATTGCCGCCAACGGCGACACCGCCAACAAAATCGGCACCTACACGCTGGCGGTGCTGGCGAAGGAGAATAACATCCCTTTTTACGTAGCGGCCCCTACGTCGACTATTGATATTTCCGTTGAAACGGGAGAGAAAATCCCCATTGAAGAACGGGCTGCCGAAGAAGTAACCCATATCCGGGGTATAGCCATCGCCCCCGAGGGTACTACCGCCGCCAATCCGGCCTTCGATGTAACGCCCCATCGCTACATCTCGGCGATAATCACCGAAAAAGGCATTATTAAAGAACCCTATTCCCGAATGATTAGGGGCATTCTTTAGTCCCCCAAATAAAAAACCCCCTTAACGGGGGTTGGCGAAATTTCAATTGTAAGTATATTATACCATACTTCATCAGCTACCGTCAAGTATTCAGTCGTGAA
>DAOUER010000076.1:0-2215 GCA_034430375.1 Dehalococcoidales bacterium
GCCACGGCCAGGGCTTCCGGTATGGTCACCATGGTGAAATTGACTTCATTCCTCAGGAATTCCATGTTCTCCGCCGAGAGGACTTCCCAGCGCTTGAGGATGCCCAGTACCGGCTCCCGGCTGCTCTTACCGACTTTGAGACGGGAGTAGATACGCGGCGCCATTTTCAGGTGGTTGCCCAACAGGGCCGGCGTAGCCAGCAGCGAAAGCGTTTGACCCAGCGGCGCCGTGTCCCAGACGATGTTTTGAAAAACACCTTTCCGGGATTGCTCACGGATGTAGTCGACCATGAACTCTTCGCCCAGCCCGGGGAGGACCGAGGTCATGAATTCCACAAAATCCTCATACTCGATGTCCACGAAGGCCGAGAAAACCTCGTACACTTCCCGGCCGAACTTTTCATCCCACATCTGCCGGATTTCCGTCTCGCCGATTTCCCGGATGGAGAGGGAAGTCGGGATATTATTGTCCTCGGACTTAAAAATGTGGGATAAAGAAGGCGTTGCATCGGTAGAGATAGCCAGGGTAGCTTCGCCGCCGGAGGCGTGATAAAGGGCGGTGGCCGCGGCGCAGGTGGTCTTACCCACGCCGCCCTTGCCGGTGAACATGGCAATATTCGTCACGGTACTATTCAACTACAACCGGGTGGTCGGGCGCAACCACACGGTCGGGCACTACGGTTTGCTGGTGACGAACTTCTTCCCGTCCTTTTTACAGATAAGCTGTATGGTATGGTTACCGGACATTGCCGCCGTGGGCATGCCGCCGCCCGGGTTAACCCACTGACCCGCCATGTAGAGATTATCAAGTCCGGGGAGGGTCTTTCTCATGGATCCAGTAAAAGACTCGGCGCTGAACATCCATCCCTCGTAGCTACCCCGCTAGTTGCCGGTGTAGCGTACCCAGGTCATGGGGGTGGCCACATCGCGCATCTCCACCTGCGATGCCAGGCCGGGGAAACGCTTATCAAGCTGGGACACGACTAAATCGGCGATTTTTTCTTTCTCCGCTTTATACTTTTCAGGCTCCTGATATAACTTCTCCCAGTATTCGTAGTCGGTATCGAACTGGACTTTAATTACGGTTTTGCCTTCCGGCGCCAGGTTGGGGTCGAAGCTGTAGTCAAGCACCCCCAACCGCCGGTGTTCCTGGCCGGCGACGGTGACGGGTTGCTCCAGGGGGAAGCTATAACCGCCGATGGATGCCGGCAAATCGTCGCGTTTCGCGTTTATCCCCAGACCGATGTGTACCAGCGGCGAGAAGAGTTTGGGATTATCATACCGGTCTTTGATGGCGTCATCAAGGTATTTTCCTTCGAGCATATCAAATATCGTGGTGCGCCCGTCAGCCGCCGAAACGACCCAATCGGCCCGGTATTCCGTGCCGTCGGTCAGCTTGATACCGATGGCTTTATCGTTTTCCACCAGTATCTTGGCGACCCTGGCTTGAAAGGTGATTTCTCCACCGAGGGCGCGATACCGTGCTTCAAGGAAGCGGACGAGTTCCAGGGCGCCGCCGATGACGTAACCGGCTGATTTACCGTGCTGTAAGCCGAGCATCCATAAGATCATCATCATAGGCCAGGCGTCGCCGCCGAAAGCGAGAGACAGCATCCGGCGCAGATAGGGGTTCTTGAAGCGTTGGATATAGTCTCCGGAGGATATCTTCATCCATTTTCTCATGAGCATCAACATGGGGAGCATTTTTACCGCCATGATTTTATCCCATAAAGTGTTCAGTTCGGCGGGTTTTTCCGTAGGCATATCCATGCGTGAGAAAGACCGTATCCCATTGGTAAGTTCTTTGATGATACGCTTGTCTTCCGGGGCTAATTCCAGAAGGTACTGCTCCAAGCGGTCGGCGTCGCAATAAATTGAGATAGCCTGACCGTCCTGGTCTTCCGTGACGGAATACAGGTCGTGGTTATGGATTTTCCAGCCCGGCGACGCCCCCAGCTCCTCCCAGAATTTGTAGAAGCCGGTGCCCGGTTTCGTCCCCACCAGCCAGTTCATTGCCCCATCGATGGTGTAACCCTGGCGCTTCCAGGCGGTACAGACGCCGCCGGCTATCTTGTGCATCTCGAAGATAGCCGTTTTATAGCCGTTCATCCGGCCGTAGCAGCCGGTCGACAGGCCGGTAAGCCCTCCTCCAATGATAATTATCGATTTTTCCATCATTGCCTCCTCCATATGTTATATTGTGTTAAATTAGTATA
>DAOUER010000077.1:0-5140 GCA_034430375.1 Dehalococcoidales bacterium
CTGGCGCTGGTGCTGCTCTACTTCGGCGGGCAGTTCATCGTCAAGGGGATAATTAACTATGTCCAGGCAGCCTAAACGTCTCTGTCCTCGCAATTGAGATTGCACGCTTCGCAATTATCGTCGCAGGGCTCCACGTGAATGACAACCTCGGTATACGGCCAACGGCTCTCGATGTCCTTCTCCAGGTGCTCGCACATGTCATGCGCCTTTTCGATGCTGAAATGCTTGGGCATCACCAGGTGCAGGTCGATATGCCGCTGGTTACCCGCCTTACGCGTGCGGAGCTTGTGAAAGCTAACGACTTCCACGTCTAAATGCTCGGTGATAGCGTTCCGGATATCCATCTCTTCGTTTTCCGGCAGCTTAACGTCTAACAGTCCACCGAATGATTTTCTCAAGACATCGAAAGCGACCTTGAAGATATAAAGAGCTACCAGCCCCGCCAGGATGGGATCGATGATAGTGATATCGGTAAGTCTTACCAGCAGCAGTCCGATGAGTACTGCTGCCGCCGAATAGACATCGGCGGCGATATTATGAGCGTTGGCTTCCAGCGCCAGCGAGTCTTCCCGGCGGGCTATCATCAATAAATAACGTGATAGGAAGATACTGGCGACAATCGATACCGCCATCACCCCGATACCGGCCTCGGTCAACTCCAGGGTGGTCTCCGTTTGGAGTCGGCGCACCGCCGCGTAGATAATGGAACCGCCGGCCAGGAAAATCAGGGCTGCCTGTATGATAGCGGCTACGTTCTCCGCTTTACCGTGCCCGAAGGGATGGTCTTCATCAGGTGGACGGGCGGCCACGCGTATGGCCAGGAAAGTAACAGAAACGGCAAACAAATCCAGAAAGCTGTCGATGGCTTGCGCCAGGACGCTCAAGCTGCCGGTGATGATACCGACCACTACCTTGAGCACGATTAAGCTGACAACAACCAGAATGGATAATCTGGCGGCGCCGCTTCGGCCGGAAAACACTCGTCTATCCCTGCTTTACGCCTTTGATTTGGCTGCTAAGAAACGGGGAACGAACCTTCCCCACTCGCCGTTGTCCCAGACCACCAGCAGCGACGGGGCGATACAGACCGAACTGAATGTACCGGCGACTACGCCGATAATCAGGACGATGACGAAGTTCTGGATGGTCGCCCCGACGAAGAACAGCAGCGCGAGTATTACGATGAGGGTCGTGATACTGGTATTGAGAGAACGGCCCAGGGTTTCTACCAGGCTGTTGTTGACTATCGTTTCGAAGTCGCCCCCGATGCCCCTGGTCAGGTTCTCCCGGATCCTGTCGAAGATTACCACGGTGTTATTCACACTGTAACCGATAACCGCCAGGACGCCGGTGATGAACATCAGGTTCAGCTGCAGTCCCATGATTGCTCCCAGTACGGAAAACACCCCCAGCGCAATCAGGGCGTCATGCACCAGGGCGACGATAGCGCAGGCGCCGTAATGCAGCGGTTTGGGCATGCGCCGGAAAGCCCAGGTTACGTAGGCCAGTATGCCCACGGCGGCTATCACCACGGCGATAACCGCGTTGCTGGTTGTTTCCGAAGCAATCATCGGTGATACCGAGGTGAACTGGGCCTCCGATACTTCCCCGAACCGCATTGCGAGGGCATTCTCGATTTCCGTTTTTTCCGGGTCGGTTAATTCATGCGTACGGATTAGAAATTCACCGGCACGGGTTTCCTGTACGATAATATCGGTATAACCGAGATTACCCATCTCTGCCACGAACTCATCGTGGTCCACGTCCTCCTGGAAACTTACCGTTAGTAACGAACCGCTGCTGAACTCTATACCTGACGGCAGGCCGGCCGTTATCAGGGAAATAATCCCTACCAGCAGGACTACCCCGGAAATAGCAAAGAACCAGAAACGTTTGCTTATAATATCGAATTTCATTTATTCCGACCCCTGTCAATTCTGAATAATGCCGTCCTACGGGACAGAGGGCTGCTTACGACAAGACGGAGAAGCGTACGGGTTACGATGATAGCGGTTAGCATGCTGATTAATACACCCAGGCCGAGGGTTAACGCGAATCCCATCACCGGAGCACTGGCAACGATACTGCTGCCCAGCCAGTACAGGATGATACAGACAATAATTGTAGTAATGTTGCTATCCCGGATGGCGGACCAGGCACGGTTAAACCCGGCCTCGACGGCCGCGCTCAGCGTCCGGCCCGTTCTTAATTCTTCCTTCATCCTTTCGAAGATGAGGACATTGGCGTCTACGGCCATGCCGATGGACAAGATAAAACCTCCCAGCCCCGCCAGGCTGAGGGTTACCGGTATTTCTTTAAAGAGCATCAATACCAGCACAACGTAAAACAGGAGGGCCAAACTCGCCAGCAAGCCGGGAATCCGGTAATAGAGAATCATGAAGGCCATGACCAGGACTACCCCGATGATACCGGCCGTCCAGCTCATATCGATGAAGTTTTTACCCAGTGTAGCCGAGACTCTTTCCTGGTAGATAGGCGGTTTCTTTAAAGGCATCGGTAAAGCACCTGATTTTAATAAATTGGCCAGTTCCGCCGCTTTTTCCAGGGTGAAATTGCCCTCTATTTGACCGGTGCCCCCGTAATGGGACTGTCGGATATAGGGCGCCGAGAGCATGGAATCATCAATGAGAATACCCACTCGGCCTTGTAAAAGGTCATTAGAGCCGGAGGGGTACAGTCGGCTGGCAATATCGTCAAAAACCACCGCACCCTCGCTGTTAAATTCGATGCTGATGATATATTTCGGGATAACCTTGGAGCGGTCAATCCCGGCGGCGGCGTCGGACAACAGGTTTCCGGTTAGCGGTGTGCCGTCGTCACCCCGGGCGCGTATCCAGGAAAGGCTGTTGGCATAGGCCTGCAGCGATGTATTATCGGTAGGTTCACCGGAAGCATCCCGGAAGTTTATACCGTTTTCGTCCTGTACCAGGAATCCTACCGTTAGATATTCAATAGCCTCTTCACCGGGGATTTCAGCAATGAATATCCTGTCTTCTATTTCGGTGCCATCGATGAATTGAAGCGGGTCCATCTGTAGGTAGTCGCTGAGATAAACGGGCTGTCCGGTGTTGTCCAGCTCGACCTCCCTGAATTCCAGGAATCCCGTCTGCTCCACCAGGCTCTTGGCCGTTTCAATATCGGTGAAGCCCGGCAGCTGTATGATAATCCTTTCGGTCCCCTGCGATTGGATAACCGGCTCCGTGACGCCGTATTTATCGATACGTTTCTGGATAATGGTCAGGGCCCGCTCCATGGAACTGAATTTTTCTTCATCGGTCGCATTAGCCGAGAAATCGGATTCGTATACCAGGTGCACGCCGCCTACCAGGTCGAGGCCGAACTGCAGTCCGGTTTTACCCAGCTTCTCCGCCGCTTCTCCGTTTTCAGGTGCCTGTAGAGGTAAGAGCGCCCACAGGCTGAAACCGAAGATGGCAATCAGTATTGCCATGATTATCAGGTTTTTTCTGGTCATGCTTCTCCCCGAGTATCTTCCTTGAGTTGATTACCGCTTTCTTTATCCAGAGTATCTTTCACGAATTCGAGGGCTTCTTCCCGTGTATTGATTTCACCGGCGACCCGGGCTTCCCTCACCGCTTCCAGCAGATTACCTACCTCCGGTCCCGGAATGAGTTTAAAGATATTTATTATATCATGCCCGTCGATTAATTTAGGTGGTCCGGACAAACTATCCTCTTCGGCATGTTTCTCCAATACATATTCTACCATCCGGCAGTGCTCCCGCCACTGGTCTAAATCCAGTCCCGGCCCCCGTGTAGCCAGGTGGTCGGCCAGCGAAAGGAAAAGGATATCGATTCCCGTTTCCCCGGTATCTTTAAAATACCGGTAGATAGCCCTTTGAGAAGGCATGTCTTCATGAGTCATCTGGGTCGGTCTGAGGTGATACTTTACCAGCAGTTCTACCAGCTTGATTTCCCGGGAACTAAACCTCAATCTCTCCAGGATTACAGCCGCTATTTCCGCCCCGTCCTGGGGATGTCCCAGGAACCTGGCACGGCCGGTCTCGTCTATCTCCCTGGTCTGCGGTTTGGCGATATCGTGCAGCAGCGCCGCCAGCTTTAGTAATGCCTTCCGGTTGCTGCCGTTGCCTGTTTCCCGGTTGAAGTGGAGTTGCAGGTCTTCCGACCATGGTACCGCCTCACGCACTTCTTCACCGGCAAAATCCAGTTCGTTCTCCCGGAGGATGAATTCGACGGTTTTTACCGTTTGAAGTGAATGTGTAAAAACATCCCAGACATGGATGTGGGGCTGTTCGACTCCCCGGGCCTGTTTCAGCTCCGGTATCAGGGCGGTGAGCAGTCCGGTCTTGTCCAGGTAATCTATCCAGTCGCCGGCATCGGGCAGTGACAGCAGCCTGAGTAGTTCTTCCCTGATTCTCTCACCGGCAATGGTGACAATATGATGGCTATCGGCAGTAATCAGTTCCTGGGTATGACTGTCGATGCTGAAGTCTAGTTCCGCCGCCAGGCGTATCCCCCGTAACAGGCGTATGGCATCGGCGGTGAAGGCGGTATCATTGATCGCTTTGATGATACCGCGTTGCAGGTCTTCCCGACCGTGAAACGGGTCTATTATTTCCTCAGCATCAATGACCATATCGGTTGTCTTGTCCATCTCGATTGCCATAGCATCTATCGTAAAATCCCGCCGCGCCAGGTCCTCAGGTATGTCACCCTGCAGGGTGGCGAAATCAAGTACCCAGTCAGGCAGAACCACTCTACCCACGCCGTTTTCGCTGTCGAGCAGAACGTAACGGCCCCCCAGCGCTTCGGCCACTGCCGCGGCGATATCCGGTCCGCTGCCCTTCACGGCGATATCGATATCATCCGTGTTCCGGTCCAGCATCATATCGCGCACGAAGCCGCCGACGAGATATGATTGAATACCTTTTTCGGCGAGAATTCGGCTGATTTCGGTCAGCAGCCGGGACGCTTCGGGTGTTATTACCAAATTCAAAGCTTCCACCGTTTGCGGGTACATCTGTTAAACTATACTATCAAGCCCGAAATATTTCAAGTGGATTTACCCTTCTGTTTTCGCAACCGGCTTGACGTGCCAGGACGGTAGTCCTAAGATTATTTCAGACCATATTATCCGGGGG
>DAOUER010000078.1:0-26691 GCA_034430375.1 Dehalococcoidales bacterium
TAACTGGGTGAGATGCCTGTCGCTGTCACCCACCGATGGACTGGCCCGCGGCGTTGAAGCCGTCGATACCGGGGCTTCCCTGCGGGTGCCGGTGGGCAAGGCCACCCTGGGCCGTCTTTTCGATGTTATGGGCAATCCCCTGGATAAACTCGGCGAGGTCAAGGCGGAAGATAACTGGCAGATACACCGCCTCCCCCCGTCTTTTGAAGAGCAGGAGACCAGCACCCAGGTGCTGGAAACCGGACTCAAAGTAGTCGATTTAATCGTCCCCTTTACCAAGGGCGGTAAAATCGGCGCCTATGGTGGTGCCGGCGTTGGTAAAACGGTAATTATCCAGGAGCTTATCCGCAATATCGCCGCAGTACACGGCGGCTTCTCCGTGTTCACCGGTATCGGCGAACGTTCCCGCGAGGGCAACGACCTCTGGAATGAGATGAAGGAAGCCGGCGTTATGGACAAGATGGTCATGGTCTTCGGGCAGATGAACGAGCCCCCCGGTGTACGCCTTCGCGTGGGACTGACTGGTCTAACAATGGCGGAATATTTCCGTGATGAAGAAGGCCAGGACGTCCTGCTGTTTATCGATAATATTTACCGCTACACCCTGGCCGGCATGGAAGTATCGGCGCTGCTGGGCCGCATGCCCTCGGCGGTGGGCTACCAGCCAACCCTGGCTACGGAAATGGGCGAGCTCCAGGAACGGATTGCCTCCACCAAGAAGGGTTCCATTACATCCTTCCAGGCTATTTATGTCCCCGCTGACGACTATACCGACCCCGGTGTGGTTACCACCTTCGGGCACCTCGACGCGGTGGTAGCCCTGGAGCGTTCCATCGCCGAGCAGGGACTTTACCCGGCGGTCAACCCACTAACGTCAACCTCCCGCATCCTCGACCCCAACATTGTCGGTCAGGAGCATTACGAGGTAGCCCGCGAGGTCCAGCGGGTGCTGCAGAGATACCAGGACCTCCAGGATATTATCGCCATCCTGGGCATCGAGGAATTAAGCGAAGAAGACAAGGTTACCGTCGCCAGGGCCCGTCGTATTCAGCGGTTCCTCTCCCAGCCCATGTTCGTCACCGAAGTATTCACCGGACGGCCCGGTAAATATGTGAAGGTTGAAGATACCGTACGCGGTTTTAAGGAGATTCTGGAAGGTAAATACGATGACCTGCCGGAGCAGGCATTCTACATGGTCGGCGGCATTGAAGAAGTCCCCGAAGCCGCCAGAGCGTTAGGAGTGGAAGCTGATGGCTAGCATCAAGCTGGAAATTGTCACCGCCGAGCGCATCGTTTATACCGAGGATGTGGATATCGTCATCGCCCCCGGTGCCGAAGGGCAGCTGGGCATTCTGCCACACCACGCCCCGCTGATGACTATCCTGCAATCGGGTGAAATCCTGGCGCGTCGGGGTGCCGAGGAAGATATCATGGCCATTTCCGGCGGCTTTCTGGAGGTAAGACCGGACCACGTTATTATCTTGGCGGACAGCGCCGAGAGGGCAGAAGAAATAGACGAAGCCCGTGCTGAAGCCGCCCGGGAACGGGCTGAGGAAAGACTTAAAGAAAGAGGCGCTGTTGCGGAGCTGGATGCCGCCCGGGTGGAAGCATCATTACGCCGGGCCATGGCACGCCTTTCGGTACTGGAGAAGGTGAAACGACGCCGCAAGCTCTAAAACACCTGTTAATAATCCTTCCGGTAGGATAGCGGTTTCAGGGAAGCGGCCGGTTTCCGGCTAAAGTCCCGCCTCTTTAATAATTTCGGGTACCAGTTCGTCCCAGCCCAGGGGCATGATGTGAACGCCCTGGCATAGCGGTTTTACCTGCCGGAGAATCCGCGCCGTAACCTCCACAGCCTGCTTCTTGCGGTCTTCCTTCGGGGTAGTGGCCATTTCCTCGATAATGCTATCAGGGACGGTAATACCGGCCACATTCTGGTTCATGAACTTGGCCATGGCGGCACTCTTGAGAATCACTATTCCCGCGATAACCGGGACGTTGAATCCCTGGATCCTGTTCATAAAGTCCTCGAATCTCTCCGGTTCGTAAACGGCCTGGGTCTGGAAGAAGCTGGCCCCGGCCTCTATTTTCTTCTTCATTTTAATAATCTGCGGCTCCACCGGATCAGCCCCCGGGGTAACCACCGCCCCCAGGAAGAACGAGGGTCTGCTATCCAGTTCGTGTCCGGCAATATCTTGTCCCTGGTTTAGCAGGCTGGCCGCCCGGAGCAGTTGTACCGAATCCAGGTCGTAGACCGGCTTGGCCTCAGTATGGTCACCCATGATGGGATGGTCTCCGGTAAGGCATAAGGCATTCTCGATGCCCAAAGCCCAGGCGCTTAACAGGTCCGACTGCAAAGCCAGCCTGTTCCGGTCACGACAGGTAAGCTGATAGATGGGTTCCAGCTTCCGTTCCACCAGTTTGTAGGAAACCGCCAGCGAGCCGATTCTGAATACCGCACTCTGAAGGTCGGTAACATTAATGGCGGTAACATAGTCCCGCAGCGACTCAGCGTCGTGCAGACACCCGCTAAGATCCACGCCCTTCGGGGGCCCGATTTCACCGGTAACGACGAATTCTCCGCCGGTCAGTTTCTCTTTAAGTTTACTCATTATCTGTTTCTACTCCTTATTCCTTGTTTTAAGTTGCTGCAGCTAGTCTTTCCGGGAGATTGATAATTCTCCGGCCAGAGACTTGAAAGTCGACCCTGATTCAATCATAGTCAGGGAGCGGGGACGACTCCACCGGGAGTTATTCTTGGGTTGCTGGTATTTATCCATCTCGTCCAGACGGCCGAGTTCCTTAAGACGGTCGTAGATAAGCTGCCAGCCGCAGTCACGCGTGCGGTCAACCTCGCATTTCCCGTCTTTGGCGCCGCCGCAGGGACCGTTGAGCAGGCTCTTGGCACAGAGTGTTACCGGACACAGCCCACCGGTGTATTCCACGATACATTCACCACAGAGAGAGCAATATTCGGTGATGAAATCGTCCGTTACCGTTTCACCGCCGAAGATGGTATCGCAGCCGGGATGGACCATTCCCCCGTCAGTGGCGTCCATCACGGTATGAAAGCCTTGACCACAGGCAAGAACTAAAAAGGAGTCTGCCTGTTCGATTTCCTTGCCATATTCCTCTTGGAGTACTTTTTTAGTATTGGAGAGTTTGCACAGCGATATACCCTTTGGCTGGGGTACACACTGTCCAATCACATTCACTCCTCTTTTCTTTAGCCGATCTGCCATTTCCTCCGTCTCGGGTATACCCCCGGAATGGCATTTGGCAGCACAGTTGTCGCAGCCTACCACGAAAACCCGCTCACCGGGTTTCAGGTATCCTATTATTTCATCGATTGGCTTTTGAATTGTTGCGTGCACGTGTAATCCTCCTCATTTTTTTTGTGTATTGCCCATAAGCTGGCAACGGTGTTGGATTTGACAGGGGATACAGGATAGCTAATCCTATAAATAATACCATAGGGGAGTATGGTATGACAATGGTGTAAATAAACAGCCGAGCTTTATCAGATTACAGGTACCAAGATATACGTTTGTAGAGGCTGTGGGATAGTGAAAATAAGAGTATTGGATTGCTACAAGGTTTATTTCGGCGGCTTCTTCTCGTTTAACTCTAATAGTCCGTCGATAGCTTCTATGGTGATATAACCCTTATCAGGTTCTATAGACTTTATTACGTCCTCGATGGCGGGAATAAGGACTTCTCCTTTATCCGTCTGAACGACGTAATTATCGTTATTCTGTCCGGCGAGGATATCAATGATAGTGCCGAGGATTTTACCCCCGGTGGTTCGTACCCCCAGCCCGATAATCTGACCGTGGTAGTACTGTCCTTCGGGCAGGGGACTATTCTGGACTGGATCGATATCCATGAAAATGCACTCGGTTCCCGAGCATATAGATATAGTGAGAACTAAAAAACTTTCAAGAGGGGAATTCTGGCCGAGTTTCCCTTCTCCGCAAGGGTATCCTGTCGGCGGGAGATAACTTACATAATCTCCAGTCTGACTCTGGTGGCGGCTTTGGCTGCTTTTACTCTGAGCAGGGTGCGCATAGCCTGAGCTATCTGGCCTTGCTTACCGATGATTCGCCCTTTATCGTCATCGGCTACGGTGAGCTTCAGAGTGATGCCGTCATCGTTCGTTTCCTCTTCAATGCTCACTGCATCGGGTTCGTTGACGATTGACTTGGCGATGTACTCCACTAGGTCTTTCATGATTTCTCCTTGACAGTTTTGAACTTCTCCAGAACACCTGCCTTCTTGAGTAATCTGGCAGTGGTATCAGTTGGTTGAGCTCCCTGTTGTAGCCAGTGCAGTGCCTTTTCCTCTTTCACAACTATCGTTTCGGGATCCGTCAGGGGATCATAGTGTCCGATAATTTCTAAAAAAGCCCCATCGCGGGGTGCCCGGATATCAGCGACAACAAGTCGGTAACTTGGTTTTTTCTTGGCGCCAACACGTCTAAGTCGAATTTTTAGCATTTATACCTAGCCTTTATATGTATTGATTATATACGTTTGCTATTATGCACTATTATTCAGAGGCTGTCAATGGGGATTTATACTGACTTCCCATAATCGCAAGAAACAGGATGTTAATACTCATTTTAGACGATTTATATGATTATTACAAATATCTCGTTAATTTTGACAAATATCAACGCTATGTATATAATTCCCTTGCCTGAAAAGAGGAGGTAGTTGATGAAAGATTTTAAAGACAAGGTAGCCGTAATAACCGGGGCTGCCAGCGGCATCGGCTACGGCCTGGCGGAGCGTGCTGCTGAAGAGGGTATGAAGGTTGTCCTGGCCGACGTTGAAGAAGGCGCCCTGGATAAGGCTGAGAATGAAATCAAAGCGTTGGGAGCAGCAACACTGGCGGTAAAGACGGATGTATCCAGAATCGATGACGTTAAAGCCTTGGCCGATAAAACACTGGATGCTTTCGGGGCGGTCCACCTGCTCTGTAATAACGCCGGTGTCAGTGCCGGTTCCACTGCCTGGCAAAGTACCTTGGCCGACTGGCAATGGGTGTTGGGGGTAAATCTCTGGGGAGTTATCCACGGCATCCACTTCTTCGTGCCGGGCATGCTTAAGCAGAATGCCGAAGCCCATATTGTTAATACGGCTTCGGTAGCCGGGTTAATCGGGGGTGCCGGAAATGTACCTTATACGGTGAGTAAACACGGCGTGGTGGCTCTTTCCGAGGCGTTCTATCGTGAACTGCAACAGGCCGACTCGAAAATCGGGGTTTCGGTTATCTGCCCGGGGATAATCGATACGAATATACTCGAAACCGAGCGTAACCGTCCGGCAAAATTAAAGAACCCGCCCGGCGCCGGAGCGATGGACATGTCAACCCCGCCAGCGCAGGAGATGTTGCGGAATATAAAGGAGATTTTTAAAAAGGGAATGAAGCCACATGAGGTCGCCGATATCGTGTTCAATGGCATTAAAGAGAAGAGATTTTACATACTCCCTAACGCCGAAATCTTCAAGCCATCAATTCAAGCGCGGCTGGATGATGTATCCCGGGAGCGTAATCCGACGGCCGTTAATCTTGACCTGACATAAAGTTATAGATTCATGCCGGCAGGTTGCCAATAGCTCGGGGCTGTGTCTATAATCTAATTATGGAGATAGTGCGGCGGCACGGCTGGCAGGTGACCACCACCGAAGCTATCCAGATACAGAAGGAGCTGGCGGGGCAGGTTTCACGTGAGGGCGATGTTCACCCACACCTGATTGCCGGCGTAGATGTCTCGGTGAACCGGTGGGCCGGGACGGGGACCGGGGCGGTGGTCGTCCTGAGCTATCCCGGGCTTGAAGTTGTAGAAGCTCAAGTCATCACCGACTCAATTCCGTTCCCGTACGTCCCCGGGCTGTTATCCTTCCGGGAGATACCGCTGCTGCTACCGGTATTTGAAAAACTCTCCGTAATCCCTGATCTGTGTATCGTGGATGGGCAGGGGATAGCCCACCCGCGGCGGATAGGCCTGGCGGCCCATCTGGGGCTTTGCCTGGATATACCCACCATCGGCTGCGCCAAATCTCGACTTTGCGGCAGCCATGAAGAACCAGATGTTGTCGCGGGGAGTTATACCAAGTTAATAGATAAGGGTGAGATAATCGGTGCCGTGGTGCGCACCAGGACCGGCGTAAAACCGGTCTATGTATCCACCGGGCATAAGATTGATTTAGCGGCAGCGATACAGTGGGTGCTCAACTGCTGCCGGGGTTACCGGCTGCCGGAACCAACCAGGCTGGCACACCAGGCGGCGGGAGGTAACCTAAGGTCGGCTTCACATAAATTACCGGTTTCAGCCATCAAATAGCGGATATTAACGGAAGAAATGAGGAATCATGCCGGAAATTAAGGACAAGTTAGGCGATTTGCGGAATCGGGTGGCTAAAGCCCTGGAGCATCTTTGACATTGCCGGCAAAGAAAAAGAAGTTACCAGGCTGGAAAAAAAGTCGGCTCAGCCGGATTTCTGGAACGACCCGGTCGGCGCTCGGAAGGTGATGCGTAAACTGGCGGAAAAGACCCGGGTTGTGCAGCGCTGGCGGGAGCTGGAGGGTAAACTGGCCGACCTCGCTGAATTGATTGATCTTTCTACCGATGATGCTACGGTACAGGTTGACCTGGAAAATGAAGTTGACGAGATGGCGACCTACCTTGACGGACTTGATTTAGAGCTGGCGTTCAGCAGTGAATACGATTCCCGTAATGCTATACTGGCCATCCACGCTGGCGCCGGCGGCACCGAATCGCAGGACTGGGCGGAGATGCTGATGAGGATGTACCTGCGATGGGCGGAGCGCCGCGGCTACCAGGCCGAAGTGCTGGACACCTCGCCCGGTGACGAGGCCGGTATAAAAAGTACGATAATATCCATCAGCGGCGATTACGCCGCCGGATACCTGAAATCGGAGCACGGCGTCCACCGGCTGGTCCGTCTTTCTCCCTTCGATGCCGACCACGCCCGGCATACCTCCTTCGCCCTGATCGAGGTCATGCCGGAAGCCGAAGCCGATGTAGACCTGCATATCGCCCCGGAGGAAATCAAGGTGGAGACTTTCCGCTCCAGCGGGCCGGGAGGACAGCACATGCAGAAAACCAGCAGCGCCGTACGCATCACCCACCTGCCGACGAATATCGTCGTTAGCTGTCAGAGCGAACGTTCCCAGCATATAAATAAGGATATTGCCATGAAGATAATGACGGCGCGTCTCTTGGAAATGGAACTGGAAAAGAAAGAAGAAGAACGGGCTAAATTAAAGGGCGAGAGAATAGAAGCCGGATGGGGTAATCAGATAAGGAGCTATATTCTCCATCCCTACAAGATGGTAAAAGACCACCGGACCGGGTACGAAACGGGTAATCCCGATGCCGTACTCGACGGCGACCTGGAAGGCTTGATTACCGCCTATCTGCGGTCGGCGATGGGGAGAGCCGAATGAAAAAAAGGATATTATTCGTCTTCTTAACTATCATATTACTCACCGGGGCATCGGGTCTCTCCCCGGCTTACGCCGGTCCGGTTAGCGGCGTTATTGATAGCTGGGTGGCAATAGATTTCCCGGCCCGGATTACCTTTCATATAGAAGCTCAGAGCGAAAATAAAATCGAGGACATCCGTCTTCATTATCGGATAAACCGTATGGCGCACGCCCGGGTAACCAGTGAAGTGTATATCGGTATCACGCCGGCAACCTTAATATCGGAAAGATGGGTATGGGACATGAGAATGACCGGGGGGTTGCCGCCGGGTTCGACGATCGACTACTGGTGGACGGTAACGGACGAACTTGGTAATGTCACCGAAACCATGCCGACGACGATTAACATCAACGATGAAAGGTATAACTGGCAGAGTTTAACCGAAGGGGCCGTAACTCTATACTGGTATGACGGCGATGAAGCGTTCGGGGAGGAGCTGATGACGGCTACCCGGGAGGCGCTGACCAGACTGGATGAGGAATCCGGGGCTGAACTGGAGAGTCCGGTAAGCATCTATATTTATGCCAGCGCCGAAGACCTGCGCGGTTCGATGATTTTTCCGCAGGAGTGGACCGGTGGTGTCGCTTTCACCCGTTACGGGATTATCACCATCGGTATCGGGAATAACCCGGGTGATATTGCCTGGGGCATACGGGCGATAGCCCACGAACTTACCCACCTCGTCGTTCACCAGGTTATCTTTAATCCCTACAGCGACATACCTACCTGGCTTGATGAAGGGCTGGCCGTGAATGCCGAGGGACCTTTACAGTTTTACTTTACCAACATCCTTTATGATGCCTATGAAGAAGGTACGTTTATATCCGTTCGCAGCCTGGCAAGTCCTTTTTCGGCTGATACCAATAAGTCCCTGCTATCGTACGCCCAGAGCTACGAACTGGTAAGATATCTGATAAACGAATACGGCCGGGACAAGATGTTTGAATTGTTGAATACCTTTAAGCAGGGCAGCGGCTATGACGCGGCGCTGCTCAAGGTATACGGATTTGACATGGACGGACTGGATGCCCGCTGGAGGGCCGCCTACATACCGGTCAGTATAAACTGATTTTATTCCTGGTTGCCTGAAATTACCCTGGGGGGAACTGCTTCGGTCTCAGCAGGGATTTCTTCGTTGGGGACGAAACGCATCTTGGGGACTTTCTGATACCAGGTAGCCCCGCATTGAATACATTCGGCATATACGCCGTAGATATCACACTCCAGCGAAACGTCTCCACCGCATCTTTTACAGGCCTTGATTCTAACCAGACAGAGCATTTTACTCCTTGTTTTGGGAAAATCCTGCAATCGGGTAATTCCCGGCAAACTTCTTTCTGATGATATGGCCTGCCATGGTTATTTGAAATCCTGTAAACCCTTATTCTAATAATCCGGTACTCTCAATTGAATTAATGGTTAATACCTAGTATTTAAGTAATACAGCCTCAAGTGATGCCGTGAAAAGAGTATTCCCGGGAAAACGGGAACGAACAGAGCGGATTACGATGTAGTTGCTATCCCTTAATTATTGGTGTAGACTAGTCTGGCATGAAAAAGTCGGAACGTAGTAAGTACAGCGCCCTGACTATTCACGATATGCCGGTTTCCGACAGGCCCCGCGAAAGGCTGCAAAGACTGGGCGTCGAAGCCCTTTCGGCCCAGGAAATCCTGGCGGTTATTCTGGGGAGGGGCATTGCCGGCGAATCGGTGATGGTTACCGCCCAGAGATTGCTGAGTAAGTTCGGTGGCCTCAAGGGGATAGCCGACGCCTCGCTTGAAGAGCTATCCGGGATAAGGGGAATCGGCATCGCCAAGGCCACGCAAATAAAAGCGGCCGTGGAACTCGGTAACCGTGCCGACGGGCATTCTGAAACCGTAGCCCAACCTCTGGTGAAAACCCCCGAAGATATCGCCGGCCTGGTAAAAAGTCGGCTAAAAAATAAGAAGAAGGAATATTTCCTGGCCCTGTTGCTGGATACGAAAAATCACCTGATCAGAATATCGGAAATATCAATCGGGAGTCTTGATAGCAGTATCGTCCACCCCCGCGAGGTATTTAAAGAAGCCATATCAGCCAGTGCGGCGGCCGTTATCTTTGTCCATAATCATCCCTCCGGAGATACCGAGGCATCCCAGGTTGATATCCAGCTTACCAGGCGTCTGGCGGAAGCAGGCGAGATTGTCGGTATTGAAGTCCTGGACCATATTATTATGGGAAACTCGGCCTTCCTCAGTATGAAGAGGGAAGGTCTTTTCTGAAACAGATTTATTGGCAACGGTACTTTAGTAATGTTGATATAAAACCGGCTACATCATATAATTACAGCAATTATTAGAGGAGGTTTGGCAAGATGAAGAAGCTAATCATATGGGGAATCCTGGTAATGATGTTATTTTCATTCACGGCTTGCGGGGAACAACTGCCTACCGCCGAAGAGTTAATGGACCGGGTTTATGAGGCAATGAAAGATATTGATACCTACAAGGGACAAATGGATATAACGGTGCAAGTATATCTTGAAGCGGAGGAATTTAACGATGAAATGCCGTTCGCCATGGATGTAACCGCCGAAGCCAATATTAGCTATGATAAAGATGAAGAAGAGATGGAAGTTAATATTGATGTCGACATCGCCAGCGGGGACGAAGACATGACCATGAAGATGGGTATAGCGATGTATCTGGTTGATGAGATGATATATATAATGCTGGATGCCCCCATGGCTCCGGCCGAGTGGATCAAATCCTCCATACCCGGGGATTACCTGGGTGATATGGACTTTTTTGAAATGCAGCTGGATTTACTCGAAGTCGCTGATGTTGAAATATTGCGGAAAGAACGGAAAGAGAATATCGAATGCTACCTGATTCAAATAACCCCGGATATAGGTCAAATATTTGAATCAATGATGGATATAGCACAGGTGCCAGTTGAAGAAATACCTGGACAGGAACTGGAACAAATAACCGATATATTCCAGGACTTCTCGGTCATGGTGTGGATTGAAAAAGAAACCTATTTTGTCCGGTACGTCACTCTGGAAATGTCCGCTGAAGCCACACCGGAAATGATGGACGTATATGATGAAGAAGGATTTATGAGCATCAATGCTACGATGACTATGAAGGCTTATGATTATAACCAGCCGGTGGAGATTACATTGCCTGCGGAGGCTGAAGAAGCCGAAGAAAGTTCCATTTGGTAATCAAAACCTGTTAGAAAATAATCAAGCATGGTAAAAATCTAGTGAACCAGGCACCCGGGATATGGTGCCTGGTTCACTGTTATAAAGGAGGCCATAAAGGTCTTTCAGAGGTTCTTCGTTATCCGCAGGAAGGGCGCCGGAAATCGAGTTTCTAGTCGATACCGATAGCATCCTGCTTGATCTGGTATATTTTCTTCTCCTGTTCCGGGCTGATTTCTATACCCAGCCAGCGTAATCTATCGATTACATCCAGATTTTTCGACTTGTTTTTATTAACGAATTTATGGATTGCCTCTCTGCCGATAGTGGTAAGCTGAAATCCGGTGGTCCGGTGACCTTTCAGGTAACCCCGGTTTACCAGAGAATTATATAGATAGCCGATATATTCGGAGGTGATATCCAGGGGATTGGTTAGTAGTTTCTGGCCGGTTTGTTTGTTTACGGTGATAGCCATTAGAATTACCATTTCGCTCGGCAGCATAGAACTCCTCCTGTTATACAAAATGACAACAGACACTAATATAGCATAAAATGTGACAAATGTCAAATATTTAACAAACAATACGTTGATTACGGGTAAAATGACGGTTATTACCCGGGGGGAAATATTAGCGGAAATCGTCTATACCAGATCCCTGAGGAGTCTTTTAAAGAAGTAATGCGCCACTGATAATATGATGACGCTGGTTAAAACAGCGATGAAGATATCCGGGGAAAAACCGGTAAGGGCGACCCCCAGCGCCGTGCCGCTGGCGGGAGGGTGCTCAAAGTCCAGGGCTACCATGAGACAGACGGAAATGCCCACGGCCATTGATAGTACCATAGCTGTCGTCAGGGTAGAGGTATGGGGAATAAGAAAGCAAAGAGAGCCGGTGAACAATCCGATAAAGTGACCCCCGATGACTCTTCTCGGACGGGCAGTGAGGTTTTTCGGCATCGTGAAGACAATAAACGCTGTCGCCCCGATTGATGCGATGACCACCACGTTTTCCAGTGTAAGTGCCAACAGAACCACGAAGACAACCACCGTCGCCAGCAGGCTCTGGTAGAGGTAATTTTTCCACAGTTCCGGGAACCTGGCCAGAATACGCGACCAGCGCCGGTAAAGATACGATTTGATTGTATTGAACATGGTTGGTTAACTCCTGTAAAAAGCTATTCGCCGGTATCATATCAAGCTACGATAGATAGGCACGCCTGATGTGTGTTATATTGTATTTAGTACCGTGCCGTAAATAAATGAACACTACCATTAAATATACTATCAGAAATTCACTCCTTATTGCATTCATCTTGCTGCTGAGTATCCTGGCGCTGACCGGCTGTGAGCTGTTTAAAACCGAACCCGAAGAAAGCGGTTACGGGACCCTTCGTCTGTACGGTATCGACCCCATAACCCTCGACCCCGCGGTTTCCGGCGAGATGACCTCTCACGAGTATATTGCCCAGATTTTTAACGGGCTGGTACGGCTGAACGATGAACTAGAGATAGTACCGGATATAGCCGAGAGGGTGGACATCAGCGACGACGCTAAAACGTATACTTTTTATCTCCGTGATGACGTGAAATTCCACGACGGCCGGAAAGTAAAAGCCGAGGATATAAAATACTCCTGGGAACGAGCCTGTAATCCGGCCACGGGTTCGCGAGTGGCTTCTACATATCTGGGGGATATCGTCGGGGTGGGCGATGTGCTGGTGGGTAATGCCCGGGAAATCAGCGGCGTAACGGTCATCAGCGACCATGAACTGAAGGTTGAATTGATAGCCCCGCTTTCCTATTTTCTTTACAAGCTGACCTATCCTACCGCTTATGTAGTTGACCGGAATAACGTAGATGACGGCAGCAACTGGTGGCATAATCCCAACGGCACCGGGCCGTTCAAGCTTATCGAGTGGAACCAGGGCAGTCTCCTCGTTCTGGAAAGGAATGCCCACTATTACGGCCAGAAAGCCAGCCTGCAGCGTGTTGAATTTCAACTCTGGAGTGGCGTTCCGATGAGGATGTACGAAAACAACGAACTGGATGTCACCGGTGTTTCCATTTCTTATATCGACCTGGTTACCGACCCGTCGGGTCCGTTTTCCGACCAGTTGCAGATATCCCCGGAGTTGAGTTTCAGCTATATCGGTTTTAACTCCACCAGGCCGCCCTTTGATGATGTTAATATCCGGCGCGCCTTCAGCCACGCTATAGATAAGGACAAGATAGTATCGCTGGTATTTCGCGACCTGGTAGAGAAAGCCGACGGCATACTACCGCCGGGAATCCCCGGCTACGACTCATCGCTGGAAGGACTGGAATTTAACGTAGACAAGGCTAATGAACTCATCGCCCTTTCTTCCTACGGTGATGCCGCCAACCTGCCACCGATTACCCTGACCACCGCCGGTTACGGCGGAGAAATATCATCATCGTTAAGCGCCATTATTACGCAATGGCGGGAAAACCTGGGGGTAGATGTAGAGGTGCGCATGCTGGAGCCGGAGAGGTATCTCTACCATCTCAAGCAGGAGAAGGATGAAATATTTGATATGGGATGGATTGCCGACTATCCCCATCCGCAGGACTTCCTGGAGATTTTGTTCCGCACCGGCAACGAGAGTAACTACGCCGAATACAGTAATTCGGAGATAGATGCCCTGCTGGCCGATGCCGCCGTAGAAATGGACCCGGCGTTGAGCCTGGAGAAGTACCGTGAGATAGAGCGCCTACTCGTTGAGGACGCTGCCTGCCTGCCGCTTTGGTTTGAGGAGGATTATATACTGGTGAAACCTCATGTAGTCGGTTATGAGCTTAATCCGATGGGCTTTGCCTGGCTGAATCAGGTGAGTCTTAGCGAAAGTTGACATCTGACCACCGGTTGCGGATTTTTTCTCGTATCTTTCTTTTTTTTCTTTATCATGATATTATTCATTTACTCACAGGATGAATTATAATCACAGACGGAAAGTCATATTGCACTCGCTTTTTTCCGTAGTTTAATTGGTCATAATCATATTGTTTGCCGGATCAAGAATAATATCAAGGTAACTCATTTGAAACAGCTACATTAAACGCTATACGAAAAAGAACAATTTTGGGGAGGTGGAAACAGGATGACAACACATTATGTAACAGGGAGTGCTCTAGGTGACATTGATATGGAGTTGCACGATATTGCTCAATATCTTCTGAAGGCGCTAGGTGAGAAAGGCCCTATTTTTGATATAGCGCCTCCTTGGGCAAATCCAGACGGCGACTTTAAAACAACAAAAGATCCGGATGAGTTGTTATACAGGTCAAAAATGGTTAAAGACCTGGCCATGCGAATCTCGGGACGCACTCCGATGAATTGGAGATAAATATAACGTGTTTGATGAAAAGCTCATTCTCCCCTGGTTTGTCCGTTAAAGCTTGAGAATAGGTTGGCGGAGGGGGTGGGATTCGAACCCACGGTACCCTTACGGGTACAACGATTTTCAAGACCGTCTCCATAGGCCACTCGGACACCCCTCCCGGTTGCGGTGGGTATGCAGGAAAAGAATCCCGGCAACTCTCCCATTATGCCTCACGCACCTGCCACCGTCAAACTTAATTCGTTGTCAATGAGCTGTTCAAGATACAAAGCGGTAAATCCGGGAAATAGGAGCCGTGATGACCTCAATGCCGTACCGCGCCGGGTTCGGCTGGGACGATTTAGAGCATATATATTTGATTGAAGATTTAGGCCGATGGTTTTCGGCCATCCACCTTATCATATTATACATATTCGCACACACACGCAGGTATATCCGTTAAAAATAAAGGGGTAAATGATAAACTTCCCGGAAACTTGACTCGGGATATTATTACAAATTAGGCCGGTCGTTCACAGGTGTACCGGTAGGAAAGGCATGAAAGAAGTTATCTGGGTTTTACGGAAGATGCCCCGCTTTCAGCAACATCGATGAGGGTGGGATCGCCGATATAGTAGATTGTGGATGCTCCGCTTATATCTCCGGTTAATTGTCCGCTGATGTTCACCGTAGCGTCGCTGGCGCCGCTGAGATTAATCCTGGCGTTGAGAATGATAAAATCATCCAGGTTAGCCTGGCTGGCCCCCGAGGCGTCCACTCTAATACCTTGAGCTGAACCATCGAGGGTAATGGAACTGGCTCCGGATAAATCAAAGCTACCGTTGGTCATCGTCATACTGCCGTCAATACTACTAGCGCCGGATAACTCCAGAATAATATCAGGCGAACTTACCCCCGAGATATCCATCTGGCTGGCACCGGATAATTTAAAGTCGATATCATGCAAACTGGTAAAGTCGGTAACGTTGCCCTGCGAAGCTCCGGACAATTCCAGTCGTTCTAAATCAGGTAGGGTAATAATCACTCGCTGAGTCACATTGGTGAAAACGTTACCCGGTTTCATCGTAATGGTCAGGGTTTCACCGCTCTGGCTGATATCAAGATATTCGAATAGATTATCATCAAGCGTGATTTCCACCGTGAATGAATCTTCCTGGGAAATTACAGCCTCGAAGGCGTAGCCGATTTCTACCTTTGTAAAGCCGGAATTTTCGAAGTTACGCGTGAGGAGAGTACCCGATCCGGCAATGACGGCACATCCCGATGTTATTAGCAATGTACTTATGGCAACAATAAGCACGGTACTTAACAGTATTCTTTTTCCCGGCATTTTCCAGACTCCTTGATATTCAGGTTGTTTTTACAGCGGGGAAGACCCCCCACATTAGGATATTAGACTCCCGTTATTTACTTGTTAAGGCTTTTTCTCTACCATCGGGACCCGCCTTAATTCGAAAACGTTGTTAACTTCGGCATCCGGACATGATAATTCGACAACATCAGGGTCAGTCTGCCAGGGGAACGTAGCGCCGTACTGGAGGGCCAGGGCTGCCGGATAAATGGCGTTGAAAGCCAGCCCACACATGTTTCCGGGTACCATGTAATTGAATACCCACTCGTCGCCGATTTTATGCCCCACGTGGCAAGGGTTCTGGTTTCTCACCAGTTTGATGATTACCTTATAACCTTTGTTTTCCATTTTAGTGTTCCTTGGGTTCCTAATAGAATTATACCGTAGAATTAATAATATCTGAATTAATCAGGGAGAATTATCAGCAGTATTGTAATAAGAAGCGCACCGCATATCCACCGAATATGATGCGAATGACATATTAGCCGGTAGTTAATAACGGCGCGCTATTCTTTTTCCAAGTTATTAAAATCTTATAGACCTGACGGTAATATTATCCGCAGGCTGCTCGAACTAGGCCTGGGTTTTTCTCAACAGCCCCAACCCGGCTAAGACCAGTCCCAGACCGACGCAAATATCCACGACTCCATTAACCCGTACCGCATTGGCGGTGCCTTTATTTGCCCTGGCCAGTCCGAGACCTACTTTAGTGGCATAGAGGTAATTGTATTGAGCATCTGGTTGAGCTCCTGCGGCTTTCATCTGCTCATACTGGGCTTTAACCGCATCGTACTGGTCATCCAATTGGTCCAGTGGCAGTGGGGCAATAGACTCAGCGACTTCATTTTGTGCTGAGGCAGCCTGTGTCACAAAAAGAATCCCGAAGACAAGGCTGGCCAGTCCCAGAATAACGATGATGATGGCAATTGCGCGCATGAAAGTGTCCTCCTTTATATCGCACCTAGAATTTCTAGGTATCATATACGAAAATGAAGAAAGTGTCAAGTGCGGTGATAGAGAATCAGCCTAAATACGCAGGATTACCGGGAAATCGACTTCACCTTGACGAAATCCTGAAGAACCTCAGGCACGGCGATATTGCCGTCGGCCTGCTGGTTATTTTCCATGACGGCAATCATAATCCGCGGCAGCGCCAGCCCGGAGCCGTTGAGCGTATGCACGAACTGCGGTTTGGCATCGGGGGCGGGGCGGTAGCGGACGTTTGCCCGTCTCGACTGAAAATCCCCGCAGTTGGAGCACGAGCTGACCTCCAGCCACTCCTGGCAGCCGGGGGCCCAGACATCGATATCATATGATTTTTTAGAATGAAAACCGAGGTCGCCGGTACAAAGCTCCCGTACGCGGTAGGCCAGGCCCAGTTTCCGGCAGATTTCCTCGGCATCGCTGAGGAGTGCTTCCAGTTCATCGTCGGAGGTTTCCGGCTCGACGAATTTATAGAGTTCCACCTTATCGAACTGGTGACCACGCTTGATACCGCGCGTGTCCCGCCCGGCCGACATCTTTTCGCGGCGGAAGCAGGCGCTGTAAGCGACATAGTGGATGGGCAGTTCCGCTTTAGTAAGGATTTCATCCCGGTGAAGATTGGTGACGGGTATTTCGGCCGTGCCGACGAACCAGAGGTCGTCTTCAACATCGCGGTAGATGTTTTCGTCCAGTCGCGGCAACTGCGCCGACCCGACCATGCAGTCGCGTTTGACCATGTAGGGCGGATATATTTCGCGGTAGCCGTGCTCGCCGGTGTGAATATCAAGCATGAAAGCAATCAGTGCTCTCTGCAGTCGGGCGCCGAGGCCTTTAAGTATGTAGAAGCGGCTGCCGGATATCTTGACCCCCCGCTCGAAGTCGATGATATCCAGTTTTTCCCCGAGTTCCCAGTGCGGGAGGGGCGTGAAGTCGAAAGATTTCGGCTCTCCCCAGGTGCGGACTTCCACGTTGTCATCATCACCTACACCGATGGGGACATCAGGCTGGGGGGGATTGGGCACGTCCAGCAGCAGGCTCTCCAGCTTCGCATCAATGTTGCGGACTTCTTCTTCAAGGGTTTGTATGTCAGCGCGGAGCTTTCTTCCTAATTCTTGAGCTTTTTCTCTTTCTTTCGATACCTGTTTACGCTGTTGTCTCAGGTTGTCCAGCTCACCGACCTTCTGTCGGCGGAGGGTATCAAGCTCCAGTATTTCATCAATCGGGGCGGAATCGTGGCGGTCGGCCACCGACTTCTTGATTAAATCAGGGTTTTCCCGTATATATTTTATATCCAGCATTTCTTTCTACCTCACACCCTGTGTCCCCCTCTCCTTACGAGGTTTCAAAGGAGAGGGGGATTAGTCTTGAGGGGCTGCACCCCTCAAACTCCCCATTTATAGCTTCTCCCTTAATTGCGGGAAGAGTATCACTTCACGTATCGACTGCTGGTTAGTGAGGAGCATCACCAGCCGGTCGATGCCGATGCCCAGCCCTCCGGTGGGGGGCATGCCGTACTCCAGCGCCGTCAGGAAATCTTCGTCGATGGTCCAGTGTTCTTCGTTGTCACCGAGACGCTCCCTCATCTGGTCGACGAATCTTTCCCGCTGTAAAAGGGGGTCGTTGAGCTCGGAGTAGGCGTTGCCGAGTTCCAGTCCTCCGGCGTAGGGCTGAAAGCGTTCCACCACCCGTTCTTCGTCGGGTTTATTCTTGGCCAGCGGCGACATGGAAACCGGGTAATCATAGATAAACGTCGGCTGTATCAGGGCCGGTCGAACGGAGGTGCTGAGCAGTTCGTCCACCAGCTTGGCCCAGTTTTTCGCCGGGTCGGCTTCAATCTTCTTCGACCGCATTTTCTCACGGAGCCCGTTGGCGGTGGGGTATTTCACAAAGTCTATGCCGCTGTGTTCGATGACGGCGTCACGGAGCGTCAGACGCCGCCAGGGCGGCTTGAGATTGATGATATTACCGCCGTATTCCACTTCGGCCGTGCCCAGCACGCGGCGGCTGACTTCGTAGACCATCTCCTCCACCATCTTCATCACATCGTTATAATCGGCGTAGGCTTCGTAGGTCTCCAGCAAGGTATATTCGGGATTATGGGTCGTGGAAACACCCTCGTTGCGGAATACGTAGCCGATTTCGTAGACCTTGTCCAGACCCCCGACGATGAGTCGCTTGAGGTGGAGCTCCAGGGCGATACGCAGGTACATGTCCTGGTCGAATGTATTATGATGGGTGATGAACGGGGCCGCCAGCGCTCCCCCGGCTGATGAGTTCAGTACCGGCGTTTCCACCTCGATAAAGCCTCGCTTATCGAGGAACCGGCGGACGGCGCTGATAATCCGGCTGCGCTTCTTGAAAATCTCTTTTACATCGGCATTGGCAATAAGGTCGACATAACGCTGGCGGTATCGCTTATCGATATCGGCCAGGCCGTGCCACTTTTCCGGCAGGGGCAATAGTGACTTTGAAAGTAAGGTAAAATCACTCATGACCACGGTAGGTTCGCCGGTTTTGGTTCTCAGGAGCTTTCCTTCAACGCCGAGAATGTCCCCGATATCCAGGTCTTTGAACAGCTCCGTTTGTTCTTCATTCAGGTTACCGTGCTGGACGAGTAATTGAATCTTGCCAGAGCCGTCCCGGATATCCAGGAAAGAGCTTTTACCCATCTTGCGGATAGCGGTAATCCTGCCGCCCGTACGGAGGGGATTTTCCGGCGGGGCGACCTTGTTCGCCTCTGCCTCTTCCAGCCGGGCGATGGCTTCCCGGGTCGTCAGCGACTGCGGGTAGTTATTGGGGTAGGGGTTGATGCCGCGTTGGCGCAGATTTTCCAGCTTTTCGCGTCTTTGCTCGTTGATATTGTCCAGTCTGGATGTCATGGCAACCTTCCCTTTTGCATTGAAAATACCGGGGTCACTGTCCTCAGCCGATAATAACACTATTATAGGTTATATACAGGCTATGGTAAAGGGGTAGTTGTCAGGAGTGGAGATATATTACGGGTTCTTCGGCTAATGATACGAGGGAGGCCGGGTGGGATTAGATATTTCTAAAAGGGGGGACAAGGGGTGGTGAAAAAACCCTTAGTTTCCCAGCTGAACGCGCTGTTCCCGGAGGGTATCCAGCCAGGCCACTGATTTCAGGTCGCGTTCCAGCAGGTAGCGGAGATAGCCGTGGATTACCTTTTCCAGTTCATCGGCCAGTTGTGGGTCCATTTTCACGCGGGTAACCTGGCTGAAATCATGGTCCTGTAACAGGCGCAGCACTTTCTGGGCGTTCAACGAAAGAGGATACACCTGGGGATGTGCCTGGCCGCATTCGGGGCACGATATGCCGCCGGTGGCGGGGCTGAAATAATTAGTGGCGGGCTCCAGTTCTTTGTGGCAGGTAACGCACTCTCTTAACTGGGGCCGGTAGCCGACCTGCTCCAGCAGGTGCAGCTCGAAATAACGCAGGATCAGGTCGTGGTTATTTTCCCTGCATAAATGCTCCAGCGTTTCCAGGATGAGGTAAAACAACGTACGGTGTTCCTGGTGCTCGGCGGTAAACTGGTTCACCAGTTCCGCTATGTACAGTCCGCAGGACGTCAGCCAGAGGTCGTTTTTCATGGGGAGAAAGGCATTGATGGTCTGGCTGCCGATGAGGGTATCGAGGTTTTTACCGCGTGCGAAAGATACCTGGCTGTGGGTGAGTAGCTCCAGGTGCCCGGCCATCTTGCTTTTCGGTTTGCGCAGGCTTTTCGCGAAACCCTGGATTTTCCCGAGGTGGGGGGTAAAAAAAGTCAGGATGGTATCGGCTTCCCCGAGCTTGGTCTTTTTAATAACGATGGCTTCGGTCTTATAATCGCGCGGTTCCGGCATGGCTATATTATCCTGTATATCATTATAACCTATTCTGCCGGATGTGTATTGTCAGAGCCTTTTCCAGTATTTTCTTTTCCAGCCATCAGACTCCTCGTATCTTGAGAAGTTGTAGCGCCAGTCGGGGGAAATAAGCCGGTAGTGCTGGGCTTCTTCGCCGGGGACTTCCGCCGTGCCCGGGCAGTGGATGATGTAGCCGCCCCTTTTCACCACCCGTTCGAATTCCTTCAATTCTTTTTCCAGGTGCCAGCCCAGTGCATGAGAGGTAATGAGTACATCGGCGGTATTACCGGGGAGGGGTATGGCATGTAAAAACCCGTCGGTGACAAAGATATTCCGGAGGTCGGCCTCACGGGCTTTGTCCCGGATGAACTGTCTCAGGCGCGTTACCGGCTCGATAGCGTAGACCCGTCCGGCGGTGCGGGCGGCTTCCAGCGTTACCCGGCCGGTCCCGGCGCCGCCGTCGATAATCACCTTGCCATCCACCGGCGTAATAACGGTAACCTCGCGGAAGTCCCAGTGATGAAAATCTAGTTTATCATAGGCCTCGGGGCATTTGCTGTACACCAGCCAGTCGGCGATGCTCCAGACAAGTTTATCCACAGTTTTCGCTAGCTGCTTATCACTCTTAGCCGGGCCGTGCTTCTTGATAATATTATTGATACTTTCCGCTGCCGCGGGGCATTTAGTAATTAAAAAACGTTTGATAGAAGGATAGGCATGTAAAACGACGGCCAGTTCCCGGTCGGCGACGCCTGGCAGCATGTTTATCTGGAAGCTCTCCAGAAGGTACAGGTCCTCTAGTTCGAGGGATACGCCCTTGAAAAATGCCTTAAACGGAGTATAGGAGTTCATATGGTTAGTCTCCGGCATTTTCGGCGACGAAAATAATTTCACGCGAATCGCCGGAATACGCCGACTTATCAAAATCACCGAAAAGGTCGATGATTTTGAAGCCGCCGAACTCCAGCAGGTGTTCCAACTCGTACCTGAAGAAGTACCGCATCGGGAAAGACTGCACGAATCTCTCGGTTTTACCGTCGGGATAAGTCACGTAATATATCAACTCTATGTCATTATATTGCTCTTCGCGGTGAAATCCCGACATACGACTAGCACGCCGTACTTTCCGGCCGTCGGGTAGTTTGGTCATCGGGTGGTCTTCCGTCTCCTGCGTATACCGGGGGTTGGCCATCAGCCGCTCGAAGTTGGGATTGAAAACGTCGAAGACGAGACGGCCTCCCGGCACCAGGTGACGGCGGATGCAGTCCAGGCAGGCTTTCTGCTCCGCAACGGTAAACAGGTGCTGGAAAGGACGGAAGGGTATCGTGGCCAGGTGATACTTCTCGGCGATATTGAAGTCGGTCATATTGTCTTCGACCAGCTTTACCCGCTGGTGTACATCCCGGGGCTGTTCATTGAGTTTTTCCCGGCATATCCTGAGCATATGGGGAGAGAGGTCCAGGCCGGTGATATCACAACCGGCGGCGGCGGTGGGTATGAGGACTCGCCCCGTACCGCAGCCGACTTCCAGCGTGCGGCCGCCGGACTCTCTGGCATAGTCGACAAAGAAAGCGATGTCTTGCGGACGCATCAGGTCATACATGACGTCGTAGAATTCGGCCACGAATTCCCGGTCGTCGTAGCCGCCATAGTTACTCATCGGTATATCACACCTTTAAATTGTGAGAATATTTATAATATAGTGATGTGTACGGGACTGTGTCAATTAACAAGGGAGTTAGACTATGGGAGGATAATATTTGCTGACTACTTAACACCACAAGCGAGCATCATCCTGGGCATCCCCATCCCTTTAGCGTACTTGATGGAAACTTCGGAGAATCCGGCGTCTTCCATCATCTTTTGTACCTCGTCCCCCGTCCAGAGTCCCATCCCATACTGCTGGACTTTCTTGGAGTGGTCTAGGCCGTCTTCAGCGTTCCACTCGATACTGATTACAGCCCTGCCGCCGGGGCGTAAAACCCG
Source organism: Dehalococcoidales bacterium (assembly GCA_034430375.1). Taxonomy (GTDB): domain Bacteria; phylum Chloroflexota; class Dehalococcoidia; order Dehalococcoidales; family RBG-16-60-22; genus W425. The sequence goes on from DAOUER010000078.1 coordinate 22,249, forward strand.
GTATATTTCCTGCAGCGACTCCAAAGGCTTGGGGAATCCTATGAAACTGCCCATCGAGGTAGCAACGCTGAATCTATTATCGTCCCAGGGAAGTTGCGATGCTTCACCGTGAACGATTTCCGCCGTTCCCGCGGTGATTCGTTTCCTGTGCCTCTTGGTGGCTAAATCAACCATAACTTCGGAGTAGTCCAGACCGGCGATGCTGTTCACATGAGACGCGTATTTTTGCAGGAAATAGCCGGCCCCACAGGCAACATCAAGGACGTCATCTTCAGGCTGCAAATCTAATATTTCAATTACTCTCGCGTATATCGGCCGGTGACCCAGGGGCATCATCCAGGCTACAATACGGCCGACCAGGCCCCTGGGTAGCATAGGTTGGGGATATTTCCTCTCCGGGTTATTCATCTTTTCTCCTCCCTGTTTTTTTACTAAATAATCCAAGCATTCCCGGCGTCGATATCAAAGGCTGGTACCAGCGCCATGCTTCACCTCCATTTCGCTTACCTGGATATGGTTTTCGGTATTCCCATCCACCTGGGTGTTCTGTTTAGGTATTCACGGTAGGTGTTGCCGTATTTGTCCAGGCAGCTCTGCTCTTCAACTTTTATATAAACAACACAACCTACCACGAAGACGATGAAAAACAGCAGTAAAAGCCAGGAGGCGGTGATTATTCCCAGACCCAGCATAGAGACGAACATGGTAAGGTACATAGGATGTCGTGAATATCGATATAGTCCCCGGGAAACCTGGTTATCTAAGGGGGTAAAAGCCCAGTTTATCAGCACCAGGGTATAGCCAACCAATCCTATCAAAGTGACCGGCAGGCCGACATAAAACCAGGCCGTGCCGAGTTTCAGCGGTAGAAACAGGGAATATATCATGACGGGGAGCAGAAACAGTTTGGAGGAGGTGGCAAACATCATGGAAACCCGGGACAGCCCGGTTTCTTTGACAGAAGGGGCTTCTTTCTTGATGGCGATATACATAAAAGGGATAGTGGATAACAACAGATAAGCCATGAAAATCCAGGCGTTCCAGACACCGATTTCAAAAGCTGGTGTTAACGACATGAGTATACCCCCCCCCTTTATGGTGTGGTTAACCCATAATATAGCTATAAATGTGGGTTATGTCAATATTAAAAAAGGGGGGTATAAGAGGATGATTAACTACCGGACAGACGCAGAATTGTACGGGACTGTTTAGGTGGGAAAAGATATTAACAAGGGGGTCGGAGAGTGGCTTAGGACGTGCTACCTAAAACTCCGACCGGCCCTCTAGCGCACGGGTTAAAGTAACATCGTCGGCGTATTCCAGCTCGGTGCCGTAGGGAAGGCCTCGGGCCAGGCGGGTGACTTTGATATCAAGGGGGGTGATGAGCCGGCTGAGGTACATCGCCGTCTGCTCCCCCTCAAGGTTGGTGTTGGTGGCCAGGATGACTTCCCGGAAGGTATTGGCCTGGAGTCGGTCGAGCAGTTCCCGGATGCGGATATCGTCGGCGCCGACGCCCTCGGCGGGAGAAATGGCGCCGTGCAGCACGTGATAAAGACCCTTATAAACACCGGTATGCTCCAGCGCCAGGATGTCCTGCGGCTGTTCGACGATGCATACCTGGGCGGTATCGCGCTGTGGATTACGGCAAATGGGGCAGGGGTCCGATTCGGTGACGTTGCAGCACTGGGAACAGAGCGCGATTCTCTGTTTCAGCGAAAGGAGCGCATCGGCGAGAGATTTCGACTTTTCCTCGGAATTACGTAAAAGGTGGAAGGTAATACGCTGGGCGCTCTTGGGCCCGATTCCCGGCAGCTTGCTGAATTCCTGCACGAGCCGGGTAATGGCATCGGTATCCGGCATGGAGTCCTGGTTCAAAAGCGTTTCTCCTTACTATAACTAGGTTAAGCCGGGGATATTCAGTCCGCCGGTCAGTCCGCCCATCTGCTTGGCGGCCAGTTCCTGTACCTTGACCTGGGCTTCGCGGACGGCGCTGAGGACCATGTCCTCGAGCATTTCCACGTCTTCCGGGTCGACCACTTCCGGGGATATTTTCACCGACTGTATTTGCTGCTGGCCGTTCATCACCACCGTGACCGCGCCGCCACCGGAGCTGGCCTCGACGGTCATATTTGCCAGTTCTTGCTGGGCTTTGATAAGCTGTGCCTGGAGTTGCTGCGCCTGCTGAATCATGCGTTTGTTCATGCTTCCTCCGAATCGATTACCTGGGCGCCCATGTTCAGGGCGGCCTTCACCAGGTGGTTGTTCTCGTGTTCGTACACACAACTCACCCGGCAGGCGCGTCCCAGGAAACCACTGACTATTTTTTCGGCGATTCTCTGATTTTCTAGGGTGTCCATTTTCTCTTTATGGTAGGAGTATTTAAACGATACTATTATGGTATTATCCTCTAATGATACCGGTTTAGCGCTGCGGAGCAGGGCCGCCGCCGGGGTCTTACCCATGCCGCCGGGGGCATCGTTGATAATTTTACTCCAGCTCAGGCGTATCTGCTCTATCTCACTGCCAGCCGCCAGCGCGTTGGGTTTTTCTTCAGGGGTTTCCGGTGCCGGGGTTGGTTTTTCTTCGGCGGCCGGCGGTGCCGTTTCCGTAGCTTTTTCCGCTTTTTCTACCGGTTTTTCCGGTTCCGGAGTCGCCGGCTTTTCGGATTTTGCTACGGTCTTTACCGGAGCCGGGGTGGCGGGTTTAGAAACCGTCTTCTTCGCCACCGGTTCCGGTTGGACCCGGCCGGGTGTATCTTTCTTTTCTACTTTCTCTTCGGGCAGGTTACTTTCCACCAGGGCTAACTCCAGCGGTAGAGTGGAATAATTATCCAGGCTGATTTCCAGTTGCCCGAATAGTTTGACGGCTTTGAGCAGTTGGCTGACGGGTATTTTCTCCCCCAGCTTCTTGAGTTCCCGGCGGTCTTCATCGGTGATTTCTCCGGCTTCTTCCGAGCCGGTCTTGATAAGGAGTAAAATCCTGAGGTATTCCACCAGTTCCCGGTTGAACTGACGCAGGTCCATTCCGTCGCTGTTGACGCTGTTGATGGTGAGAATCCCGGCGGCGGTATCGCCGTTGACGATGTGTTTTGTTAATTCGATAGCCCGCCGATCGCCGGACATGCCCAGCAATACGCGGGTCTGCTCTAGGCTGATTTCATTACCGTAGTAGTTATTGGCCTGCTGCAGCAGGTTCTCCGCATCGCGGAGGCTCCCGGTGGCCGCCCGGGAGATGAGTTTCAACGCTTCGGGTACGATGTTGATACCCTCGGTTTCGCAGATATGTGTTAATAGCGTCAGCATATCCGACTGCGGTACGCGGTGAAAGTCGAACCGCTGGCAGCGTGAAAGGATGGTGGGCAGCAGTTTATGGGCTTCGGTCGTCGCCAGTATGAAGATAACGTGGGGCGGCGGTTCTTCCAGTGTTTTTAGCAGGGCATTGGAAGCTTCCTTGGTGAGCATGTGGACTTCATCGATGATATAGATCTTGTAACGGGCTTCGTTGGGGGCGTAGTTGACCTTCTCACGCAGGTCCCTTATCTCGTCGATGCCGCGGTTGCTGGCGGCGTCGACTTCGATAACGTCCAACGCCCTGCCTTCGGTAATGGCCTGGCACATGGTGCAGGTATTGCAGGGTTCGCCCTTGCCGTTGGTCAGGCAGTTGACCGCCTTGGCCAGGTTGCGGGCGGTACTGGTCTTGCCGGTGCCGCGGGGGCCGCAGAACAGGTAGGCATGGGATATCTTATCGCCGGCCAGGGCGTTCAGCAGGGTCCGGGTAACATGTTCCTGCCCGACGACCTCGGCTAACAGCTGGGGTCGCCATTTGCGGTAGAAGACGTTGGAAGCCATATGCTTCATTATAACCTAAAACAGGATTATACCCAAGGTTTTTTCAGGAGTATGTCAGCTATATTGGTGTTTATTTTTCTCCTGTTTATCCCTTAGCCTTTTCCCCCTCCAGGTGATTAAGATGTGAGTAATACCGCTGGCGATAAGTATCAGACTTAAAATATAAGCCGATAATTTAACGATGAAATCATAATTGCTGACGAAAATATTGTAGAAAACGGGAATGCCCACTGCCAGCATGAGGATACCGCCGACGACGGGCAATATCCAGGTGATAATGATGATTGCGAGGGCGAAAACAGCGATGATAATCAGTCCATTGGGATAGACGATCGTATAGACCAGAGCAAATGAAACCAGAGCGGCGATATTAATGATTCTGGCGGCCCAAGTTATTTTATCCAACTTTGTCATAATGTTGGCTTGCCTTTGCCCCAATATTACTCCGGTGATTAAAGGAATTCAAAAGGGAGGCAAGGGGAGAAATAGTTGGTAAGAAGCGGATACCGCGAGGGTGGCCGGGTGGGAATAGATTAAGAAAGAACAGAAACAGATGAGGAGGGGGAGTGGGGGTAAAAAGAAAGGGGGGCTAAAA
>DAOUER010000079.1:0-2810 GCA_034430375.1 Dehalococcoidales bacterium
CTTCAGCGGCGTTGAGCATATAGGTAAACTCTTTCTCCTTAGCACGGAAGTTAAGGGGCATGTAAATGGCACCCATTTTGGCTACGGCGAAATAGGTCTCCACGCATTGATTGCAGTTCACCTGGATAAACCCGACGCGTTCACCGCGCTTAATGCCCATTTTCATCAGGCCGTTAGATAACCGGTTAACGCGTTGGTTGAGCTGGCTGAACGTGTACCTCTTGCCTTCAAAAACTATGGCCGTTTTATCCGGACATATAGCCGAAGCTATGTTTAAAAAATCAGTAGTATTCACTCGATCCCTCCAAAAATGAAATAATGCCGCCATAATTCTAGCGCAGCGACGGGTATAAAATCAAACGGAAAAGCCTTACGACTAGCCCAAAGACACTTTCACCTTTTCGACTATCGTCGCCATCGTTTCGCCGGCTTTGGCATGGATAACCACCGATGCCTGGTGGTCCATGGGGGTGTTGCTGAGGTTGATAATTACCAGTTCGGCGCCGGAGCGGACGGCGTACTGGGGCATCAGCGCCGCCGGGTAGACGGTCAGGGTAGAGCCGATAACGACGAAAACTTCCGCCGCCAGGGCGTGCCGTCCCGCTTCCTGTAAAACATCGAAGGGTAGCTGTTCCTCGAACATGACGATATCCGGCTTGAGCATACCGCGGCAGGCGGTACAGTCCGGAATTTCTTCGCCCTGTTCCAGGCGCTGCCTGATCTCATCGAAAGGATAGCGCCGGCCGCATTCCAGGCACCGGGCCCATTTCATATTGCCGTGCAGCTCAAACACCATGTCGTCCGGCACACCCGCCTTCTGGTGGAGGTTATCTATATTCTGGGTGATAACGCAGTCCAGCTTTCCCATATCATATAGTTCCGCAATAGCGATATGGGCGGCGTTAGGCACGGCTTTATCGGAGAGCAGTCCCTCCCGAAAAATATACCATTGTTTTCGTCTGGAATCCTCGCTGGACACGAATTTACTATAGGTAAAATCGTCGGGGTCGAACCGGTCCCAGATACCGCCGGGACTGCGGAAATCGGGAATACCCGATTCCGTACTGATGCCGGCGCCGGTAAAGATGACCAGCTTTTTACTCCGCAGTATAAGTCCGACGGCCTCAGAGGTCAGGGCTTCCGTATCCTGGTTAGCCATGTTCCCCTGCCCGACCAGTTATTAACCGGCGATACAGATTTTTTTCGAGTTCCAGTCCGGCTTCCAGGGTAAGGTCAAGGCCGCGGGTAACCGCCTGCTTGGCCAGCTGTACCACCATCGCATCGCAGGATTTTATCGTGTCGGCTAACTTTTCCGCTTCCGATAGCAGGTTCTGACGCGGTAGAATACGGTTTACCAGTTTTATTTTATAGGCTTCTTCAGCCGTGAGCCACCGACCGCTCATTAACATATCCAATGCCGCGGCTACCCCAACCGTCCGTGGTAATGTCTGACTGCCGCCAGCGGCCGGGATAATGCCCAGGCCCGGCTCCGGCAGTCCGAAACGTGAATCTTCAGAAGCCAGCCGGATATCACAGCAGAGCGCCATTTCTATCCCCGAGCCCAGTACATAGCCATGCAGGGCGGCGATGAAAGGCTTATCTATACCCAGGAAACGCTCCCAAACATTTCTCTCGAAGCGCGCCTGCCGGGCAAATACGGGCGGCGGGGCGGTCAGGAATTCGGTGAGGTCGGCGCCGGCGCAGAACGCCTTTTCACCGGCCCCTTTGAGGATTACTACCTCCACATCCGGATCGTCGCGGACGGCACCCAGCACCTCGAACAATTCGTCCCGCATCCTGATGTTGTAAGCGTTCAGAGCCTGGGGCCGGTTGAGGGTAATATACCCGGTGCCGTTGTGTTTTTCGTAATTAAGGACTTCGAAGGTACTCATTGATTGTATCTAACTCACCCCCGTATTTACCTACTCCCCCTTAAAATCGGGAGCCCTCTTCTCGCGGAATGCCTCTACACCCTCGGTGCGGTCGGCGGTGGTATGGAGCAAGAAGTAAAGGTCGGCTTCAAGGCGTAATCCCTGCTCCAGGGTCATGTCCATGCCTTTATTTACCGCTTCTTTAAGGTATTTGATAGCAACAGGGCCTTTTCCGGCGATTGTTTCCGCCACTGTTTGAACTTCACCGTCCAGTTCGTTCGGAGGGACTATCTTACTGACCAGTCCTATTTCGAGGGCTTCAGCGGCGGTTATTGTCGCGGCGGTAAGCAGCATCTCCAGTGCTTTCGCCCTCCCCACGATACGCGGCAAACGCTGACTGCCGCCGTCGCCGGGAATACTGCCCCCGGCCACCTGCGGTAAGGCAAAGTTAGAGTTCTCAGCCGCAATCCTGATATCACAGCTCAAAGCTATCTCCAGGCCCTGTCCGATGGCATCGTCGTTTACAGAAGCGATGACGGCACACTCGATTCCGGCAATGGCATCGGTACACCCGGCGGTCAAGCCGTCGGGTAAAACATTGCCACCACAGAAAGAACCGCCGGCCCCGGTGATAATAACCGCATAAATATCATTATCCTGGTTTATCCGCTGGCAAACTTCACGTAGTTCCCCGGCCATACGTTCATCAACGGCATTTCGGGCACCGGGTCTGTTCAGCGTAATGTGGGCAATATGATCTTTACTTGAGAATAGAATATCGGTATAAGGCATCGGCAAGTCCCCCGGATAATATGGTCTGAAATAATCTTAGGACTACCGTCCTGGCACGTCAAGCCGGTTGCGAAAACAGAAGGGTAAATCCACTTGAAATATTTCGGGCTTGATAGTATAGTTTAACAGATGTACCCGCAAACGGTG
>DAOUER010000080.1:0-23924 GCA_034430375.1 Dehalococcoidales bacterium
CTGCCCGGAGCCCTGTTCATTATCGATCCCACCAAAGAAAGAATAGCCATCGCCGAAGCCCAGCGGATGGGCATACCCATCGTTGCCATTGTTGATACTAACTGTAATCCCCATGATGTGGACTACCCCATCCCCGCCAACGATGACGCCATACGGGCTATTAAACTGGTCTGCAACAAGATAGCCGAAGCGGTAATCGAAGGAAAGAGCGGGTTGGAAAACGCTACCGCCGTGATGGCCGATGAACCGGGAGAAGCCGAACCGATTATAGAACTCTCGGAGCCGCTGATTTTTACACCTGACGAAGAATAAGGAGGAGAACTTGGACATCTCTACCGAAATGATTAAAGACTTACGCGCCCAGTCCGGGGCGGGGATTATGGATTGCCGCAGCGTCTTGCTCCAGACTGAAGGCGATATAGATAAAGCCCTGGAAATTCTCCGGGAAAAGGGGATGCTCAAAGCCCGAAAAAAAGCGGGAAGAGCTACCGGCCAGGGGCTGGTGGAAGCCTATATACATACCGCCGGACGCATCGGGGCGATGATTGAAGTCAACTGCGAGACCGACTTCGTAGCCCGCACCGATGAATTCAAGGAAATGGCCCACTGCCTGGCGATGCAGGTTGCCGCTCTAGCGCCGGAATATATATCGGCAGAAGATATACCCGAGGGAACCGAAGCTGTCCCTGAAGAAATCTGTCTGCTCAGCCAGCAGTATATCAAAGACCCCGATAAGACCGTCAAAGATATCATCACGGAGACTATTGCCAAGATAGGCGAGAATATTACCATAGGTCGGTTTATCAGATACGAACTGGGTAACTAGAGAGTACTAATGCCTGACGTTAAATACAAAAGGGTTTTACTCAAAATAAGCGGGGAAGCCTTAAGCGGGTCCCACCGCTCCGGGATTGATACTCCTACCTTAACTGTTGTTGCCCGACAGATACGGGACATTGTTAATATAGGAGTCAGTGTGGCGATTGTAGTTGGGGGTGGTAATATCTGGCGGGGGGCCAAAGCCGAGGCCGGGGGGATGGACCGGGTTACCGCCGATTATGCCGGTATGCTGGCAACACTGATAAATGCGCTGGCTCTCCAGGATATGCTGGAGAGGGAAGGCGTGGATACCAGGACGCAATCAGCCCTGGAAATCAGGCAGGTCGCCGAACCCTTCATCAGGCGTCGCGCTGTTCGGCACCTGGAAAAGGGCAGGGTCGTTATCTTCGCCGGCGGCACGGGGAATCCCTACATGACCGCCGATACCGCCGGAGCTCTGAGAGCCATAGAAATTAATGCCGATGTTTTACTCATGAGCAAGAACAAGGTAGACGGCATATATTCGGCTGACCCCAGGAAAGACCCGGCGGCTAAAAAGTATGACAGGATAACCTATCTCGAAGCTCTCAACAAACGACTTAAAATCATGGACGCTACGGCGTTATCTTTGTGTCTGGATAATAAGCTGCCGATTATCGTATTCGATCTTGAAGCTCAGAACAGCCTGAAAAAGGTGGTTCTTGGAGAGCCGATAGGTACTCTGGTATCAGATGAGAGTTGATATGGTAAATGAAGCGTTAATGAGCATAGAAGGTAAAATGAGGTCTTCGGTAAAGATATTCCGTGAAGACCTGGCCAGCATCCGTACCGGGCACGCTACACCGGCCCTGATTGAACATATCAAGGTTGATTATGCTGGAGTTCCCACGCCCTTGAACCACGTGGCCGGTATTTCGGCACCGGAGGCCGGACTCCTGGTCATTCAACCCTGGGATAAGAGCGTCATAGGTAATATTCAGAAAGCTATATTGAAATCGGAATTGGGACTAAATCCCACCAACGACGGTAATATCATCAGGATAAGTATACCGCCGCTCAGCGAGGAACGAAGGCAGGAACTTATCAAAGTAGTCCACAAGAGAGTAGAAGAAAGAAAAGTATCCATACGCACACTCCGTCACGAGGCCCTTAACGATCTCAAAGAGATGGAAAAGGATAAAGACATCTCACAGGACGAATTGAAAAGGGCCCAGGACAAGTTGCAGAACGTTACCGATATACATATATCGGAAGTAGAACAAATAGGGATAGAAAAAGAGGAAGACCTCAAGGAAGTCTAATCAGAGAGCTATGGGGTCACGTATCCGCTGGTTATCGCCGATATGGCATCAGATTCAGAAGCAACAGGTAAAGATACCGGCACTCCCACTCATATTGCCTTTATCATGGATGGTAACGGTAGATGGGCGGAGAAGCGCGGCCTGCCACGCCAGGAAGGGCATCAAGCCGGGGTAAAGAACGTACGCCCCATCATCAGATATTTGAGCGAAAAGGGTGTTGATTTCGTTACACTCTACGCATTTTCCACCGAAAACTGGAATCGCCCCGATGAAGAGGTTACCGGTCTTTTCCATCTGCTGGAAGAAGTTATCGGTGAAGAATCCCGGCAATTACATAAAAACAACGTAAGAATCCGTCATATCGGCAGTCTTCAGGGAATATCCGAGGGACTGAAAAAGGCGATTAACGAGGCGGTAAACCTGACGGCCGGAAATACTGGCCTCACGCTCGGGGTTGCTTTTAACTACGGGGGCCGGGCGGAAATCCTGGAGGCGACCAAACGCATCATTGAAGCGGGGATACCACCGGAGAAAATTGACGAAGAACTATTCAGCGAATATCTTTATACCGCCGGTTTCCCGGAAGTAGATATGGTGATTCGCACCGGCGGTGAATACCGCACCAGTAATTTCCTGATATGGCAGGCCGCCTACAGTGAGTATTATTTCACGACCGTTCTCTGGCCTGATTTTAATGAAAAGACCTTGAAGGAAGCGCTGGAGACATACACTCAGCGACAGAGACGTTTCGGTGGTCTGAAATCAAGGGCTGCATGCTCAGAAAAAGAATCATAACGGCACTGTGGGGCATTCCTCTTCTAATTGTTGTTATCTGGTTCGACGAACCGGTATCATGGTTCACTTTTTTCGTTGGTATCTGGGGCCTGCTGTCTGTTTACGAGTTCTACAAAGTAGTATCCATTTCCCGGATATGGCCGATAACCGTATTCGGCGGTATCTGGACGGTGCTATTCATCGTCAGACCTCATTTAGATGTAGATATCTACTATCCCCTGCTGGTTATTTCCATGGCAATACTGCCCATGATTTACCTGTTGCTTTACCGGAGCAGGAAAGCCATATTTCCCACCTGGGTCTGGACGATAGCCGGAATAATATATGTAGGCCTGTTGCTGAGCTATCTGGTGGATTTACGGCTGGAAGCAGGCAGGAACTGGGTTTTCCTGGCGATACTGGCTACGTTCGCTTCCGATACCATGGCCTATTTTATCGGGAAGGCATTCGGCAGGCATTTATTAGCGCCGCACATCAGCCCCAATAAGACCTGGGAAGGCGCCATTGCCGGTGTTGCCGGGGCCGCTGCCATAAGCCTGGTATTTACTATCTCCTGGTCTTTGCAGCTGCCGATTAATTGCGGTCAGGCGGTACTGCTGGGGGTAATAATCAGCATATTCGGCCAATTCGGGGATTTATTGGAATCATTGTTCAAACGTTACCACGGCGTCAAAGAATCGGGTAATCTCATGCCTGGCCACGGCGGCCTGCTGGATAGGATGGACAGCGTTGTTTTTGCCGGTGTGGTTGTCTATCTTTACTATATAATCGCCGTAGCATAGCATATGCGTTCCGGGAAGCATGATTCATGAATATACTAAAGACGGCTGCCCATAAATTAAGCCTCAATTTATCAAAACGGCAACTTGAGCAGTTCGAGGAATATTATCAGGAACTGGTCGAATGGAACCGGAGGATGAACCTCACCAGCGTTACCGGGCACGATGATGTACTAATAACCCATTTCCTTGATTCTCTTACCGTTATTCCGGAGTTGCATAATATCACTGCGGATAAGGCATTGAGAATAATCGATGTGGGTAGTGGGGCGGGATTTCCCGGTATTCCCTTGCGCATTGCATTAACGGATATCCGGCTTACCTTGCTGGAATCCACCATGAAAAAGGTGCGGTTTTTAAGCCATGTTACGGATAAACTCGGTCTGGATAACGTTGAGATAATCACCGGACGGGCGGAGAATCTCGCTCGTGATAAGCAATACCGCGAAAGCTTTGATATCGTTCTTTCGCGGGCGCTGGCGCCGCTATCGGTTCTAGTAGAATTAACGATGCCGTTGTGTAAAATCGGCGGTCAGGTTATTGCCCTGAAAAAGGGTGATATCCGGGAAGAAATTTCGGCGGCAAACAAAGCGATTGTGGCTCTGGGCGGAGAATCACGCGAAATACAACCCGTGCAAATCGAAGAATTTACTGACAACAGATGCCTGGTTATTATCAACAAAATTTGGGAGACTCCCGATAAATATCCGCGCCGTCCCGGCATTCCCGCCAAGCGGCCGGTTTCTTAAAGAAGGTGGCCGTACTTGCTCTGTAGACTACTGATAAGCGCTAGGGCTTCTTTGTCTCTTTTGATACGCCCGGAGTACAAATGAAGGTGTTTGATCGTATCCTGGACATCCTTGGGATTGGGGTCGTCCATATCCAGTAACTCAGTTGCTTTATCTTTATATCTGATCTTGATTCTCTTTTCCCATCTCATCAACATAACGAATAAAACTATCAGTACAACGATTAATAATATAAATAATGCTAAATCCACGGAATTTTACCTTATATTCTTATTTAGTTTCGCTATTGCTTATATATGCTAGTACCAATAAAAATGTAACCGTTTCTCTAACTGCCTGTCAAGACTTTGGGAATAACAGGTATATTTGAGTAATAGAATGGTGATGATTTTACCACGGAATCTTGATAACGTCCAGTAACAAGAGTAAAATATTAGTATCGATCAGGGAGGAAGGTGATTACTATGGAAACCGGGACATGGAAGGTTAAAACAGGCCTGGCGCAGATGCTAAAGGGCGGCGTTATCATGGACGTAGTCACGCCGGAGCATGCCAGGATTGCCGAAGAGGCCGGTGCCTGTGCCGTCATGGCGCTGGAAAGAGTCCCGGCGGACATACGCGCCGCCGGTGGCGTTGCCCGTATGGCAGATCCTACTATTATCGAAGCCATCATGAAAACCGTGACCATACCGGTGATGGCAAAATGCCGGATAGGGCATTTTGTCGAGGCTCAAGCGCTGGAATCTCTGGGTGTGGACTACGTTGACGAGTCGGAAGTATTGACTCCGGCCGACGAAGCACATCATATCTGGAAGCATGATTTCAAGGTACCCTTTGTCTGCGGTTGCCGCGACCTCGGTGAAGCGCTGCGGCGTCTCCATGAAGGGGCGGCCATGATACGTACCAAGGGCGAAGCGGGGACCGGTAATATTGTCGAGGCGGTGCGGCATATGAGGGCGGTAATGGAGGGTATCCAGCAGGTGGTCAATGCCGGGGAGGAAGAGCTGAAAGAACTGGCGGCGGCTTACCGCGTTCCAGTAGATATAGTCAGGGAAGTTAAGGAACTCGGTAAGTTACCCGTGGTCAATTTCGCGGCCGGGGGTATAGCTACGCCGGCCGACGCCGCTTTAATGATGCAGTTAGGCGCCGAGGGAGTTTTTGTCGGTTCCGGGATATTCAAGTCCAATAATCCGGAAGTCAGGGCTAAAGCTATCGTCCGGGCGACCACTCACTACCAGGACCCGGCCATCATCGCCGAAGTATCTAAGGACCTCGGTGAAGCTATGCCCGGACTGGATATTAAACAGATTCCTCCCGAGGAACTCCTCGCCAAAAGGGGCTGGTAAGGAAAGGAAAGGCCTGCATGAGAATTGGTGTCCTTGCCTCGCAAGGAGCCTTCGCCGAACATATCAAGGTATTAAACCAACTGAATGTCGACGCCGTACCCGTCCGTTTGCCTCTCGAATTAACCGATACGGACGGGCTGATTATTCCCGGCGGTGAAAGCACATCGATCAGCCGGTTGATAGCCGAATACGGGCTGGAAGATGAGGTAAAGAAACTGGCCGGGGAAGGTAAACCAATGTTCGGCACCTGCGCCGGTATGATAATGCTCTCCAGGGATATCAGCGGTAATACCACCAGAACTCTCGGCCTGATGGATATCCGGGTGAAGAGGAACGCTTTCGGGCGGCAGCGGGAGAGCTTTGAGACGGATATACCGGTGCCGGTATTAGACGATAAGCCATTCCCGGGGGTGTTCATCCGGGCGCCTTTAATTGAAAGCTGTGAAGCTGGAGTAGAAGTATTGGCGAGACTGCCGGATAACACAATCGTGGCGGCCCGGCAGGATAAAATGCTGGTCACCGCCTTTCACCCGGAGCTGACCGATGATTCACGTTTCCACCGGTATTTTCTGGATATGGTAGCGGGGAAGGTATAACTACTGATGGCGGAAAGCAACTGGCAGAAAATGATAACCGATGATATGGATGCCATGCTGGACATCCTGCCGCCGCGTATCCGCCAGCCTTTAAGCCGGCAGAAAGACCTCCATAATTTGCTGGAAGTTATCCTAGACCTGGGGCGACCGGTTGAAGCCCGTTTTCCCGGGCGTGAAATGTTACTGGACAGCAAGGAAGTCGAGGAAGCGGATATCGACTACGTGGTCACTCGGGTAGGAAACTTCGGGGACGATAACCGTGCCGGCATCGAACGCACCCTCCACCGCATATCCGCCATCCGGAACCGACAGGGCCGAATCATCGGGCTTACCTGCCGCCTGGGAAGGGCTATTTTCGGTACTATCAAGATTATCGAGGACCTGGTGCAGTCCGGGAAAAGCGTTATGCTGCTGGGACGACCGGGCGTGGGCAAAACGACCATGCTACGTGAGGTCGCCCGGGTGCTGGCTGACGATATGGCCAAGCGGGTGATTATCGTGGATACCTCTAATGAGATAGCCGGCGATGGCGATATCCCCCACCCGGCTATCGGTCACGCGCGGCGTATGCAGGTAACCACACCGAGCCTGCAGCATGCGGTAATGATTGAAGCGGTGGAAAACCACATGCCGGAAGTAATCATCATCGATGAAATCGGCACCGAACTGGAAGCTCTAGCGGCACGCACTATCGCCGAGCGCGGCGTGCAGCTGGTCGGCACCGCCCATGGGAACACGCTGGATAACTTGATGATGAACCCGACACTCGCCGACCTTATCGGCGGGATACAGTCGGTAACGCTGGGTGATGACGAAGCCCGGCGCAGGGGAACCCGGAAATCCATACTGGAAAGGAAATCTCCCCCCACTTTCGATATTGTTGTCGAGATTCAGGATTGGGAAAAGGTGGCTATTCATCCGGACGTCGGCGAGGCCGTGGATGCCCTGTTGCGCGGTACGCCTTCAGGCACGGAGTTGCGCTGGCTTGATGAAAACGGCGAGGTGAAAATAGATAAGTCGGCCGTTGATGATAAAAAGACGGCCACGGTAAAACCGGGTAAAACACCCCGGCAATCATCAAAGGTATATGCTTTCGGTGTCAATAAAACCAGATTGGTGCAAGCTGCACGAGAGATGAATATCAATATGGAAATCATCGAGAACATCCACGAAGCCGGCATGTTCATAACCTCACGTAACTATTATAAAAGGAAGCCGCAGAAGATAAGGGACGCGGAAAATGCGAATATACCCGTCTATGTCCTGCGTAGTAATACCCCACCCCACATGAGACAATTATTGGGCGCAATTTTTGTAGATAGTGCCGATAAACCGGAATATTTCCAGAGTGCCATTAATGAGGCCGAGGAAGCCGTTAACCAGTTAATCGATTCGGGCGAAGAAGCGGTGGAGTTAAGCCCGCAGAGTTCCTATATACGCAGATTGCAACACCTTATCGCCCAGCGCGGTGATTTCTCCTCTCACAGCCTGGGCAAGGACCCGGAACGACGGGTAAGAATCTATAAAGAGCAAAAATAAGAAGTGTATAGCCTGTAAAAGGAAGGCGGCCATGTCTCTATTCATCACCTTCGAGGGGGGAGAGGGGAGCGGTAAGAGCACCCAGGCGCGACGGCTCTACCGGCGACTGCACCGCTTGGCCATACCGGCCTTACTTACCCACGAACCCGGCATGACGTCTATCGGTAAAAAGATAACCCGCTGGCTCAAGTGGCACCGGGAAATGGAACTATCTCCGCTTACTGAATTATTACTTTTCAACGCTTCACGCGCCCAACTGGTGAACGAGATTATCAAACCCGCCCTGCAGGACGGGCAAATTGTAGTCTGCGACAGGTTTGCCGATTCCACGGTGGCTTACCAGGGCTATGGCCGGGAAATCGATATGGATGTGGTAGTAAAAGCTAATGATGTCGCTACCTCCGGAGTGAAGCCAGACCTGACTTTTTTACTGGACATACCCGTGGATGAGGCTTTTCTACGTAAGAAGAATAATAATGACCGATTCGAAAGTGAACCGATTGAATTTCATCAGCGTGTGCGAGAAGGTTATCTATCTATGGCGAAAGCCGAGCCGGGACGCTGGTGCGTTATCGATGGGAATCTAACCAGGAAAGAGATTACCGGGATTATCTGGGAAAAAGTAAGTAAATTGCTACCGAGAAAAAGGGGTGTTTGAGAGAGGCGAAGCCCCTCTTTTTATAATTATTCTCCCTCCCTTTCCAAGGGAGGGAGATACAGGGGGAGGGTTGTAAAATACCTACGGGAATCAATCACCGCAAACCAACCTTTACCGAAGAGAGGGTTTTAAAAGCTCAGGGATACCGTTTTATCGCCGGGGTGGATGAGGTAGGCCGGGGGGCTTTGATGGGGCCGGTGGTGGCGGCGGCGGTAATACTGCCTCTGAATCCCAGGGGAGCCTGGAGAAAGCAAATCAGGGACAGCAAGCAACTAAGTCCTTCCATCCGGGAAAAATTGTATGACTGCATCCGTGAGAAAGCCATCGCTACGGGCGTGGGTGTTTCTTCCAACGAGGAAATAGATAAGATAGGAATCGCCGGGGCTACACGGCAGGCAATGAAACAGGCTGTAGATGACTTGACTATTTCGCCGGAATATTTGCTTATCGATTATTTTCGACTGCCGGAGGTAACCCTGCCGCAAAAAGGGATAAAGTTCGGGGACAGTATCTGCTTTTCCATAGCCTGCGCTTCCATAATCGCCAAGGTATTCCGAGATAGATTGGTGGCGGCAATGGATACCGATTATCCCGGCTATAATTTCGCCCGGCACAAGGGATACGGCACCCGGGAACACCTGGCCTGTTTAATTCGCCGGGGGCCGTCACCGGTTCACCGGCGGTCTTTTCACCCGGTAAGAGCGCTGCTGGGGCAGGAAATATGAGAAGAAGAGAAGTCGGGATTCTCGGCGAAAAAATAGCCGGTGATTTTCTAGAACGGAACGGCTATGATATCGTCGAAACAAACTACCGGTGCGCCGAGGGTGAAATCGATATTGTGGCCCGGCAGGAAGATGTCCTGGTATTCGTCGAAGTGCGGACCAGGCGAAGTATCGGGTTGGGAAGTCCGGAAGAATCGGTTACCCCCCAAAAGAAGCGGAGACTCACCGCGGTTGCCGAGCATTATGGCCAGCACCGCGAAGGACTGCCGGCTTCCCGGCGTATCGACGTCCTGGCGATTCAGATGGAACGCAGCGGCCGGGTATCCCGCATCGAACTTATTGAGAATGCCGTTGACGGGTTTTAATACTTAAGTCATCTTTACCCTACTAAAAAGGCTGTGTTAGAATTAGTCACCGGGGGTAGCTTGTCTGTGGAAAAAGATACATTGCGTATTATTGATGCCAATCTCAACCGGATCGGTGAAGGACTGAGGGTCCTTGAGGAGATGGCGCGTCTTTCACTTGATGATAGCGAAGTAACTCAGCAGCTGAAGGATTTACGCCACGACATCGTAAGAGTAACTCCGGCTCTGCGAAAAGAGCTTCTTAAAGCCCGGGACACGGATGGGGACGTTGGCGCTAATATGGTGGTTAAGGGAGAAGATAAGGAGCGGAATAAGCCTGAACTGGTGATCGCTAACGCCCGGAGAGCCCAGGAGTCGCTGAGGGTGATGGAGGAAATGGCGCGGCTGCCGGAAATGGGGCTGGACACGGAGAAGTACAAGCGAGCCAGGTTTTCTCTGTATTCTCTTGAAAAAAAACTGGTTGCCCGGATCAGCCGCCGGGACAAGATAAAAAAGATAACCGGACTCTACGCAATTATTGATGCCGCTTTCCTGGAGGGGCGTGATTATCAACAGTTTGCCTCGCAGGTGATTAAGGGCGGTGCCGGCGTTATCCAGTTACGGGCCAAGAACCTGGACAAACGGAAATTTTACGGGATGGCCCGCGGCTTGAAAAAGCTATGCTCGGATAACGGCGTCCCGTTTATAGTTAACGATAGTCTGGATATAGCCATGGCCGTTGATGCCGACGGACTACATATCGGGAACGATGATATCCCCGCCGATGTTGCCCGTCAGTTGCTGCCTTCGGACAAAATCCTGGGTTGTTCCGCCCGGACGGTCGACGCCGCCATAGCTCTCGAAAGACAGGGTGCGGACTATCTGGGGGTCGGGGCTATGTTTGCCACAGGTACCAAGGAAGGAGCCGAGGTCGTTGGCCCGGCAAGGCTGCGGGAAATTAAGGATAAGGTGAATATTCCGCTGGTCGCCATCGGTGGTATTAACCGGGACAATGCCGGTGAAGTTATCGCCGCCGGAGCCGATGCGGTGGCAGTCATCAGCGCCGTACTGAAGGCTGAAGATATCGAAAAGGCCGCCCGGCAACTGGTGGAAAGCATCGAGGGAGGTGAACATGGATAATCTGGATTCGGTTGTTGAAGAGATAAGAAAAACCCTCACGAAAAAAGACGAAGCCAGGGAAAAGATGCTGCCGCTATGCCGTGACTCCATCCGCTTCAGCAGTAATGCCATACGCGCCGTACACCGGCAGGAATTTAAAGAGGCTGCCGGAATACTGAAAAATGCCCGGAGCCTGCTTACCGAGGCACAGAGGGCGGTACGCGGTATCAGCGAATTGAGCAATACCGGTATCATTCGTGATGCCCAGAAAGAATTATCCGAGGCGGTTATCACTCTGGCTATTGTTAATGGAAAGCCCGTACCACAGCCGGCAACCATCGGTGTTGAAGCCGCCCCTTATCTTAACGGACTCGGTGAAGCCGCCAGCGAAATCCGCCGCTACCTGCTCGACAGCATGAGAAGGGGTGACCTCTCTCGCGGCGAAGAGCTGTTAACTGTTATGGACGATGTTTACAGTACCCTGGTCACTATAGATTATCCGGATGCTATTACCGGAGGTTTAAGACGTACCACCGATATGCTGCGGGGTGTTCTCGAGAGGACCCGGAGCGACCTTACACTGGCCATCCGGCAGAAAGAGCTGGAGAACAAGCTGAGTAAACTGCCCGGTGATATTCCGGCCAGTCTAGAGGAAGCCTTGTCAGAGGAGAACTCCCCGGAGACTCCGGGTGAAGAACCGGTGCTGGAAGACAGCCAGGTTGATATTTATAATGAACTGGTTGTCTGGCGGGAGAAAAAAGCCACCGAAGAAAACCTTACCCCCAATATAATTGCCCGGAACTCGACGCTGAAAGAGATTATTACCCTGAAACCGACTACCACCAAGGAATTGCTTACTATTAAAGGCTTTGGCGAACGCCGGGCCAGTAAATACGGTAAAGATATCATCGCCATATTGCAGAGCGGTTACAGATAATCAAGGAAATTGACCGGACATACCGAATATGATAAACTACTTTAGACTTTGCGGCAGGTACTTTTTACATAATCATTGATATATTAAAAAGGGGGTGAATAACCTCCTTTTCTTTTACGCGTAATAGACATAATACTTGGAGGTACATATGGAAGAATGGGCTTTGATGACCCTGGTAATTGTCGGCGGACTGATGGGGTTGGCCTTCGTAGGCTACCTGATGTACACGATACTCCGCGAGAGCGAGGGTAACGCCCAGATGAAGTCAATATCAAAGGCGATACGCCAGGGGGCTATGGCCTTCCTGCGCCGGGAATTTCTAACGCTAGCGGTATTTACCGTCGTGATATTCATCGTTCTGGCAATATTTATCGACCCTAAACCGCTGGTAGCGGTAGCTTACCTCATCGGTACGGTAACATCAGCCCTGGCCGGCTGGCTGGGGATGAACATCGCTACACAAGCTAACGTGAGGACGGCTCACGCTGCTATCAACAGCTGGGCAAAAGGACTGAAAATAGCCTTTTCCAGCGGGGCGGTGATGGGCTTCTGCGTGGTGGGGTTGGGACTTTTAGGGCTGGCTATCGTCGCGTTTATCTGGAAAGACAGCCACGTCTGGCTGGGCTTTGCCTTCGGCGCGTCCTCGGTGGCTCTTTTCCTGAGAGCCGGGGGTGGTATCTTTACCAAGAGCGCCGACGTCGGGGCCGACCTCGTCGGGAAGGTAGAACAAGGCATTCCCGAGGACGACCCGCGTAATCCGGCGGTCATCGCCGATAATGTCGGCGATAATGTCGGCGACGTTGCCGGCATGGGCTCAGATCTCTATGAATCTTACGTATCGGCTATCGCCGCCTCGATGGTACTGGGCGTGATTGCCCTGGATACCGTCACCGGTATGTTCATGCCGCTCTGCCTGGCCGCGGCCGGTATTGTTGTTTCCATCGTCGGGGCGCTTTCGGTAAGGCCTAAGGAAATCAAGGAAGCCGATTTTGAGAAGCAGGTTTCCCAGGCCCACGGAGCCATGAACACCGGGGTATACGTCAGCAATATCCTGATGATTATAGCCAGCCTCTTTATAATTTGGGGCTTTACCGGCGAGTTCAAGTATTTCTGGGCGCTGGTATCCGGTCTGATTGCCGGTTTCCTCATCGCCCAGGCAACAGAATATTACACATCGGCGGAACGCGGCCCGACTAAGAAGATCGCCAGGTCGGCGCAGAGCGGTTCGGCGGTCGTTGTTATCGAAGGTATAGCTACCGGTATGCTGAGTACCGTATTCCCGATTATTCTGGTAGTCATTGCCACCATTTTAGCCTACATCTTCGGCGGCCTGCTGGGTATAGCCATTGCCGCTATGGGCATGCTGATTAACCTCGGTATGCTGCTGGCCATGGATTGCTACGGGCCTATCGCCGATAATTCCGCCGGTATCGCCGAGATGGCCGGACTGGGCAAGAATGTGAGAGAACGCTGTGAGGCTCTCGATGCTGTGGGTAATACTACGGCGGCCCTGGGTAAAGGATTCGCCATTGCCTCGGCGGCGCTGGCGTCCCTGGCCTGGCTGGCTACCTACTTCGAGGTAGCCGATATAAATACTGCCAGTCTCACCAATGTGGATGTTATTGCCGGGGTATTAATCGGCGGCATGATGACCTTTGTCTTTAGCGCCCTGGCCATGCGGGGAGTCAGCGACGGCGCTTATGCTATCGTTAACGAGGTAAGACGGCAGTTCCGCGAAATTAAGGGTCTGATGGAAGGCAAAGCCAAGCCTGACTACGTAGCCTGTGTGGATATCGCCACCGGCATGGCGTTGAAATCCATGCTGATACCGGGAATACTGGTAATAGTCGTACCGCTGGTACTCGGTTTTACCCTGGGTCCGGAAAGCGTGGCTGGTCTGCTGGTGGGGGCACTATTGACCGGATTCCTGATGGCGGTAATGATGGCCAACTCCGGCGGAGCCTGGGACAATGCTAAGAAATACATCGAATCGGGCGCTTACGGGGGTAAGGGTAGCGAAGCTCATAAAGCCTCGGTCTGCGGCGATACCGTCGGTGACCCCTTTAAGGATACGGCCGGGCCTTCCCTGAACATCCTGATAAAGCTGGTCGGCAAAGTGGCGGTTATTTTCGGTCCTGCATTCGCGGTGTGGATTGCCTTATAGAACTAAAGAAATGAAAGAAGGGTGGGTATATTATGGGTGATGCGTTTAAAGATAAAGTGGCCGTAGTGACCGGCTCGGGCCAGGGCATCGGTCGGGCTATCGCCATCGCCTTGGCGGATGAAGGTGCCAAGGTCGTTACCAATAACCGTAAGCCGGGATCAACCGGAGAAGCCATGCTGACCGACGAACAAGTCAAGGCCTTGGGCGAGGGTCAGGCGGCCTTTCAGAAAAAGATGTCCGAGGCCTCAGGTGACGCCGAGACCACCGCCAAGGTTATCAAGGCCTCCGGCGGGGAGGCGGTGGCCTTTTTCGGGGACATCTCTGATTTTGATGTCGCTGGTAGGCTCATCGCTACTGCTATCGATAACTTCGGCAAAATCGATATCCTCGTGAACGTAGCCGGGGCCTTTGGCTTCAGCCCGATAGAGAAGATGAGTGAGGAACTGTGGGACAAGGTGACCCTAGTTAAGCCGAAAGGGTATTTCAATACCATCCGCCATGCGGTGCCACATATGATCAAGCAAAAATGGGGGCGCATCATCAATTGCACCTCCAAGGCTTGGAACGGTGATATCATCAAGCACGCCGAGTACTGCGCCGCCAATGCCGGAGTAGTGGGGCTGACCAAGGCAGTGGCCATCGAGCTTTACTCACGCGGTATTACTTGCAATGCCTTCTCACCGTGGGCCAGGACGCGGGCTGCCTACGAACTGGATGCCGCCACGTCGGTCATGAAAGGCGATGACAGCGTTTTCGTTATCAACCGCTATGCCGGTGACGGCGAGCCTATGAAGCTGGCTGATTTCACGCCCACACCGGAATATATAGCGCCGTTTGTGTGCTACCTGGCTACCGACGCGGCTAAAGATATCAGCGGGTCGGTGTTTACGCTGGGGGGGAACACGATAAGTATGTATTCCGAGCCGGTGCATTCACACAACTTGACAAAATACGATAGCAAACCCTGGACACTGGAAGAGATAACACAGCAGGCTCCACGGGGATTGTTCGCGGGATATCAGAGCATCGCCGAGAACCCGGTTTAGCAGGGTTAGTAGTCATTGGAGGCAGTTTAAAAGAATTTGTATAATGATTAGTCTTTATACTTATACCAATTAAGTAGTCCTCTGAAAAAATCAATAATACCCCATAAAATAGCACCCCAAAAAACCAAAAACAGTCCACCTTCACTAGCGGCGGAGTAAGTTAAATAAGTAATAAGTGAACCACCTCCACACCACATCAATCCGTATAACATGTGGCGTTTGGCTGCACTTAACATTATTATACGACCTTCGGGGGTATGCTTATAATCATCAATCGCTGATTTCGTTTCTGCAACGAAATTTGAAGCGGTTTCTTTTGGCCAACCTTGTTTGACAAGTTCTTTGACTATATCATCATTCTTCTTGCCTTCAGACAATTCTTTAGCTATATAGATTGTAACTTGTTCAAGTATTTGTTGTTCATCAACAGATAATTCGTTTGACATACCAACTTCCTTTATCTTGATAGTGTCATTAAATTCCAATTTCTGCTATTTACTTATCAGTTAAATCAAAATAATTTTATATCTTGTGATAGTAATTACAATAGGAAATTAGTAATGGTTCTTTTGTTATAACGAGCTACATTTAACTTATCTAAGTGAGGGTTATAATAGAAGTGGTTGAATATCTAAGATATAACGAAGCAATCCATATTTCACTTAAAAAACGAGCGAGATTGCTTCGTTATTATGTTTGTCTAAGCTATGCTAAGACTATTAACTATTGCGGCGCGATTATGACCGAACGCGGTTTTTCCTCCATGGTCTTGACAAGTTCGGAGACGGGGCCGTACATCATGCAGGTAGCCTGGCAGTGCTTGACGCATGCCGGCAGTTCGCCGCTGCTGGTGCGGTCGGCGCAGAGGTCGCAGAACCGGGTGGTATGGGGAATAAAGTCCAGGTGAACCTTGTCCGGACCCACCGTTTCCATTTCATCTACCCGGATGCCGACCATCCCTCCGGAGAAGTTATGCTCCTGCTTGCAGGCTACCTCGCAGGCGTGGCAACCGGTGCAGTATTCGTATTCAATAAGTAAGCCGTTACGAGCCATGGCTACT
The DNA here is from genome assembly GCA_034430375.1 of Dehalococcoidales bacterium. Lineage (GTDB taxonomy): Bacteria > Chloroflexota > Dehalococcoidia > Dehalococcoidales > RBG-16-60-22 > W425. The sequence goes on from DAOUER010000080.1 coordinate 15,975, forward strand.
CCTTTCAGTCCTTTACTTTGGTGACGCGGCACTGGCTGGACCGGTAATCGGTACCACCGAATCCGGATTTGGCCTGGTTGCCCATGGAGGTGAGATTATTGATGTTATACTCCCAGGTGCTGAACAGGTTGGGGTCATTGCCGTCAGTCTCGGGCAGCCACCAGCCGTGGGGCGCGGTAACAACCTTGGGGTGGGCGGTGGCGGTAAGCTTGGCTTTCATTTTGACCTTGCCGCGCTTGTTCTCGATATAGACCCATTCGCCATTGCTGATGCCCAGTTTTTCGCCCGTTTTATCATTGATTTCACAGGTCGGAATAGGATCGAGTTCGCGGAGCCAGGGAATCATGCGGTGCTCCGAATGGAAGAAGACCGCAGAACGCCGTCCGGTGGTGAGAATCAGGGGGTATTCCCGGGCGACCTCCGGCGTGGAGACCTCGCTTTCGGCCGGTTCTTCGTAATAGGGCAGGGGGTCGAGGCCCCATTCCTCGTATCGCTTGGAGTAAAGCTCGACCTTGCCGGTGGGCGTATCAAAGCCCGGCTGGCCGTCCTGGCGCAATAGCCCCTTTTCGTACCGGTAGTAAGGCCGGGTAGGATGGCCTTCCGGGGGAAATTCCCAGCCGCCTTTCTTAGCTAAAGTATCGAAGTCGGTGTTGCCGTCCTTGAGGCGGTCGTTGATAAGTTCTTTAACCGTATCGTATTTAATAGGATTGGTAGCCAAACGCTTGGCCATTTCCAGGTTTATCTCCCAGTCGGACTTGCATTCTCCAACGGCGTCAATCGCTTTTTGGGTGACGCAGAGTGGCTGCCACCAGGAGCGGAAGCTGTCCTTTTCACAGAAGGAAACGGCCGGGAGGAAGATATCTCCCAGGGCCATGCTGGTGGGGTTCTGGAAAAGGTCAACCACCACAACGAAGTCCAGGTCCTTCATCGCCTCGTAATGACGGCGGGGGTCGGCGGCCTGGCCGCCGAGGATGTTGGACGTCTGTATCCAGGCGGCATGCACCTTGTAGGGTTTTCCCGTTTCCAGCTGCTCGATGAGAATGTCCGGCTGTACCCAGCCGCGGAAGTTCTTGATCATCGGGTAATCGTTGGCGCCGATTCTCTTCTCGTTGAGTTTCTTCACCAGTTCTTCGCCGTAGAGTTTGGTAAGCTCGGCGGAGCTGAAGGGATAGGTGGTGACGCCGTGGGAGTTCTTGGCGATGACATTACCGCCGGGATTATCCACATTACCGGTGATAGCCCAGAGTTGGTTGATGGCCTGCGCCACCACACTACCGGCCGGCATAGCATCAATCGGCTCACCCCACTGGATAGCCGATGGCTTGTTGTTGGCGTACAGCCGGGCGGCCTGCCTTAAAAGGTCGGCGGGCACCCAGGTAATCTCCTCAACTTTTTCCGGGGGATATTCCTGCACCCTTTCTTTTAACTCATCGAAGCCATAGCACCATTTCTCTACGAATTCTTTATCGTAAAGGCCTTCGTTGATGATAACGTTGAGCATGCCCAGTGCGATGGCGCCGTCGGTACCGGGGCGGTTCTGCAGGTGAACGTCGGCGCGGCAGGAGAACCAGGTTGAGCGCGGATCGATGACGATTAATTTGGAACCCCGCCTCATGCAGTCGATTATCCAGTGACCGAAAAAGCCGTCGTGGCAGCCGGCAATCGGGTTCTGACCCCATAGAATGATGTATTTCGGGGCTTCCCATTCCTCGGAGTCATAGCGTTCCTCTAAAAACTGGGAAGCATCCAAAACGCAATAGGCCCCCTGGGTGGCGAACATGGCGCCGAGTCGCGGCGTGTAGCAGGCGTGACCGGCCAGTCCCACCTGCACCCAGTTCGGGCTGCCGTAGGCGTACATTAGAAAGGTAATCGGCCCGCCGATATCCCGGCCGGTGCCCTGGCAGAAAATGACCGATTCCGCGCCGTGTTTCTCCCGGATATCTTTCAATCTGGTTTCGATGGTATCAAAAGCCTCGTCCCAGGAAATCGGCTCCCATTTGCCTTCGCCACGTTTACCGGCTCGTTTCAAAGGCGTGGTAACGCGGTCAGGATGGTACATGTACTGGGGGATAGCCAGTCCCTTGGGGCAGAGTCTGCCCTGGTTGAACGGATGGTTGTTATCTCCCTCGACACATATCACCTTGCCGTCTTTAACGTAAATTTCCGCCCCGCAGCCGCCGTGCGAGCCGCACCCGGCTGACCACATGGCCGAGAGTACTATTTTATCTGCGTTTTTACCCATAGAATAGCTCCCTTCTGAAACCGCATAATTCAATAACTGACATAGTAAATATTAATGGTTAGAGAGCGTAGCTGTCAAATTGGCACGCCGGGTTTTAATGTCATATATGACTTATATTATGAAATATTGCTTTGGAGCAGGATTTCTGCTAAGATTTTCTTGTGGAAGTAATCGTCACGGAAACTGGCGAGTGTTCGGATTATCTATATCAACATGTATATAAAATCCCGTTAATTATCTAACTGCTTCACAGTATAAAACAAAGGAGATATTCGTATGGCAGAAAAGAAAAGAGCAGTAATGGTCGGTGGTGGAACCAGTAAGTTCGGCGTCCGGCAGGCCACTCTGCTCGATATGGTTCAGGAAGCCGCCAGGGCCTGCGCCGACGACATACCTGGATTAAAACCGGCCGATATCGACGGCCTCATCATTGCCACGACCATGGCCGGAAGGCATTCCTCGGCGCTCAACACGGCGCCGCTGATAGTGCACCGGCTTGGCTTGAGGCCGACCTCTATCTGTATTCGAGTGGATACCCTGTGTGCCGGCTCCAACTCGGCAGTCATCGTAGCCAAGGGACTGGTGGAAAGCGGCATCGCCGAGGTAGTCTTGGTTACCGGCGGCGAGAAGGTCTACATGCCGCAGCGCTGGGAGACCAACTACACCCAGTTGATGGTCAATGACCACGACTGGGATTCGGCAATGGGACTGGGTGTACCGCCGCCTTTCTTCGCCATGATCGCCCGGATGCACATGAAGAAATACGGTACTACCAAAGAACAGATGGCGCATGTATCGGTAACTAATTATACCTACGGTACTGACAGTCCTAAGGCACATTTCGGTGGGCGGTCGTTGACGATGCCGGAAGCGCTGGAAGCCAGAATTATCGCCGAACCTTTCGGGCTTTACGACTGCTGTCCGCTTTCCGATGGTGCTTCGGCCATTGTTATTGCCTCGGAAGAGAAAGCTAAAGAGCTATCGGACCGGCCGCTGGTTTACCTGCGCGGAACTGGTCAGCACGCCACCCACAGCATGTCGGCCGGATGGCCCGGCGATACCCTGGCCGAGTGGCCCCACCTGAAAACAGCTGGCGAGGTGGCGTTCAAAAATGCCAAACTTACTCCAAAAGACATTGACGTAGCCCAGACTCACGACTGCTTTACCATTTCCGAGATTATCGAGCTGGAAGAACTTGGTTTTTGCCCCAAGGGTGAAGGTGGGCCATTTGTCGCTTCCGGCGCTATCAATATCGACGGCGCCATACCCACCAACACCGACGGCGGTTTGCTTGTCTATGGGCATCCCTTCGGGGCTTCGGGAGCGCGGCAGGCACTGGAGATAAATAAGCAACTCCAGGGTAGGGCTCTTCACCAGGTAAAAGACGCTGCGTTCGGGCTGACGCATAACCTCAGTGGCACCTGCGCTCAGCATACCGTGGTCATCTACGGCAAAGAACCCGTGGAGTAAAAGAAAATAACCATTTAGACATAAGGAGAAAGAAATGGCTGATTTACAGAAAGCAGAGATAGTAGGCACCCCGGCCCTGGAAGGTACCTATATCGGGGAAATGGATATGTGGCCTTTCGAGTGCCAGGAATTCAACCGTATCTATCCATTTTACGATAATCTCAAGGAGGGTAAATTCACCACCACCAAGTGCAAGGATTGCGGTTACACGGCTTTCCCGCCCGGGGTAATTTGCCCCAGTTGCTGGTCGGAGAACCTGGAATGGGTAGAACTACCGAAGAAAGCCAAGGTCGTCTGCTTAACAGAGACGCAGGCCGGCGCGCCCATTGGCTTTCCTTCACCCCTAATCATGGCCTGGCTTACCTTCGGTGAGGATACCCCGCTGAAACACCTGCTGGGACGCATTATCAATTGTAAGGAAGGCGAGCTTAAGGAAGGCGACGAGGTGCAATTCGTCGTTTTCGACGTACCCTCTCACCCGATAGATGTTAAAAGAGAAACCAAGATATGCGACCGGGTTTTCTACGCTTTCGAACCTGTCAAATAGTATTTATATAAATCGTGTAATCTCTAAGAAAAGGGGATGGATGCCGTGAAAGAGATAAAGAATGTTACCGTACTCGGTGCCGGTTCCATGGGAGCCCTGATAGCCGCCTTGGCGGCTGAAGCCGGATACCAGGTTAAAATCAGGGACATCGAGGAGAAATTCCTGGAACGCGGTAGAGAAACATTGAATAGTGTTTATGACCGGCGCATCAGCCGCGGAAGGATGACCGAAGCTGCTAAAAAAGACATTTTCAGCCGGCTGACCTTTATCGTAGATGTTAAAGAGGCAGTCAAAGACGCCGATATCATCATCGAAGCCGTGCCGGAGATAATGGACCTGAAAAAGAGCGTGCTCAAAGAAGCCACGGCATTATGTCCCGCCGATTGCATTTTCGCCACGAATACCTCGTCGCTGAGTATCGCCGAGATAGCTACCGCCGCCAGGAAACCGGAGATGGTAGTCGGCACTCACTATTTCAACCCACCGAGTCGCATGACCCTGCTGGAAATAGTCCACGGCGAAAAGACCAGTAAAGAAGCCCTCGAGATAGCCGAGAAGGTGGCCATCGCCATGGGGCGCGCCGTCGTACACGTCACCGACGTCCCCGGCTTTATCGCCAACCGGATTTTCTGCAATATGTCCAACGAGGCCGACTGGGCGGTCGCCCAGGGTGAGGCCAAGGATGCCTTCGAGGTGGATTCAGCCATCAAGTACAAGCTGGGACTGCCCATGGGCATGCTGGAACTACAGGATACCCTCGGCGGAGGCTCCATCGATACCCAGTTTCATGTCATGGAATATTTCGGGGAGATGATGGGCCAGAGCTACGGCCCTGCCCCGCTGCTGGTAAAAGCCTATAAAGCCGGGAATTACGGACAGAAGACCGGCAAGGGTTATTACGACTGGTCTAAAGGCAAGAACAATGAAATTTCCATGAGCGCCGGGGTAGGATTCGACCCGATAAGGGTACTGGCCACCGCCGTTAACGAAGGCGCCAAGCTGATAGAAATTAAAGCCACCACCAAAGACGAAGTTGACACCGCCGTCCTGCTCGGGCTTAACTACCCGCGCGGTGTCCTCCGCATGGCCGACAGCGCCGGGCTGGATGCCATCGTCAATGAACTCGACCGGCTCTATAAAAAATACAAGCAGGAACCGCGCTACAAAGCCTCTCCGGTAATCACCAAGTTGGTGAAAGCCGGTAAGTTGGGCCGTAAAACTGGCGAAGGTTTCTATTCCTATGGCCCCGGCGAATACGAATTCGTTAAGCTGGACATCAATAAAGATACGAAGGTAGCCCGGCTAATCCTTAATCGTCCCAACCGGGCCAATGCCTTCAACGCCGACTTCATGACCGAGATTAACAAGGCCCTCAGCGAGCTTGAGATAGACGAGAACGTGCGTACCGTAGTCATTACGGGGGCAGGGGCCAATTTCTGCGGCGGGGCCGATTTCGCCGCTTTCGCGTCGGGACAGGTGGATGCCGCTATCAGCTTCAGCGAAGCACCCCACGAGGTTTTCACCCGTATCGAGATTTTCCCCAAACCGGTTATCGCTGCCATCAATGGCCCGGCCATGGGTGGAGGATTGGAACTGGCCCTGGCCTGCGACGTCAGAATCATGAACAAGACGGCTATAGTTAGGCTCCCAGAACTGACCTTGGGTCTGTTGCCTGGCGCCGGCGCTACTCAACGTCTGGGAAGGCTTATTGGGTGGGCAAGAGCCAGGGAAATGATATTGCTGACCGACCCGGTTGGCGCTGATAAAGCCCTGGAGTGGGGACTGGTCAATTGTATTACTGAACCAAAGGAATTCAACAAGACGGTCGATGAAATAGCCGGTAAACTTGCCGACGGTGCGCCGCTGGCCCAGAAACTGGCCAAGAACCTGATGTATTACGGTGCCCAGGCCGACCAGCGTACGGCGCTTTATCTGGAAGCGGCTGTTTCCGGGGATATTGCCCTGACGGAAGACCTCGATGAGGGCATTACCGCTATGCAGTACCGTCGCTCACCAAAATTTACTGGTAAATAATAATACTTAACGCCTCTCTCCCCTCGGGGGAGAAATTGAGTGAGGGTGAGTAATCTAAAACACCCTCACCTGGCCTCTCCCCTCAAGGGAGAGGAATGGAGCAGGGAGAAATATTTGGATTTCTCGTTTACCGCTGAAGAACAGGATTTTCGACGGGAAGTAGCCTCGTTTCTGGAAAAAGAAGTCCCCAGAGTTTACCGCGATAAAAAGCTGACCTTCTTTGACATGTCCAGCCAGACGGACTGGATACCGGTACACCGGGCTATGGCAGAGAAACTGGGGGAGAAGGGCTGGATTTCCGCGCACTGGCCAGCGGAATACGGCGGCCAGGATAAATCACCCTTCCATCGCCTGATACTCAGGGAAGAATTATCCCGTTATCATTCCCCCGGTTATGATTCCATCGGGGCCGGCATTGTTGCTCCGGCGCTTTTGTTAAAGGGGAGTGAAGAGCAGAAGCAGCAACACCTGCCGGGCATAGCTTCCGGGAAGGTGATGTGGTGTGAAACCCTCAGCGAGCCGGGACACGGCTCCGATCTGGCCTCTATCGAGGTTTTTGCTAAAGAAGAATCCGACTGCTTTGTGGTTAACGGGCAGAAAATCTGGACCACTAATGCCCACTTTGCCGACTGGAATGCCCTGGTAGTACGGACCGACCGTGAAGTAGAGCCGAAATACCGCGGTCTTACCTTTTTCCTGGTGGACATGAAAACGCCGGGAATTACCGTCAATCCCATCATCAATATCGCCGGACATCACGAGTTCAATGAGGTGTTTTTCGACGATGTTTGCATACCCAGAGAAAATATCGTCGGCGGTCTGAATAAAGGGTTTTACGTGGTCATGTCATTACTCGATTATGAACGCACGTCCGATACCGTTTATGCCGTCGCCGATACGTATATAAGAGACCTGACGGAGTACGCCCGGGCCAATGGTTTGCTAACTCCGGTGCTGGAAAACCGGCTGGCCCAGATTATCGCCGACTGCGAGGTATCACGCCTGCTACATTACCGCGTTACCTGGATGCAGAGTCGTGGAATGGTTCCCAATTACGAATCGGCGATGAGCAAGATGTACGGGTTCGAACTGCACCAGAGAGTCGCCGAATTCGGCATGGACCTGCTCGGACAGTACTCCCACCTTACGGAGGCCTCACACCTGGCACCGCTGCACGGTCGTATACCGTCATGCTATTACCGCTCCTTCGGCTATAGCCTGGAGCAGGGCACTTCGGAAATTGACCGCGACGTTATCGCCCAGAGGGGTCTGGAACTCCCGCGCTTAAGGTAATTTATCTATTTAGTGGAGGATATTTTTGGATTTTGCCCTTAACGAACAACAGGAGATGATACAGTCGCTGGCCCGGGATTTCCTGACTGACGAATATACAGATAAGGTATTGAAAGCCGCGGTGACTGAAGATGAATATAACGCCGAACTCTGGCAAAAGATTGCGGCGATAAATCTTACGGGACTGGGCATACCCGAGGAATACGGGGGGTTCGGCGATTTCCTCGACCTGGTGGTCGTCCTCGAGGAAATGGGACGCGTCTGCTTTATCAGTCCGTTTTTCTCCAGTGTTGTGCTGGGAGCGTCTACCATACTCGAAGCCGGCAGCGAGGAGCAAAAACAGCAGTATTTACCCGCTATTGCC
>DAOUER010000081.1:0-7640 GCA_034430375.1 Dehalococcoidales bacterium
GGGCGGCCCAGCGCGGTGGTCAAGTAGTTCCGAAGGCGGAGAAGCAGGATGAAAAACAGGCCAGCTTTATGATGGAGGAAATAGATACCTGGGAAGAAATTGATAACTTCCGGTCTTACTTTTTCCTGGGCGGCTGGGCCACCCGGAAATTAAAGTCAAACAAAGGGGGCGGATTACGCAAGGAACTGGAAGACCTGGAGAGAAAACGGGCTATGGCAGAGGGGATCGAATATAAGAGCCCTCTAGAGCGGGAGCTGGAAGCGGCGGAGAAAAAGCGCCAAGAAAAAGCACAGCGTAAGGAAGAGAAGCGACGCCAGAAAGAAGCCAGGAAGTAGGATATTCAAGGAAACCCGATAAGGAGGAAACTGATGAAACTGGGCGAGTTACTGAATACCGATGACCTGAAACAGCGGGTAGCTGTAAATGTTGCTCCCACTGATACTATTACCGAGACTATCAAGTTGCTTGTAGAACATGACCGGGGTTCTTTCCCGGTATGCAATGACCGTGGTGAGTTGGTGGGCATAATTACCGAGAGGGATATAGTAAGGAAGTGCTTTACAGGAGGCACCGATTACTCGCGGTACCGTGTAAAGGATGTCATGTCTCAGAAAGTAGCGGTAGGTCAGGCAGATGACGACCTTGATTATGCTATCAATGTGATGAAGACAGAGAGAATCCGGCACCTCCCGGTGGTAGACGGCATAAAAGTTATCGGGATGATTTCCATGCGCGACCTGCTGGGGGTACAGCTGGAACAGACGAGGACGAAAGTCCGTTTCCTCAACGACTATATATCCGGGGGGTCCGGGTAGGGAAAGGGATTATATAACTACCCTTTTTCCCCACCCCCCTTTTCTGGAGTGTCCATAATATTCAGATACACGCCTGTTACTCGTTTAATAAATACATCTGCTATCAAAGCGGCGGTATGTCTTACCCCTCCCTGGCGGCGTTTAGGGCGGTAAGCCAGGCCCACAGGCCCAATATCCATAGTGACGGTGCCAGTATGAACCAGTGGGTTGTCTCCAGGCCAAGGGTCTTATTGGTAGCGTCGGCTATGATGGCCACTATCAGTATGGCTATGCCCAGAAAGTCTAAACCTATCGACATCTTGGCATGCCACCTGGCGCCCTTTCCAAACAGTAGGAATTTCATATCCTTGGGGACTTCTGCCATTATTCTATCCTCCCTCGTAAGTTTCCACCTTTCTAGCATATTATGCTTCTATTTGTCAAATAGGATAGGGGGGTAGGGTATGAATAAGTACAAAATATTAAATGATGCCCGTGATAATCTGGGTCTTGGTAGTTATAACGCAGGTATCGTTATTACAGAGATCGCAGTATTATTATTCGGCCTGCCAGTTACTGAGATTATAAGTTAATTTGATGACTTTGATTATAATCCCCTCCCCCTTCTTCTTCGTCCGCTTCTTTATGGCATTAACGTATATCTTGCCCAGGCTCTTGCCGCGCTTTTTTAGGCACCTTGCTTCCCCGGGGAGTGCTTGCCTTATTCGAATATCCAGCGATGCCTATTCCTTCATTTTAGTTCCTAGGGCATCTATATATACTGCCACCGCCCAACCAATATACCAGGATATGGCCGCCACAAAAAGAGCAATCGCCAGCAAAAACCAGGATGTTGGCTCCAGGCCAAGAGTGTCGTTTATGGCATCAGCAATGATTCCTAGTATAGCGAAGATAGCCCCTAGAATCCAGCAGGCTCCACCCCACATCATCCACATGTTTCCTTTCCCCACTATAAACTTGTGGTTCTTCCAACTATCACCCACAACGATTTACCTCCTTACCTTAAAGTATCCTCCTTTTACTCCTTTTCCTGCTGTTTGTCAATAAGGTTGCCTTTCAGTCGCTTCCTGATAGCATCAATATAGATTTTGCCCAGGCTCTTGCCGTGCTGGGGTATTTTCTCCTTCTTCTTGCGCAGCTTCTTCTCGCGTTTTTGCTGGCGGGTATTTTCCTCGTCGGTGGTCACTGGCTCTATTTAGTCTCCCCCGGTTTTTTCCTGGTTTTGGCCATCTCGTCGTAAATCATCTCAGCCGTCCTGGCGGCTGTCTTACCGGTAAGTCGGTCGCATTTTTTATATATTCTATTCATTTTTTCCATATCCGTCAGCCCCGCAGCATCGGGTTCGGCATCAACTTCTTTCTCCTTACTTTTTCTAATGCTGCGGCATTTTACCGAGCCGAATTCCTTTTTAAACCACTTGTATAATTCGCTCACTAACCGTAATGGAACGTCCAACTCACCCGGTTTATGTGGCTGCATGGGCTTATTGGATTTGTTCAGGTCTTTCCCGAACATGAGTCCCAGCATGAGACTGGCGCCCAGTAATGCCCCGCATACATCACCCTTACCCCCGATGCCCCCGTGTAATCCGCTGGCGGCTCTGAAAGTGCTATTATCCCTGAGATCAAACGCTTCTTGCAACGCAAGATTAGTACCCAGGCTTCAGCTGAAGTATTGTGGTGTGTAGGTAATGGCTTTATCATAAGCCGTTTGAGCGGTTTCTTCACGACTTTTCGGTGTCATTTAGGCGTCTCCTTTCTGGCTTCGGTAAATTTCTGTCCGTCTTCAATCACGAGTTCCTGGCGTAACTGAACTATTCTATCACGTATCAGGGCCGCTTTCTCAAACTCCAGCGCCTTGGCGGCCTGTTTCATCTGGTTTTCCAGGTCTTTAATCAATCTGGTGGTGTCTTCACGAGTGGCCGGGACTTCAGCGTAGGTATACTCGCCGCGGGTCTCGGCGACGGCTTTAACGCGTTCGGTGATGTCCTTGACGGCCTTACGGATACTCTGCGGAGTGATGCCGTGCTCACGGTTGAAATCCTCCTGGATAGCGCGACGGCGTTTGGTCTCGTCGATAGCCGCCTGCATGGATTTCGTAATGGTGTCGGCGTACATGATAACGTGTCCGTCGAGATGGCGGGAGGCCCGGCCCATCGTCTGTATCAACGCCCCCTTTGATCTCAAGTATCCCTCTTTATCAGCATCGAGGATAGCTACCAGGCTGACCTCCGGCAGGTCGAGTCCTTCTCTCAAGAGGTTAATTCCAACGACGACGTCGTAAACGCCGAGGCGGAGGTCGCGCAGGATTTCTACCCGTTCCAGCGTGTTCACCTCCGAGTGCAGGTAATGCGTCTTGATGCCCATTTCCACCAGGTAGTCGGCCAGTTCCTCGGCCATACGCTTGGTCAGGGTGGTCACCAGGCATCGCTGGGCGTTGTCCACTCTTTGCCTTATTTGCTCGAGGAGGTCATCTATCTGTCCTTTGGTGGGTTTAACATCGATAACCGGTTCGAGTAGTCCGGTAGGCCTGACTAGCTGTTCAACCACCTGCTGACTGTGTTCGTATTCGTACTCGGCCGGCGTCGCCGAAGTATAAATGACCTGGTTGACATGCCTGTTGAATTCCTCGAAGTTCAGCGGTCGGTTATCCAGGGCGGAGGGGAGACGAAAGCCGAAATCTACCAGGGTCTGTTTGCGGGAGCGGTCGCCGCGGAACATGCCGCGTATCTGCGGCAGGGTCATGTGCGATTCATCTATTATCAGCAGGAAGTCCTCGGGGAAATAGTCGAGTAATGTCCAGGGGGCGCTTCCCGCCGTCCGTCGTGCCAGGTGACGCGAATAGTTCTCGACACCGGTACAGTAACCGGCCTCGCGCAGCATTTCCATATCGTAATTGGTCCGGGCTTCCAGTCGGGCTGCTTCGAGTATCTTGCCCTCGTCCTTGAGGAATTTTAGCTGTTCGGCGAGTTCCTTTTCTATATCTTCTATCGCCTGCACCAGCTTGTCTTGGGAAGTTACGAAATGTTTGGCGGGATAGATATCGACGGCGTCCAGTTCGTTAAGCATTTCGCCGGTAAGCGGGTCCAGGCTGACGATGCGTTCGATATCGTCCCCGAAGAATTCGACGCGCAGGACCAGTTCTTCGTAGGAAGGCTGTATCTCCAGCGTATCGCCGCGGATGCGGAAGTTGCCGCGGGACAGGTCCATGTCGTTACGCTCGTACTGCATGTCAACGAGACTGCGGAGAAGCTTCTGCCGGCCGATGGTCTGGCCTCGTTTCAGACTGACGACAAAGCTGCGGTATTCTTCCGGTTCGCCGAGTCCGTAGATACAGGATACCGAAGCCACGATGAGAACGTCACGCCGCTCGAAGAGCGCCCGGGTAGCCGCGTGGCGGAGCTTATCGATTTCCTCATTGATTTCCACTTCTTTTTCGATATAGGTATCGGTGCGGGGAACGTAGGCCTCCGGCTGGTAGTAGTCGTAATAACTCACGAAATACTCCACGGAGTTTTCCGGGAAGAACTCGCGGAACTCGCTAGCCAGCTGGGCGGCTAAAGTTTTATTATGGCAGATAACCAGCGTAGGGCGCTGCACCCTCTCGACGACGTTGGCCACGGTAAATGTCTTACCGCTGCCGGTGACCCCCAATAGCGTCTGCTGCTGATAGCCTTTTTCCAGCCCCGTCACCAGGGCGTCGACGGCCTGCGGCTGGTCTCCGGTAGCTTTAAAGTCAGAGATAATTTTAAAATCCGGCATAATCAATATACGTATCAGGTTGAGATTATCAGGATAACGATAACAAGTCCCAGTATAGCGCCCGAGATTACCCCTGACCAGGGTCCGGAGGCAGCGCCTCAGGTGGGTGTTTCACAGTCATCCGGCCGGCGGCTCTGCCACCGGCCGTAAAGCCAGCCTAGTCCGCCTCCCGCCACTATACCCAGTATTGTCCAGAGTACAGTCATTATCGTTTACCTCTATCTATAAGTATATAACACCCGGAGGGATAGTGGAACATTTGTTTTGCCAGCCCGTTTTAGGATAGTAGCGTCCCTTTTCCCCACCGGGGATTTATTGTCCCGGCCCGCCCGGCCCATTAATGAAAGGAAAAGAGGGGCGGCAGCCCCTCTTAAACACCCGCGCCTATCTTCATTATCCTATTTTTTCTTCAGCCTGGTCACTTTCTGCGGTCTTTTTATCAGCGCGCCGGGCACGTGGAACCTGCGGTTGTTCGTACGCAGCAGGGCGTGTTCCTCCGGCCTTTTCACCTGCGGTATCCAGTCGTAGGGGTAGCGATAAGCCCGGTAAATCATGTTCGTACGGGTGAATTTGTTGATATAGGGGCTGACGTATTCCCAGACGGTCTCGTTTTCCGGGGTGATTTCCAGCAAACGCCCGGGGCCGCCCTCGGTGATGAAGGTATTGCCGTTGGGCAGTCGCTGCGCCGAGCTGACGAAGTTGCTGTAGAGTGACGGTCCGCCCATACCCAGGCCTGGACCGGGTGGCGGATACTGGCTGGTAACCTCGAGGGTGATGGGATTGATTTCCATTACGCGGGAGGTATCGCGCCGGGCGTTGCCGACCCCCGTGGGCGCACCGGGATTGGGATTGCCGTAGCCGGCCGAACCGCCGTTGTCATACAGCAATAGATTACCTTCGCCGGGCAGGCCGCGCGGTATCAGGTGGGCGTGGTGCTGGCCGATTATCCAGCCGATTTTCTGCAATGCTTCCGATTTTGTGTAGTCCGGCCCTATCTGCCAGACGATTTTACCCGTTTGGCGGTCGATGATGGCGGTGATGTTAGTCTGCCGTCCGTCCCAGATGATATTGTCCGGGTGAAAGCGTTCGTCGCCGTCATCATACCACCGGTTGGGCCCGAGGGTGGACATGGAGTTCATGTGCATCCAGTCGCCGGGCTTGCCGCCGGTCATCATGATATTGGGATTGTGGTAGAGGGAGTTCCTGGCTGCTTCATCGAATCCCATCTCGTCGAAGTGCTGACTGCATATCCATTCCCAGGTAATTTTACCGTCCCAGCTGACCTCGATTATCGTGTCGTCGAGGAGGAGTTTGTCGCTAATCTTCGGTTCGTGGAGGTTCTTATGACAGAGGATGAGGGTACTGCCGCTGTCGACCTTCGGCTCCAGGCCGGGGACGTAATAGCCAACCGGGTTGCCCTCGCGCTGGTAGTCGTGGTGCTGGCGGAGCATCCAGCGAGGTTTCTGCCGTCCGTCCTTGATGCGTTCGTATTTATCAAATTTCCAGGTGATGTTGCCGTCCCAGTCGATCTGCACCAGGTCGAGCATGTCCTGGAAGCCGTATTTCATGTTCCTGACGCCGGTGCTGCCGATGACGGAGCCGCCGGGGAGCATCTTGTTGGGGAAGCCGTCCAGGCCGTGCCAGCGGTTGACGATGTTGCCGTTCATGTCCATGAGGACAGCGCCGGTGCAGACGGGCTGGTTGAGCGTGGACTGGTAAAGCGTGTAGCCGTTCCAGCACCTGTCCGGGTAGTAGATGGTGGTGCCGGTGGGGTAAACAGTAGGGGCCATGGTTCACCTCGCGCGCGGTTTTTAGATTTGTGAATAGTATATACCAGGAGAGGTAAGGAGGGGAAGTGTTATTGTCCCGGCCCCTTTTCCCCACCACTTGAAGGTAATTAATGTTTAAGTGGAAAAGCTCTGGTATAATTATTTAAGGACATACATTATTCTGAGAGGTTTTCATATGGAAATAAAACATGGCGAAACGATTTTCAATAACTCCCTCGCATTTATCAGAGAAAGACTGGCGGATATTTTCTCCGGGCTGGTATTCTGGCTGCCCGTCGGCATTCTGGTGCTGATAGGGAGTTATTTCTTTTCCAACCTTGAGGATTTCGGCCAGAAGTTCCTCTCCTTTTTCATGTCCGACGAGGTCGTTTACCCGGGGCTGGGCATAGTTTTATGGATAATCGTTTTCCTGTTGACGGGATTGCTGCTGAAAACCACCCGGGTCGCTGATTTTCTTTCGGGTATCCCGATATTCGGGTTACTTTTCCGGAAAAAGGGGGGAAGGATTATATCCGTCGGCAAGCTGATGGCGCTGACGCCCTGCCTTTTCCTGTACTCGCCGACCTGCCCGTCCTACGGCTGGATTCTCTCTGAAGAAATTATAAGAGTTGCCGATGAAGAAGTGGAGTTTAAGCTGCTTAATGTTTATTATCCCAACGTTCCTTCTATCATGACCGGCCAGATTTTCCCGGTGAGACAGGAATCCGTAATCAAGCTGGGTAATCCCTCCCGGGAAATAATAGACCTGCTCCTTTATGCCCTGCGCAGCCCGGAAAGTATCCGTTACATACCCTGGGAGGATGAAAGCGAAAGCGAGTTCCGGCGACGCGCCTGGTTGTTCGGGTTGAACATAGCAGAGTACCAGGCCGGGTAATACCGGCGCCTTTTCCCCGCCCCGGGTAGTTATTTGCCCCACCCCCGGATTTGTTGTCCCGCCCCGGCCCCCCCCAAAAGGAAAAGAGGGGCGGGCGCCCCACATAAACACCCAGGGGAGGGGAGTGATATATTACATCAAAATATTTTCAAAAAATAATGGTAAAATTAACAATATTTACTTGTGGAAGAAGTTGACATATTAGAACATATGGTCTATCATAATATAAAACCCTCGGGACATTTGAAATAACCAACAAAGAAGGAGGCTTTGTGGAGTAGATAAAGCTTCTTATATACTAGTTTATTAGTGAAGCCTCCAAGGAAGGAGGCTTTATTATTATAAAGCGTGAAACCCCCAATGGTGGATAGGGGGTCTCACATATGCCGTCTTATTAGGA
>DAOUER010000082.1:0-5721 GCA_034430375.1 Dehalococcoidales bacterium
CCAGCGGGCCAGCATGCCGCCGGCTATCGCCGTCACCAGCACAATCAGCAGGTCTAACCCGATATCGAGATCCACGGCATCTCCTGCAAGAGGTAACGTAGTTATGCCATTTTAGCATGTATCGGGCATCAGCGCATGTATAAACAGCGGGA
The DNA here is from genome assembly GCA_034430375.1 of Dehalococcoidales bacterium. Lineage (GTDB taxonomy): Bacteria > Chloroflexota > Dehalococcoidia > Dehalococcoidales > RBG-16-60-22 > W425. Next base: position 153 of record DAOUER010000082.1, read on the forward strand.
ATTGCGGTGAATAATCCGGAAAGATTCTTAAGATATTTTGGTAGATGGTCTTTTCCTGGCCGCCATCTGGGTGATAAATCCCAGTAAACCTATCGCCGTGAAAATGATGAATCCCACCCGCATACTCATCAGGAACTCCGGGTAAAGCTCACGAGTGATTTCCGACTGGCCGACGTAGATAGAGAACAGCACCATCATGATACCCATACTCAGCATCATCCCGGCCGTGCGGGTCGTTCCCAATGTTCCCGAGGCTACTCCCAGGATACGGTGTTCCACCGACCCCATAATAGCGTTGGAATTGGGCGAGGAGAAAAGACCAATACCGATGCCATAGACCGCCAGCGCCAGGATAATGTACCACAGAGACGTACCGCTGCCCACGAATATCAGCAATACTAATGCCACACAGTTAATTGCCAGCCCCACCGAAGCCACCAGCCTCGGTTCGATTCTGTCCGAAATCCGGCCGGAGATAGGCGTAAAGGTAGCCATTAAGACCGAGGAAACGATTAATACCAGCCCGGCTTCATCCGGCTGAAAACCCTTGACGTACTGTAAATATAAACTTAAGAGAAAAGAAATGGCAAAGGTAGAGCTGTAGGTAACCAGGGCGGCCAGATTGGAAAATATAAAGATCCGGTTCTTCCGGAAAAGTTGCAGATTAAATACCGGGACTTCCGTCCGGTTCTCCCATTTTATAAAGAAGATAAAACCCAGTACACCCACCGCTACCAGGACAACCCCCAGCAGGGTATTGAGCACCGAAAAACCGTACATGAACGCCGCCAGGGCAATCGCAAAAGCTATCGAGCCTACCAGGTCGAATTTCTCACCTTTGGCTTCGGTCCATTCTCTTCTCAATGCCCAGAGAACCAGGCCTATCAGCGCCAGGCTCATGATACCGCTGAGATGAAAGATACTTTGCCAGCCTAAATGTTCGGTTAAAACACCCCCGATGAACGGCCCCAGAGAAAGTCCCAGGTAGGTCCCCGCCATACTGATTCCCAGCGACTGGCCCCTCTCCTCGGAAGGAATGGTGGAAGTAAGGATGGCGATTGCGTTGTTGAACGACATTCCGGCGCCGACCCCCTGTAAAGCCCGGCTGATGATAAGCATCGGTACTGAATTAGCGAAAGCCGCCACCAGCAAACCGATGATAAACATCTTGCGGCGGCCGAAGATATCCGCCAAACGACCGCAGGGGACCTGCACCATGGCTATCGCCAGGAAATAGACGGTGCCCACCCAGCTCATCACCACCGCTTCCATGTTCAGGTCACGGGCCATGGACGGCAGGGCTACGTTCACCGAAGCCACCAGGAAAGGCATGATAAATGAAGTTGTGGTGGCGATAATCAGAACGATTTTCTTATTAACCGGTATATCGGCAGTCTTATTCGTCCTGAGAGCCCTCCTATCACGGGGATAACCAGCAATTCATAATAAGAATTATTGGCGGATTAAAACAGATTTTATGCAGCAAGTTCAGGCGCTGGCTGTTATTTTACCCGGACTACCCGTCTTATCTTTCCAGACTATCGGGGGTACGGGGGCCGGTGAGATTTGCGCCCTGATGCCGCATTGCAGACAGCGTTTACCTTCGGCAATGGTACCATCTTCGGGCAGGCCGGTTTCCACTTCCATGAAATTGCCGATTACTTTCTCGGCGGGGAGGAAGGGCATCTCGACGCGTTTCATACCGGCAAATCCTTCGGCGGTGATGCCGGCGCACATGGAAATCTCCCTCTCCTCGGTAAGTCTCTCGTCAATAAGGCCGTCGCCGCCCAGATACTTATCAATCGAACCGGCGGCCGTCCGTCCGGCCGCTATCGCCCGAATAACCGAGTCCGGCCCGGTCACCGCGTCGCCGCCGGCCCAGACTTTCGGCTTATTTGTCGCCAGATTATCATCGGTCGATATGGTATTGTTCCAGCCGGTCCTGACGCCATAGCCTTCGACTTTTTCCGTCCGCTGCCCTATCGCCCCGATAATGACATCGTACTCGGCATCAAACTCGCTGCCCTTTATCGGTACCGGGCGCCGCCGTCCGCTGGCGTCGGGCTCACCCAACTCCATGCGATTACAGGTCATGGTCAATTTGCCGTTGTTCTTAACCACCTTGAGGTGACCGGTAAGGTATTCGATCTTGATGCTCTCTTCCAGAGCGGCCTCCACCTCTTCGGCGCTGGCGGGCATTTCGGCGCGGGTACGCCGGTAGATAATGGTTACTTCCCTGGCTCCGATACGCAGGGCAACCCGGGCGCCGTCAATGGCGACGTTGCCACCTCCGATTACCGCCACCTTGTCGCCGACTTTTACTTCCTTGCCCAGGTTCACATCTCTCAGGAATGATGCCCCATCGTAAACACCGGGAAGGTCGTCACCATCAACGCCGAGGGGCATACCGACGTGTGAGCCGGGCCCGAGGAAGACGGCATCGAATCCCTGCTCGAAAAGGGAGTCGGTCGATTCAATCCTGGTATTCAATTTTATGTCAACACCAACCCTGGTTATCTCTGCTATCTCAGAGTCCAGTACTTCCGGCGGCAAACGGTAGTCGGGTATGCCGACCCGCATCATGCCGCCGGCCCTGGAGAACTGCTCGAAGACGGTAACGGCGTGTCCGGCCTTAGCCAGGTAATATCCGGCTGTCAATCCAGCCGGGCCGGAGCCGACAATAGCTACTTTCTTGCCGGTTGACGGCGATTTCCGGGATGCTCTCTTCCAGTCGCCGTTATCGCGGTCGGCCACGAACCGCTTCATAAACCGGATGGATATCGGTTCGTTCAGGGCGCTACGCCGGCAGGCTTCTTCGCAGGGATGGATACAAACCCTCCCCAATGCCCCCGGGAAAGGCACTTTCTCCCGGATTATCCCCAGGGCATCCTGGTATTTACCCTCGCCGATGAGGTAAACGTAAAGAGGTACATTGATTCCCGCCGGGCAGGCGTATTTACAGGGCACCGATATCTCTTCGTGGTTGTGTTCCGGTTTATACCGGGCGCCCTCGTCCATCAACGCACCCGTCGGGCATACCTCTACGCAGGCCCCGCAGAACCGGCAGCCGGAGTCCTGGAGGGGTTTATCAAAAGCCGTGCCGACCACGGTATCGATTCCCCGGTTGACGAAGCTTACCGCCCCGATACCGCGGGCATCGCTGCAGGCCTGGACGCAGCGTCCGCAGAGAATACAGAGGTTATAATCACGTTGTATCAGCGGTTCTCTACTGAAATCAACCGGCAGGTCTTTATACCTATAAGGAAGCGTCACTTCATCGATGCCGATATAGTCGACGAGATACTGTAGTTCGCATTGGTTGTTCTTGGGGCAGCTGACACACCTCTCGGTAACGGCCACGTGGCGCAGACAAATATCATAGGGCTTGCAGCGTTCCCTCCGGTGGCAGGTAAGGCAGGCGTGGGGATGCTCGGTGAGAATAAGCTGCAGGAAGCTCTTCCTTAGCTCCTGCAACTGCGGCGAGTTGGTAGTTACCACCATTCCCTCGGTGGCCGGTGTAGTACAGGAGGTGGGATAACCCCTCATATTTTCTATTTCTACAACGCACAGGCGGCAGCCGCCGTAAGGCATTAAATCCGGGTGGTAACAGAGCGTGGGGATATACATGCCGGCATTCCTAGCCGCCTCCAGTACCGTAGAACCTTTCTCAGCTTCAACATCGGTCCCGTCAATCGTTAGATAAATCTTATCCGTCATGGCTAATGAAAAAGCTACCTCCGGAACGAATCCGTAAGATAGCTACCTCCTGTTTTTATATCTGCTGAAAGCGTGTGTCACACCGTATAAACTTTAGCACTAAACTATACCGGGGTTCAAGCCCTGTTCAGGGAAAACACGACCGTATATTGACAGCCAAACTCACTACCCATATGATATATATAATCATCCGCCGGGAGGATAGCTATCAGGGACTATAAAAGCATCCGGCTGACCAACGGGCTGATAACATTACGACCGGTCAGCCGCAGCGACGCCGAAGCGATGTATCAGGCCATCAAGGAATCCGTAGCGGAGATTTCTCCCTGGCTGCCTTTTGCTCATAGTAACTACTCTATCAAGGAAGCCCGGGATTTTCTCAAGAGGTGCCCCAAGAACTGGAAAAAGGACTCCGAATATGTTTTCGGCATTATCGATTCCCGTGACGGTTCATATATCGGGACATGCGGCCTTAACCGCATCGACAGGGAGAACGGACGTGCCAACCTGGGCTACTGGATAAGGACCGACCGGACGGGCCAGGGCGTGGCCCCGGCCGCTACTATCCTGCTGGCAAAATGGGGATTCAAGGCTGCCAGATTACACCGGATTGAAATCGTCGTCGCTACCGGCAACCAGCGTAGTCAGCGCGTGGCCGAAAAGGCCGGGGCCCACCGCGAGGGAGTCCTGAGGAACGGCCTCTGTATACACGATAAATATCTTGACGCGGTTATGTATTCGTTAGTGCCCGGCGATATTACCTAGCTCCTTCCCTTTTTCCCCACCCAGATTTATAAACCTCACCCCCTGTGCCCCCTCTCCTGGCAAGGCTGATAGAAGGAGAGGGGGATTTTATTTATTGTAATCCTCCCCCTCGGTCCCCCTCCTTTAGCAAAGGAGGGGAGTGTAGAAAAATATTTTAATAATACCATGGTAAATACAGTGTTTAGCCTCGGGAATTTGTTGACAAAGAAATTACCCTGTGATAAACTTATCCTGCATATGAAGAAGGCAAAGACATAACGGAATAATCCTGGTGGCACAAGCCGGACAGTGGTCTGGTGGAAAAACCGCCAGACCTTTTCTTTTGCCTTCCGCACCTTAACAATAGAATATAGCAATTAATATCAATCCTGAAGCAGGTCAAGTAATAAGAGCATACGGCGGATGCCTTGGCATTAAGGGCCGAAGAAGGGCGTGGCAAGACTGCGAAAAGCATCGGTGAGCTGTCTAGCAAGCCTAACCGGTGATACCCGAATGGGGCAACCCGGCCAGGTAAACCCTGGTCACCCCCGGCTGAACACATAGGCCGGGAGGAGGTAAGCGGGGGAAGTGAAACATCTCAGTACCCCGAGGAAAGGATATTATTCCCCTAGTAGTGGCGAACGAACGGGGAAAAGCCCAAACCCGGTAAGCCTAACGGCGTCAGGGCTTATGTTTGCCGGGTGTTGTAAGGCAGGTAAGACCGAACCTGAAATAGGTCATGGAGTTATCAACCCAACCCTAGTTAAAAGTCTCTGGAAAGGGCTACCATAGAGGGTGACAGTCCCGTAGACGAAAGGGGTAGGCTCCATATCTGTTCTTGAGTACCACGGGACACGAGAAATCTTGTGGGAATCCACCCTGACCACAGGGTAAGGCTAAATACCCTTAATGACCGATAGTGTACCAGTACCGTGAGGGAAAGGTGAAAAGAACCCCGGAAGGGGAGTGAAATAGTTCCTGAAACCGTATGCTTACAAGCAGTTAGAGGGGGTTTCGGCCCCTGATAGCGTGCCTATTGAAGAATGAGCCGGTGAGTTGTTCTATGTGGCCGGTTAAGCAACTGGCGTTGCGGAGCCGTAGCGAAAGC
>DAOUER010000083.1:0-10919 GCA_034430375.1 Dehalococcoidales bacterium
CTTGCGGGAACACATTTACCACCGGCTCAACGAAAAAAGAGCTCAAGGTCGAGGTATGCAGCAAATGCCATCCCTATTTTACCGGCGAACGCCGCATGCTGGATACCACCGGGAGAGTTGAGCGATTCAAGAAACGTTATAACCTTCAGGATTAATTTTGAGATACGTTGGAAAGGCAGGAGTCCCGAGATTTCGGGACTCTTTCTGTGTTTAAGGATGGCGGAAAAAGACATAATTCGTTACGGCGGCCAGGCGGTTATCGAAGGGGTGATGATACGGGGCAAGACGTCTGTGGTTACCGCCGTACGCCGCCCTAATGGTGAACTGGCTACGGATGTCCAGCCGGTTTCCGCGGGATGGTCCGGGCGGGTCAGGAAAATCCCCTTCATACGGGGGGTGGTAATCCTCCTGGAGGCCATGGTAATCGGCATCAAGAGCCTGCTGTATTCCGCCAACGTCGCCGTTGAAGAAGAGACCGAGGAACTGCCGTCAAAGGCTATCTGGGGCATGATAGCCTCGGCGGCTGTTATGGTAATCGTCCTGTTTTTCCTGGCGCCGCTGTTCCTCACCAAGCTGCTGAACCAGTATATCCCCAATACGGTCGTATTCCATATAATCGAGGGTTTAATCCGGATAGCCATCTTTATTGCTTACCTGAAGATAATATCACTGATGCCGGATATCAAGCGGGTTTTCACCTATCACGGCGCCGAGCATAAAACGGTTAACGCCTATGAGGCCGGTGTGCCGATGGAAGTGGAATCGATTAAAAAGTACAGTACGGCTCACGTCCGCTGCGGCACCAGCTTCCTGTTCACCGTACTGATCATAGCTATTATCATCTTTTCATTCATCGGACGCGATATCCTGTGGCTGATGATAGTATCCCGTATAGTGCTGATACCGGTGATCATGGGCATCGGTTATGAAATTATATACTTCGGCGCCAGGCATACCAACAACTGGATAATGAGGGCTATCATGGCCCCCGGACTCTGGCTGCAGTCGCTGACCACCGGCGAACCCGACGACAAGCAGATAGAGGTAGCCATAGCCGCCATCAATAAAGCGGTAGAAATGGACCAGGTGGAAGAAGCGTCGGCGGCTGCTCCGGAGACTCCCGGTTAGTCATCATCCAGCTTGCGGAAAAAGCAGTTACGGTTGCCGGTGTGACATACCGGGCCGGTCGGCTCGGCCTTGATCAGCAGTGAATTATCTTCGCAGTCCTTAAGGATTTCACGGACTTTAATATAATTACCGGAAGTCTCTCCCTTGTGCCAGAGTTCCTGGCGGCCTCGACTGAAAAACCAGGCTTCACCGGACGAGAGAGTAAGCTCCAGCGATTCCTCGTTCATATAACCCAGCATCAACACCTCGCCGGTATTGATATCCTGTATTATAACGGGTATAAGCCCTTTTTCGTTATAATTCAAATCACTCAAAATTATTCCTTTGCCGTTTTATCCGCCGGGTCTATATCCTAGACAGTTCGTCGATAGCTTCCTTAAACACGACATCGCCGGTGTAAAGCGCCCGGCCGATGATAGCCCCTTCCACGCCGAGTTTATCCAGCATTTTCAGGTGGTTCACCGAAGAAATTCCCCCTGCAGCGATTACCGGGACCCTGACTGTTTCCATCATCTCGGATATGGCGGTGAAATTGGGTTCGGTCAGAGTACCGTCACGCGTAATATCTGTATATATAAAGCGTCTGGCGCCCGAATCCACCATAATCCTGGCCAGTTCCAGGGCGGGTTCATCGGTATCTTCCAGCCAGCCGTGGGTAGCCGCGTAACCTTCCCGGGCATCGATGCCGATGATTACCGATTCCCCAAAGCGTTTGCAGGCGTTAACGGCCACACTCCGGTCATTTATCACGGCGGTGCCGAGAATCACTCTTTCCACGCCGATTTTCAGGAGGCTTTCAATGGTTTCCAAATCACGTATACCGCCGCCGAGTTGGGTGGGTATCAGCATGGCCATGACAATCTCCCGGATAATATCCATGTTCTTGATTTCACCCGAAGCAGCGCCGTCAAGGTCGACGATATGCAAGCGCGGAGCGCCCATTGACTGCCATTTCAGGGCGACATCGAGGGGGTCATCGGAAAAAACCGTCTCTTGATTATAGTCACCCTGGTAGAGTCGCACACATTGTCCGTCTCTCAGGTCTATGGCGGGTATGATATCTATTATTGAGCCTCCAAACGGAAGATTATGAGGCAATTATACACCATAGCTAAACGTGAGACAATGAGCATATGTAGCAAATCATCATACCTTTTTTGTTCTGATGTGATTCAGTTCTATTGACAAGAAGGATATCTTACGATAAAATTAATATAACCATCGACCATTTTGGCGGTGAGTTGGATACTGTTAAACCTTAACAAAATAAGTCGCTTGGATCAGATTAGACCGAGACGGCAGATATCCCTCAACGACCTTATGCCCTCTCTGGTCAATCAGAGAGGGTTTTTATTTTGGGGGAGCCATGCTCAGAATAGGTTTTATAGGTGCCGGGACCGTAGGAACTGCCCTGGCGATTCTCTTAAACGAAAAGGGCTACCGTTTTGTGGGAGCAAGTCGTAAAAGTAAGTCTTCCGTCGGCGGTTCATCCAAAGCGGTCAGCAATCTGCGGTTGCTGGGAAGCAACCAGGAAGTCGCGGATACTGCCGACCTGGTATTCATCACCACCTCCGACGATGCCATCGCCACGGTAGCATCCGAGGTAACCTGGCGGTCCGGACAGAGCGTGGTCCACTGCAGCGGCGCCGATTCTACCGCCGTCCTGGAACCGGCGCGTAAAGCGGGGGCTGCGGTTGGCGGATTTCATCCCCTGCAGACCTTCGCCGGAATCGAGCAGGCCGTGGCCAATATTCCCGGTTCAACCTTTGCTATCGAAGCCGAAGAACCTCTCAAGTCCACCCTTAAAGAAATGTCCGTTGCCCTCGGCGGCAACTGGATAGAGTTGAAAGCCGGAGATAAAGCAGCTTACCATGCCGCCGCGGTTTTCGCCTGTAACTACCTGGTTACACTGGTCAAACTCGCCACCGATTTGTGGAAAGCCTTTTCCGTCCCGCCCGATAAAGCTACTCAATCGCTTTTACCGCTATTACACGGAACCCTCAACAATATCGAGAACATCGGCATACCGGATTGCCTGACGGGACCTATAGCCCGCGGCGATACCGGCACCATAACCAAGCACATTAAGACTTTAGAAGAAAAAGCGCCTGCCCTGGTCTCGACGTACCGGGAACTGGGTAAACAAACTATCCCGATATCTCTCGCCAAAGGCAAAATTGACGAACAACGTTCCAGGGAACTGGATTCAATATTATCAAGTTGAAATTACTATTCCGGGGGTAAAGAACATGAGAACAATGCTGAAAAGCAAAATACACCGGGCTACGGTAACCGATGGTAACATCGACTACGAAGGCAGTATCACCATCGATACCAAGTTGATTGAAGCCGCCGACATGCTGCCGTACGAGCAGGTACAGGTGCTGAATATCAATAACGGCGCCCGTTTCAGTACCTACGTTATCGAAGGCGAACCAGGCAGCGGTGAAATCTGCCTCAACGGCGCCGCGGCACGCCTGGCGGTCAGAGGCGACCTGGTAATTATCCTTACCTATACCGACATGACCGAAGAAGAAGCCCGAAATTATAAACCTAGAATTGTATTAGTAGATGAGAAAAACGCCGTAGTTAAAGACTTAGATGAAGTTTTTCTATCCTAGGAGAAGTCGATGCGGGTATCAATTAACAAGATTAAAGAAATGAAGGCGAAGGGTGAGAAAATTACCATGCTCACTGCCTACGACTACGTTACCGCCAAATTGATCGATGAAGCAGGAATACCGATGATACTGGTCGGGGACAGCTTGGGCATGGTGGTGCTGGGCTATGAAAGCACTATACCGGTTACTATCGAAGAGATGCTGCACCACACCAGGGCGGTTGTCCGGGGCACCAGTAATGCCTTAATCATCGGCGATATGCCTTTTATGACCTATCACCTCAGTGACGAACAGGCCATGCAAAATGCGGCCCGCTTTATCCAAGAAGCCGGTACCCAGGCGATTAAATTGGAGGGCGGTGTTACCGTTGCCGATAAGGTAAAGAGAATCGTTGACTGCGGTATCCCGGTGATGGGACATATCGGCCTTACTCCGCAGTCGATTAATCAAATCGGCGGTTACAAGATTCAGGGCAAGACCCCCGAGGTAGCCGCCAGCATGCTTGATGACGCCAGAGCTTTAGAGCAAGCCGGCGCTTTTACCGTCGTTCTGGAGACCGTCCCTACCGCTCTGGCGACGTTGATAACCGAGAAAATATCCATACCGACCATCGGCATCGGGGCAGGAGCTGGCTGCGACGGCCAGGTACAGATAATTAATGATATCATGGGCTCCTACACCGGTTACATTCCCAAACATGCCAAGCAATATGCCAAACTTGTTGATATTATGTCAAATGCTATCTCTCAGTATCACGAAGAGGTTAAGGCGGGTAAGTTCCCTACCGATGCCAACAGCTTTACCATGGACGAGAGTATACTCGAAGAACTCAAAGATAAATAATCAAACAGACAAATAGAAATTAATATAAGAGGGGCAATGCCCCTCTTTCACTATCCGGAGGACGGTAATGCGAGTGATTGAAAAGATTGAAGAATACCGGAATATCCGCCCGGAATTGACGGAACCGGTTGGCTTCGTGCCAACGATGGGTTACCTGCACGAAGGCCATCTGTCACTGGTGAAAAGGGCCCGTAACGAGAATAAATCAGTAGTCGTCAGTATCTTCGTTAATCCAACGCAGTTCGGTCCCAATGAGGACTTCAAGAGCTATCCCCGCGATACCGAACGCGACCTCAATATGTTGGAACCTTATACCGATATCGTGTTCATGCCGTCGCCGGAAGAAATGTACCCCCCAAACTATGACTCCTGGGTAGATATCGAAGGTATCACCGACGTTCTGGAAGGAGCTAAACGACCCGGCCACTTTCGCGGCGTGGCAACAGTTTGCACCAAGCTTTTCAATATCGTACAGCCGGCCAGTGCCTATTTCGCTCGGAAAGACGCCCAGCAATTGCTGGTTATCAAGAAGATGGTAAAAGACCTCAACCTACCCCTGGAGATAGTCACCTGCCCTACTATCCGGGAGCGGGACGGACTGGCGATGAGCAGTCGCAATACCTACCTCAATCCGGAACAAAGACAGGCAGCCGTTGTCCTTTATAAATCCTTAATCCTGGCCCTGCATACTTACGAAAGCGGCGAAAGAAAAGCCGGCACGATACGGGGTAAGATGACGGTATTGATAGAGCAAGAACCCCTGGCCCAGATAGAATATATCTCCGTTGCCGATACGGAGACACTGCAGGAATTGGATAAGATAGAGGAAAAGGCGTTAGTATCCATGGCGGTGAAAATAGGCACGACAAGATTAATTGATAACGTCATATTAGAAGATTAATCCCAAGTTATTTCCTCTTATGGGGGATAACAACTATCACCAGCGCGATGAAAGCCGCCAAGGTCGCCACCGGCCAGAAATCCCCGCCGATGCTGTTCGCCCGGACGAAGTCCACCAGTACCCCGAGAATCGGCGCGATTATCATCGTAGAGATAGACTTGACCTGGCTTTGTATGGAAAGCACCGTGGCGCCCTGCGACTCGGTAGCATAGGCATCAAACCGGCTGATTATCATCGGACCCCAGAAGTTCTGAATGAGCGACAGGACGATAAAGCAGATTATCGCCGCCCAGTAATACTCGAAATACAGTAGCGGGATAAGTCCCACATAAAGCACCAGGACAGTATACCAGAGCAGGCGGCTGCCCTTTTCCTCACCGCCGGCAAACTGCGATAAGCGGTGCGCATTACGGCTGGCATAGGCGGCGGCCAGATAGATGATGACGTAGACAATCCCCACCAGTATAGCGCTGCGGCGTTCGTCGCTCATCCACAGGAATATCGGCAGGGACAACGCCAGGGCTTTGATTACCGGCTGCAGGTAGTCCTCCACGGCTTTATAGACACCCTCGAAACCCATCGACTCCGTCATGAGGCGGCGCATGTTACTGATGCACACCGAGTTGCGCAGGCAATCCCAGAGATGGTGTAAAACCGTCCGTATATTGGCGTTTTCGTCCGGTTGCCCTTCCAGTTCTTTGGGATAAAAGAAGAAATTAATTAGTCCTGCCAGGTAAGGAATGATAGCGATGAAGAAAACGTAGGTGTAGTTATTGGTCCAGATTACGAAGACAGCCGCCAGGACCACGGATACCGCCGACCCTACTTTCGCCCAGGAACGGGTATAGCCATAGACCTTGGTCTTTTCATCGGTGCGGTCCTGGATACGCAGCCAGGTGAATATCATAGCCTTGTGGGTGCCGGTGCGGAAAGCTTCACCGACGGCGAAAAAGAACATGGCGATGAAGAAATGCCAGTAGTCCTGGCTGAAACCGAAAACGGCGAACGATATTATGTAAGCCACGAAAGAAAGCATCATGCTACGGCGGCGTCCGAATAAGTCGGCGATGGCACCGCTGGGGATTTCCATGAGATTGATTGCCAGCTCCCGGAAACCGATGAGCAGGCCTATCTGCGTGAACGAGAGTCCCTTATCCAGAAAGAACAGGATAATAAATGGCTCGAAATACCGCTGGTTCTTAAGGAAACCATATAGGGAAAATCGCGCTATCATATTTATTCAAGTAATATTTTATCACTTAACGATATATCAGTACAGCCCGGGGAAATACATCAAATGCTGACGGTATGAGTATAAATTCCTTGACGGTAGTATGAAACTCCAGTACAATATATCTGGCTGCCGAGGTAGCTCAGATGGTAGAGCACTTGACTGAAAATCAAGGTGTCCCCAGTTCGATTCTGGGCCTCGGCACCATATAAAGTCGGCGGAAGTAGTTCAGCGGTAGAACGTCTCCTTGCCAAGGAGAAGGTCGTGGGTCCGAATCCCATCTTCCGCTCCATTTCTTTTCTATTACTTATTCTATTTAAAATACTCGGCGTTCAGCTTCTTCTCGCGCGGTTCGGGGTCTTCATCGGGATAACCGCAAATAAACGTCGCCACGATACTCATATTATCGGCGATGTTTATCTCCTTCATCAGTCCAGGGTCTTTCTCGATAAATTTAGCCATGCCGACAAAACACGAACCCAGGTCCAGCGAGGTAGCGTAAAGCATCATGTTCTGCACCGCCAGCGCGGCGTCGGCTACAGCCCAGTTATTTTCTTTGGGCGCGGTGATAATTACCAGCATAGGTGCCTCATAGAAAAAGCTGGGTCGCTGAGGTACTCCCGGCGGCGGGGGCGGTATATTAGGATCGCTCCGCAGGGCTTTACCGATACCGTCGGAAAGTTTTTTAATCAATTCTTTATTCGTAATAACCTTATACTCCAGCTCCTGTAGGTTCCTGGCCGTGGGAGCGTTTTTACCGGCTTCAAGAATTTCATCCACCGTGTCCTGCGGTAGCGGTTTATCCTGGTAAGCCCGGATACTCTTTCTGGCTTTGATTATTTCCATCAGTGATTTCATTTTTTTATCCTTTCCATTTTACTATTTCAACCAGGCATGAATTGGGGGCCATACCCGGTGCGTTTTTCGATAACAGCCTGTCCGGGGTGAGGATGTTGACACACCCGCCCCTATCGATGCTGGCCGGATTGCCCGGTTCCAGCGGGTCGTACTTGCCGGATCCGTAATAAGAATGCGCTACACCCGGTTTTATCCTTTCGGTTACCTCCATGATGCAAAGCACGGCACCACGGTCGTTGTAGATTTTCACAATATCGCCGTCATTGATATTCCGGGCGGCGGCATCCTCCGGGTGCAGTCTCACCGGGTGCCAGTAGTAACCGTCCTTCAGTACGCGGTGCGAGGATATTTCCGCCAGCCAGGCGTTATTGGAATCGTACTGGGTGTGGAAGGAAAACCGCGGGTGCGGCGTGATAAGCTGCAATGGATATTTCTTAATAAGGTCGGAATTATATCCCTCCCAGCTTGGTATATAGCGGGGCAGCGGTGGTCTTTCCTCGTCGTCCGGCAGGTGCTGTTGCAGACTTTGAGAAACGAATTCAATCTTGCCACTGTAGGTCCCCAGTTCCTTCCCCTTTTCTGTGTTTCTCTTGGGATTAAAATAGTCCGGGGTATCGCATTCTCTGCCCTCGTAGAACCAGCGTAAACCTGGGGTAGGCTTATAGTCCTCAGGCATCGGGACGATGAAATAGCCTTTCTCCTTGAACTCCTCGAAAGACAGGTATTCGGGAAGGTCGGAGTGGTGATATACTTTCTCAATCCAGTCTTCTATTGAATTACCCTCGGTGAATTCGTCCCGCACGCCGAGTCTTTGGGACAGTTCGGAGAATATCTGGTAATCGGATTTCGACTCAAATAACGGCTCGATACATTTCTTCTGATACACGATAACCCGGTGATTACAGGCGTTGGAACCGTGGTGCGTATAGCCGCCGGTGTTAGCCCATTCCCCGATATCGTTCCGCTCGAAATTGGTGCAGGCCGGCAGGATGATATCGGCCATTCCTGTTTCCGTGCACCACCAGCAGTCTTGATTGACCACGAATTCCAGCTTGGGGCTCTGGTACATCTTTACCCAGCGGTTGGTGCCGGTAAGCGTACCCAGGAACGAGCCACCGTAGCGGTAGAACATCTTTACCTCGGAACAGCCCGGGGCGGGGTAGGAAAAGGGAATAAACTGCTGTTCCAGCGAGTGACCGCAGAAAGTTTCCCCAAGCCAATGTATCGGCGGATTCAGGATAGCTTCCGGCACCAGCAGGCGGTAAATACGCTGACTGACACTATTTTCTACCTGTTTCTCGGCCAGCCCGTTGATGAAATTCGGCCCGAAAGAACTGTAGCCGGGGAAGTCGAAGTCGGAATTATAGGGCGAGCCCATGGTAGTTCCCCATATGTTTACACCGGGTTTACCCAGGCCCTGCATCGCCTGGAGTAATACCATCAACCTTGCCCATTCGGTGCCGTAAGCCTGGCGGCAGGCGCCCGATTCACCGCCTCTTGAGCCAGCGGCCAGCATGGTACGGCTATTAGCCCATTCCCGGGCCAGACTCTTGATAGTGTAGGCGGGTACGTCGCAGATTTCTTCGGCCCAATCGGGCGTCCTAGGAATACCGTCATCCTGGCCGAGTACATGGGCTTTGAATTCTTCAAAACCGATTGTCCTTGATTTTACGTAGTTTTCATCGTACGTGCCCTCGGTGAGCCATATGTAGGCGATAGCTTCCGCCATGGCGGCGTCGGTGCCGGGACGCGGTGTAATCCACTTATCGCCCAGGATAGCAGCCGTGTAATTACAGAACGGGTCGATGAATACCTGGCGTTTGCCCAGTTCCCTCAGCCAGAGTCGCCAGACGGTTGATTCCTGACCACCGTAAATCCCCCGGGTGGAGTCGGGGTCGTTGCCCCAGTGCACCACTAAGTCGGTATTCTTCAACGCGTCCTCAAGCAGGTCGTACTGCTCCGGCATACCCAGGCGCCAGAAAAATCCGTAGGTGTGGGTGGCTCCCCAATGCCAGCCCTCCCAGCTATCCGGATTATCAAGGATATCGGTAAAACCGATAAGGTTGAAGAATCGTGCCCATGTAGATGTGCGGTAGCCGAGATTGCCCCAGTTGTGGTGGGAAGATGCCCGGGACATGACGGCTTCAGGACCGTATTCAGACCTGATTCTTTTCATCTCGCCGGCAACGATATCGAGGGCTTCGTCCCAGCTGATACGACGGTACCCGGACCTGCCGCGATTATGGGTTTTCCTGTCACCCCGGGGATTAAAATCCTCTCTTATAAGCGGGTACTTAATCCGGGCATCGGAATATATCCGGGACTTCTCCACGGTGGTAAAGGGCGCCACGCAGGCTTTCCGGTAAGGTGAAAACTCCCTGCCCCCCACTCTAATCGACCACGAAGCGGCGTCTTCGTCGGTGAGGACCAGCGGACGTACCCGGGTTATTTTACCATCTTTAACGTAAACCTGGACGGGTCCGCCGTTGGTAAGATTGGTACGAATTTTCTCCAAAACCTATATATCTCCTGTCACTGCCCTGTCGTTAATTTAATGGTTGAAGTTGTTTTGAAAAGGTATTGATTTACCCGATATGGTATTACCCGTATATTAAAAGTATAATAAATAGCATAGCTATTATCAAACTTCGGAGATTAGACAATGAGGGAGATAACGTTATTAAGCTGGAATGTCAACGGTATACGCGCGGTACAGCGCAAGGGTTTTCTGGGATGGTTTTCAGGGCAAAGCCCGGGTATTTTATGTCTGCAGGAAACCAAGGCTCACCCGGAACAACTCGATGATGAGCTCGTGAATATCGAGGGATATCACTCGTACTGGAACTATCCGGAGAAAAAGGGATACGCTGGGGTAGTGCTTTATACACGGGAAGAACCACGAAACGTTGTCTATGCTTTTAGTGATGACAGTCTTGATATTGAAGGGCGAGTCATCATCTCGGAATATCCCGCGTTCACTCTCTTTAACATCTACTTCCCTAACGGCGGGGCCGGTAATAAGCGGGTGCCGTATAAAATGGACTTCTACGATGTGTTTCTGAAATACGCCGATTCCCTGGTGAAAGCCGGCCGAAAACTCATCATATGCGGAGACTTAAATACCGCTCATAAAGAAATTGACCTGGCACGCCCCAAGGAAAATGTGAAAAATACTGGCTTCCTGCCGGAAGAACGGGCATGGATGGATAAATTCGTCTCTCATGGCTACGTGGACACGTTCCGCCACTTTAACAATGAGCCCGGCCAGTATTCGTACTGGGACATGAAATCGGGCGCACGTGCCCGTAATGTCGGCTGGAGGATTGACTACTTCTTT
>DAOUER010000084.1:0-29916 GCA_034430375.1 Dehalococcoidales bacterium
GTGTCCCACCGCCCGGCTCTATCTCGAAAAGGCGCATAACAAAGTTGGGGGCGCCTTCATCGGGGCCGGCCAGGATACGCCTGACGGCACCCGGCGCGACTTCTACACCGCTAACATCTTTATAATTTTGTATTTTCATCGTTCTCCCCCGGTGTTATGGCTGTTTATCTGCCAATTATCACCATTTAGTGTTGGCCTGTCAAGAAATTGACCGGAGTTTACCCGTCTGTTATTCTTCTTATTAGAGCTAATTATACACGGGGGTGATAAAAGTGGACGATTTCAGTAAGCAGTGGCAGCGCTGGTTCCCGGAAGATAAAGACCAAAAATCCGAACCCGCTAAAAAACGCCCGACACTGGTCTGGAAGATACTGGCGATTTTGGGGGGACTGGTGGTGCTGTATATACTTATCAATATTTTCAAAGGCTTTTATACCGAATGGCTCTGGTTCGATAGCCTGGGCTACGGCAGTGTCTTTGGTACTATCATCAAGACCAGGCTGGTAATCTTCTTCGTGGCGGCGTTTATTTTCTGCCTGTTGTTCCTGGGGAACCTGGTGCTGGCTACCCGGCTGGGCCCCCAGACCGAAGCCACATTCTGGCCGTGGGCCCTGGTGAGTCGGGTGCAAAAAGTCATCCGGTGGAACGTGATTCTGGGCACCGCCTTTTTAAGTTTTATTTTCGGAATCATTGCCCAGGGCAACTGGCTGACCATACTCCGCTTTTTAAACTGGCAGCCTTTCGGCGTCACCGATCCCGTTTTTAATAATGAAATCGGATATTACGTGTTTTCGCTGCCTTTCTGGCAGGCTTTCCGGGGTTGGTTTGTGGGAGCTCTCATTGTTATTCTCATAGCCACCGTGATCACCTATGCTATTGCCTATGGTGTACAGCGACTCAAGTTTGACTTCTCCCGGCGGGTGATGTTCCACCTGGCAGGACTGGTCATTGTTATCCTGGGTCTTTTCGCCTGGGGCTACTGGCTGGGTATCTGGGAACTGGTCTTCTCCGATCGCGGGGTTGTCTTCGGAGCCAGCTACGCCGACGTTAATGCCAAGGTCCCGGCCCAGTGGTTCCTCCTGGTGATAGTGATCCTGTTTATGGGATTGATTGTCTACTCAATCCTCCGCCGAAAGCTGCGCTGGCCGCTTTACGGTATCGGCGCCTGGATAGTGGCGATTATTATCGTTGGGGTAGCCTACCCCGGGCTTATCCACCGTTTCCAGGTAGAGCCGAGCGAGCTGGCTAAAGAAACCCCCTATATTGAATATAATATTGATTTTACCCGGGAAGCCTTCGGGCTTACCCGTATCGAAACACAATCGTTCCCGGCCGAACCATCACCGACCAGCCAGGATATCATCGATAACGAGGTGACGATAAATAACATCCGGTTGTGGGACCACCGCCCCCTGAAGGATACCTATAATCAGATCCAGTCCATCCGGCTTTACTATGACTTCAACGATATTGATATTGACCGGTACGCAATCGATGGCGAATACCGCCAGGTCATGCTCTCGGCCCGGGAGCTTTCGGCGGAGAAGCTGGCCGGCGAGGCCCAGACCTGGGTCAACCGTAAGCTGCAATTCACCCACGGCTACGGCGTTGTTCTCAGCCCGGTCAATGAAGTCAGCACTGAGGGATTGCCCAACTTGCTCTTGAAAGACATACCTCCCATCGGTGATTTTGAGATGGCCCGACCCCAGATATATTTCGGTGAAAAGACGGATGAGTACGTCATCGTCAACACCAATACTCAGGAGTTCGACTACCCCAGCGGTGACGAGAATGTCTTCGGAGAGTACGAAGGCATGGATGGGGTCAGCCTGGACGGATTTTTCCGGCGGCTGGCTTATGCCTGGGAATTAGGTGATATCAATATTCTCATCAGTGGCGAGTTGAACTCCGAGAGTCGCGTGCTTTACTACCGGAATATACAGGAGCGTGTACACCACCTGGCGCCTTTCCTGGAACTTGATGCCGATCCCTACCTGGTCATCGCCGACGGTAAACTGCAGTGGATACAGGACGCCTATACCACCACTGACCGCTATCCTTATTCGGAACCGTATGTAGCCTACAGTAGCCAGATTAATTATATCCGGAACAGCGTCAAGGTAGTCATTGATGCTTACGACGGCACGGTAACCTTTTACGTCACCGAACCGGATGATGCCCTGATTCAGACCTACCAGGCCATCTTCCCCGACCTCTTTGTTCCCTTCGAGTCTATGCCGGACTCATTGAAAGCCCATATCCGTTACCCGGAGGGCATGTTCAATATCCAGGCGTCGGTGTACCGCAAGTACCACATGACCGATGTCCGCGTCTTCTACAACTCGGAGGACCTCTGGGCATTGCCGCGGGAAGTCTACGCCGGGCAGGAACAGCTCATGGAGCCTTACTACGTTATCATGCGCCTGCCGGACGAGACCGAAGAAGAATTCTTACTCATGTTGCCCTTCACGCCGGTAAACAAAAACAATACCATTGGCTGGCTGGCAGCGCGTTGCGATGGTGGTAATTACGGGAAGCTATTAGCATATGATTTCCCCAAGGACCGCCTTGTCTACGGGCCCAGCCAGATCGAGAACCGCATCCAGCAGGATACCGTCATCACCGAGCAGTTCGCCCTGTGGGACCGGGGCGGTTCCCGGGTTATCCGCGGTAATCTATTATTGATACCCATCGGCGACTCTAATATCTACGTTGAGCCGGTCTTTCTACAGGCTACCTCCGGCGGCCTGCCGGAACTGAAGCGGGTTATCGTTGCGGCCGGTGATAAGATAACCATGCAGCCGATGCTCTTGGACAGTATCGAGGCTATCTTCGGTGAGGAGACCCCGCCGATAGAACCGCCCACCGAGCCCCCGACCGAGCCTCCGACAGAACCGGGAGAACCGATGTCACCCGAGGTAGCCGAATTAATTGAAGAAGCCCGAATGCACTACGAACAGGCGCAGTTGGAACTGCAGGACGGCGACTGGGCCGGCTTCGGCGAGGAATGGAATGCCCTCCAGGCTGTCCTGGACGAACTGGTATTACTGATCGAGACAGAAGGTGAATAGAAAAACTATCGGCCCCGGGTACGAAATTCGGGAAATTACGGGGCATACACATGATAAAAGTGTCACTATCATCGGGAAGGCTTTCGGCGCGGTGATCGGTGAACTGGGCATTAACCGGGAAAATTGCCCCCGGTTCCCCGCTTTCACCACGGTGGCTGACCTGGATGAGAAGCGCGCTGGTGGGGCGAGGTTCTTCGGGGCTTTTACCGACGGGCGGCAGGTGGGGATTATCCTCGTGGAAAGGGAAGAGGACGGCCGCTACTTCGCCAAGCGACTGGCCGTGCTGCCGGAATACTGGCACCGGGGACTGGGTGAGCAGTTGATGAACCGGGCTATCGAGTGCATCAAGGAATTAGGTGTCGATAGGGTGAATATCGGTATCGTTAATGAGCATACCGTTCTGAAAAACTGGTATATAGCCATGGGTTTCCGGGAGGTAGCGGTAGAGAAAATCGACTTCTTGCCGTTTAACGTTGGGTTTTTAGAGAAGGCGATTACGTAAGCGTCAAATGCGGGGGTGTTTAAGAGGGGCTGACGCCCCTCTTTTTGTGTAATTCCCTTCCCAAGGGAGGGGGAGCAAGGGGGTGGACTGTAAAATACCAGGGATTAAGTAGAAAAAGAGCTACCCTGTTCCGGCGGGGATTTTGCCGACTTTCTCTACTCTCACCGCCGCCACTTTATACTCCGGTATCTTGGATATGGGGTCGAGGGCGGGATTGGTTATCTCGTTAGTGGGGGTTTCGGCGAAATGGAAGGTCATGGCTATCGTGCCTTTCGGGGCAGCCTCGGTTACATCGGCTTTGGCGGTTACTTCGCCGCGTCGTGAAAACACCCGTATTATATCGCCGTCGGTGATTTCTAAGGGTACCGCATCGGCGGGATTAATCGCTACCAGTTCCTCATGATGAAATATATTTAGCCCTTTTACCTTCCGGGTCATCGTGCCGGTATGGAAGTGGAACAGGCTGCGGTCGGTGGTGAGTACCAGCGGGTATTCGTCATCGGGTAATTCGGCGGACGGGCGGTATTCCAGCGGCACGAAATGCCCTTTACCCCGGCTGAACAATTCGGTGTGGAGGATGCAGGTACCGGGATGGTCTTCGGTGGCGCAGGGCCACTGCAGGCTGCCCTCTTCGAGTCGCTTGTAATTTATACCGCCATAACTGGGTGTAACGCTGGCGATTTCCTCCATAACCTGGGATGCATCTTCAAAGTCAAAGCCGCTGGCTCTCATACGCCGGGCAATCTGTGACGTTATCCACCAGTCGGGCTGGCTGATACCGGGTGGTTCGATAGCCTTTCTTACCCTCTGGACGCGCCGCTCGGTATTGGAGAAGGTGCCGTCCTTTTCGGCGAAGCTGGCGGCGGGTAAAACAACGTCGGCCATCAGGGCTGTCTCCGACAGGAATATGTCCTGCACCACGAAGAAATCCAATTTCCTAAATGCCTCGCGGACATGCTTTGAATCGGGGTCGCTGAGGTACGGATTCTCTCCCATGAGGTAAATCGCCTTAATCAGGCCGTCCCCGGCGGCCGGGATAATCTCGGTAAGCGTCTTGCCGACGTTTGGATTTAGTTGAGCGCCCCAAGCAGCCTCGAATTTCTCCCGGACGTTCTCATCCGCTACGGACTGGTAGCCGGGATAGACATTGGGTAAAGCACCCACGTCGCAAGCGCCCTGGACGTTGTTCTGTCCCCGCAATGGGTTGACCCCTGAGCCGGGTTTGCCGACATTGCCGGTAAGCATGGCCAGGTTAGCTAAAGCCATGACGTTATCCGTGCCGTGGGTATGCTGGGTAATCCCCATGGTATAGAGGATACTGGCCGGACTGTTGATGGCGTACATACGGGCCGCCTGGATAATCTTTTCCCGGGGTACGCCGGTAACATCTACCACCATGTCTAGGGGATAGTCTTGCAGCGATTCCTTAAAGGATTCGTAATTCTCGCACCTCTCCTCGATGAAATTCAAGTCCATCAGGTATTCATCAACGATTTGCTTCATTATCCCCATCAGCAGGGCGACATCGGTGCCGGCGTGATGCTGCAGCCAGAGGTCGGCATCCCTGACCAGGTCGATTTCCAGTGGATTGGCGACGATAAGCTTGGTTCCGCCTTCACGAACCGCTTTGCGGATGTCCATGCCGATTATCGGGTGGGCTTCGGTGGTATTGGTGCCGATGGCCAGAATGCATTTTGCCTGGCAGATATCGTCGAGGGAGTTGGTCATGGCTCCGCTGCCGAAGGTTGTGACCAGACCGGCCACGGTGGGGGCATGTCAGAGACGGGCGCAGTGGTCCACGTTGTTAGTACCCAGCACCGCCCGGGCGAATTTCTGCATGACGTAATTGTCTTCGTTGGTGGCTTTCGCCGAGGAGATCACACCTACTTCGTCGCTGTGGTACTTCTTGAATTTTTCGGCCACGAGGTCCAGAGCTTCTTCCCAGGATGCCTTGACCAGCTCCCCGTCCTTCCGGATGAGCGGAGTGGTCAGTCGTTCGGGGCTGTTGACGAATTCGGCGATGCCGAAGCGTCCTTTAACGCACAATCTTCCCTGGTTGGCCGGGCCTTCGGGGTCGCCGCGCACGCCGGTTATCTTTCCGTCCTTGACGCCGAGGTACATCTGGCAGCCCACCCCGCAGTAGGGGCACGTGGTCTTGACCTCTTCTTCCGGACGGGTAGTGTCCTTGGGGGTTATGGCCCCGACGGGACAGCGTACCATGCACTCGCCGCAGGAGCGGCATATCGAGTCCATCAGGGGCGTATCGCCAAAGGTGGCTACTTTCATGCTGTAACCGCGGTAGGCCATATCTATCGCCCCCACGCCGGTTATCTCCTGGCAGGCGCGTACGCAACGGGCGCAGAGGATACACCGGTTGCGGTCGATATCGAAAAATGGATTACTGTTATCAATATCGCGTGGTGTAGTGTCCCGGGCGATACGCAGCTCGTGGACGCCGAGGTAATCTACCACTTCCTGCAGTTCGCAGTTGTCGTTATTGGGGCAGACAACACAGCGGTCGGTCACGGCGACATGGCGCAGGCAAATATCATAGGGGCCGCAACGCTCCCGCCGGTGGCACTCCAGGCAATCACAGGGGTGGGTGCTGAGGATAAATTCCAGCGCCATGCGGCGGGTCTCGTTGATTGTTTCCGACTCCGTGGTAACCACCATGCCCTCGGTGACGGGCGTGGTACAGGCCGTGGGCAGTCCCCGCATGTTTTCAATCTGGACAATGCAGAGACGGCAGCCGCCGTACGGTTCCAGGTCCGGGTGATGGCAGAGTGTCGGGATATAGATATCTGCCGCTCCGGCGGCTTCGAGGACCGTCATCCCTTTATCAGCCTGGATTTCCTGCCCATTGATATGTACCGTGATTTTATCCATATATCATCTTATCAAGTCAGGATGTTTCTTTAGCCGCCCCCGGCTTTTCCGCGGTAACCGGTACTAACTCAGTAGGGACGTCTATCGTTTCGGCGGATACCTTGGTCACCGCACCGAATCTCTCCGGGCAGACCTCGAGGCATGTCCCACATTTTATACACTTATCCTGGTCGATGATATGTATCATTCTCTTATCGCCGGCAATGCAGTCGGCCGGGCAACTCCGCCGGCAGATGCCGCATCCCTGGCACTTGTCTGGCAGGATGTAAAAGGAAATCAGGTTGGTGCAGGATAGTGCCGGACACCGCTTCTCGTTGATGTGAGCTTCGTATTCATCACGGAAATACCGCAGGGTCGTTAGAACGGGGTTTGGAGCGGTCTGGCCTAATTGACATAAAGAGCCAGCTTTGATTTGCTTGCCCAGGACCTCGAGTAATTCTAAATCACCGGGTTCGCCCTCGCCGCGGCAGATTCGCTCTAAAATGTCCAGCATCTGCTTGGTACCGATGCGGCAGGGGACGCATTTACCACAGGACTCGGCCTGGGTAAAGGAGAGGAAATAACGGGCGATATCGACGATGCAGGTCTCCTCGTCCAGGACAACCATGCCGCCGGAGCCCATCATCGAGCCGGCCGCGGCCAGCGATTCGTAGTCGACGGACTCATCCAGGTACGAGGCTGGCAGACAACCGCCGGAAGGGCCGCCGGTCTGTACAGCTTTAAATTGTTTGCCCCCGGGTATGCCGCCGCCGATTTCATAGATTATCTCGCGGAGCGGGATGCCCATGGGTACTTCGATAAGGCCGCTGTTGGCTATCTTGCCGGTGAGGGCAAAGACACAGGTGCCGTTGCTCTTTTCCGTTCCGGTAGCCGCAAACCAGTCGGCGCCCCGGGTGATTATTTCCGGCACGGTAGCCAGCGACTTAACGTTATTGATGGTGGTCGGTTTACCCCATAGTCCGGAGGTAGCCGGAAATGGCGGGCGTGATCGCGGCATGCCGCGCTTGCCTTCGATGGAAGCCATTAGCGCCGTCTCTTCGCCGCAGACAAAAGCGCCGGCGCCTTCTTTGACGTGGATATGGAAATTGAAGTCCGACCCCAGGATATTATCACCCAGGAAATTTCTTTCCTCGGCCTGCTCCAGGGCCAACCGGACGCGTTTAACAGCCAGCGGGTATTCAGCCCGGATGTAGACGTAGCCTTCGGAAGCCCCCTGGGCGTAAGCGGCGATAATTAATCCTTCGATAACGGTATGCGGGTCTCCTTCCATGGTGCTGCGGTCCATAAAAGCCCCCGGGTCGCCTTCATCGGCGTTGCATATCATGTATTTCTGGTCGCCGGGCGCGTTACGGCAGAATTCCCACTTGGTACCGGTAGAAAAACCGGCGCCGCCGCGACCGCGCAGTCCGGAACGCTTTATCTCGTCGATAACCTGTTCCGGTGTCATTTCCTTGATGACCCTGGGTAAAGCCTGGTAGCCTCCGGCATTTATATAGTCGTCGATTCTTTCGGGATTGATATGCCCGCAGTTCCGCAGGATGATACGCTGCTGCTTGCTATAGAACTTGATATCCTGGTATTTCGGCACCGCTTCACCGGTGGCGGGGTCCTTATAGAAGAGGCGTTCCACCGGTTTGCCGTCCCGGATATGGGACTCTATAATTTCCTGAGCATCTTCAACGTTGACGTGCGTGTAAAAGATACCCTCCGGCTCTACGATAGCCACTGGTCCCTGTTCGCAAAAGCCGTGGCAACCGGTAAAATCTATCTTCACTCCCGGTATTTTCAAATCGGCCACCGCTTTTTCTAAAGCTGCCGTTAGTTCCAGCGATTTACCGGATACACAGCCGGTGCCCTGGCATACCAGAATAATCTTACTGTTGTTGCTTGGCTTCGCTTGTGTCACCTAAAACCTCCACAACTTTTTTTGGGGTCATCTTGCCGTAAGTTTCGTTTTCTATCGTCATGGTAGGCGCCAGGGCACAGGCGCCGATACAGGCGACTGTCTCCAGCGTATATTCCAGGTCGTCGGTAGTTTTACCTGCCTTGATACCCAGTCGGCTTTCCAGTTCCGTTAAAACTTTCGAAGCCCCCCGTACGTGGCAGGCGGTACCCCGGCATACCCGGATTATCTTTTTCCCCAGGGGTGTCAGCTTGAATTGAGCGTAGAAAGTACTAACGCCATATACCGTGCTTTCCGGCATATGTAAAAATGCGGCCGTTTCTTTCATAGCGGCGGCCGGGAGATAGCGGAATTGTGCCTGGGTTTCCTGGAGGATAGGGATTAATTCCTGTTTTTCGCCCCGGTGACGGGAGAAAATCACCATCATTTTATCTTCAACATCGGCTTTGGTTAAGTTATCTACTGCCAGGATTATCACCCCCTGTCTTTAAGAACTCTAACCATTTTCCAGGCTATGCCTTCGCAGAGCGAATGAATATCATCGTTGGTCAGATATTCCGAAACGGTGCTGTCGAACAGGATACTGCCTTCAGGCCCGAATTCCTCATCGCCGCGCCAAAGGGCTATCGTTATCGGTACCCGACTGAAAGCGTCTATTTTTACGGCGACATCGCCATAGTTTACCGGTTTCCCGCCGAATATCCCGGCGGTTTCAATCAGGTATTCCGGCTTATCCCCGAAGAAAGTCACGAATGGCTGGATAGCCCTCTTGTGGAAGGTGGGGAAGTAATTAATGCCGTCATGCAGTTCCTTGTAGGTTATTAGCTCGCCGGTAAGGGGATTCCCGCTGGCACGGGTAAAATAGTCCAGTATCAGGATTTTATCCTTGATAGGTACCTCGCCGGTTTCATCGGCGAAGGACACTACGCCCTCGGGATAGCTAAATTTATAGGTCCGGTTCAGGAAGTTGATGAGTACCGCTTTTTCCGGCCTTATATAACGGCTGCCGGTTTTCCGGCATTGCGCCTCGATATCTTCAGTTGCCACCAGCTGCTTGACAACAATAGAGAAAGCCAGTTCGTTGGCGTAATCACGTACGTTCCGATCCGGTATTTTTAAGCGTTCGCTTGTCATGTTCTGCAGCTATTATCATAATCGGGCTTGACCCGACTATCCAGTCCTAATTGTACCTGGTGGGTCGTATATTATACTTCCAGCCAGGAGGCGGAATAAAGTGATTCCCCGGTAAGCACCCTGACCGTCTTGGCGTAGTTGGCCATTTCTTTAGGCAGTGATGCAATGTCCGGTGTATCGCCGTCCATCATCTTGTGGACGAGGTCAACGATATCCTGCCTTTCACCCCTGGCTATTTTTATCAGGTCTTCATCGAAAGAATCGACTATCGCCGAATACAGTCCGTGGCGTACCAGCATTATCATGTAGGTCCGGTTCAGCCAGCACCTGAGTTTATCGGGGGCGCCGTTGGAAACATTGGAAAGACCCACCGTGGACTTGCATCCGGGAGCGATTTCCGCCAGCATGCCCATGAACTCTACGCAGGCTTTGACCTGGTTTATTTCCACCGATACGGGGCTGGCAATGGGGTCGATCCAGATTCTTTCGTTGGGTATACCGGCTTCGTTAGCTCTATAGACGAAGTCCACCGTATGCATGGCTCGTTCATTCACGTCACGGGGCATGCCTTCGTTGCTCCAGAGAAGCCCTATCATGTCGGCATCATATTTAGCGGCCATTTCCAGCCCCCGGTCGATGCGGCTGGTCTGCAACGAGACCGAGTTCATCAATACGTTATTCTTCTTGATCTTGAGTCCGGCCTCCATGGCATCCAGATTGGTGGTATCCAGGGATAGCATTTTATCGGTAACGTTCTGGACGGTTTCAACAGTCCAGGCCATCAATTCGTCGCCGCCCCTGCGGGCCGGGCCGATATTAAGGTCAATCAGGTCAATCCCGGCCTTGGTTTCTTCCTTGGCCATTTCCTCTATCGGTCCCGCGTTCCTCTCCCTTAATGCCGGGCCGAGGGTCTGTGACATCACGTTTAAGTTTTCGCCGATAAGGATCATCTTTCCTCCTTATTTTAACCTTATGGTTGCCATGTTTTAAGATAACCCGGGATATGGGCGCCCTCTCTGGGACCTACCATGATTTCCCAGCCGGGCAGCTCTTCCTCCAGCCCGCCGCTCTCGGCGGCGATGTATCCGGGTATTATCAGCTTGCGGTGTTTTATCTTATCTTCGATACCGCTCTTCTTGATGGCCGGTCCGATGATATCGGCAGAGAATTTACCAGCCGCCCAGGAGGTCATCACGGAAAGTCCTTCCGTATCTTGAACGTAGAGGTAGCTGGGTACCTTGCTGTTCTCAATCTCACCGGAGACAATGAAGTAGGTCAGAGAAAAGTTGGAGGTGACCATGAGCGGCGAGTTTTCGTTGGGATTATTGATTTCATAGATGCCCTGCTCGGTAGCCAGCGGTCGCTGCGGGTCGGTATAGATATTCAGTCTCTCCACCAGTAGCGGGAACAGGCTTTCTCCCTGGAAATCGGAAAGAACGATGATGCCGGCGTATTTGGCGATAAATATGGAAGCAATCAGGGCTTCTTTCATGGGATTGTCCGTCATCTCGGTGGGGAAGGTGATAGTCGGGTAACCCAGGGGGCGGTATTGTTTATTCAGGGCCGCGCTCCGGATAACTATCTGGTCTTCCAGGGCCTGTTTGACCGTCCGGGAACCGGAGTCGATGACGATATTTTTCAGTCCGGCAGCCGATAATTTCTCAGTAAGAGCGGACAGCTCTTCCAGTCCGTCGGCTTTGGCAACTACCGGGCAATCGGTTTCCTTGGCCAGGGCGGAAACGGCATCGGCGTTAGCCGTGGTGGCCGCGTAAATCAGTGGCTTGCGGTCGGCACAGGCTTTCACCGCGGCGGTTAGGACATCGACATTATCGCTCATCAGTATCAGGTTGGCGTCGCTACCGTCTTTAACCTTGTTGACCAGGGCGGTGAATTTAGCGGCATCGCCCGATTCCGCTTTCAGGGCTATCAGTTCGGTGCTCAGGGTTAGTCCCACCCGTTCGTATTCCAGGGTTTTAATCTTGCCCATCCGGGCGTTGACTTCGGCATCGTCCATGGTATCGCTGATAAGGATGGCAATGCCGGGCGCATTTTCGAACCGTTTCTCGTGGCGGAACATGACGGTTTCGGCCCCTAATTTCAGCGCCTTTTCTCCGGTCCCAATGGTAACCGGAAGAATCGGGGGCGCCGAAGCCTCCGATAGCTGCGCCTTGGCTTCCTCGGAAACATGCGGGCATTTACTCAACTCGGCTTTACCCGCCGCCAGACTCATGGCGAAGGCCAGGCAGGTTGGTACGCCGCAATCGCCGCAGTTTGTCTTGGGCAGTAATTTGAAGATTTGAATTCCGGATAGTGCCATAAACTAATCTCCTTTCCTTAACCTGCTTTTCGGGTAAGGTGCTATTCTTATATTATTAATAGGTCAACCGAGAATTTTTACTCTCCCCTTTTCTAGCCCAGTATCGGGTCCATAGTAATGGCGGGGTGTTCCTTTTCCTGCAGGAACGGGAGTATCTCTTCTTCGGTAATGCCTACCGTTTCATCGGCAATTCTATCCAGGAGGTCGGGCACGCCCAACTCTTCGGCTCTGACCTTGAACCGCTCGCTGATTTCCTCTTTGAGTATCTTGGGCATCCAGACCATCCGTAATAGGCTGCCCTCGGCGGCGATGAATTTCCTCTGGGTAATGTTATATTTACCGTGCCCCACGAATCCCGGCGTGCTCAGGCCGCCGCCGATGGTCCCGGCCAGGGTGGTGAATTTCATACCGCACGGAGTTTGTCCGGTGTATTCGCGGTTGACCGTCATGATGCCGTTGGCCATGGGCAGGATAGCGGCAATGGCTTCGCAGCAGCCGCAGGTGGTCATGGGATCGTTAACGATGCTGTAGAAGTTGTAATGGTCGATTTTGCCGCGGGAAGCCTGTTCAACAAATGCGTTGACGCCTTTCCATTGTCCCAGCTTGGCATCGATGGTCTCGCCCTTGGGCACCGGCTGGTTGGGGCCGGTGGGGTTGATTTCGTAGGCGGCCTTGCAGTCCATCCAGTTGTAGGAGCCGCACAGCCCCGTCCTCTCCGGGGAGATAACGCAGACGTGACTGGGCGCGAAGGACTGGCAGAGCGTGCACGAGTAGTAGGTATCGGTAGTCTCGTCGGTCATGCCTTCGATACGCTCATCCCTGACCTTGTAAGCGACCCTGGCCTTTTCCACGATTTTATCAACGTCCTCATCTTTGGTATAAAGCTTTACCTGTATTTTATCGAAGATGCGGCCGAAGTCCTGGTGCAGTTTGGCGTGTAATAGGGTGCCGATATGCTCCAGCTTGAAGCCTTTCTCTACCGCCTGCTTGGAAACGCGTATCCAGGCGATATCCCTCTGGCCGATGTGCATCACCCCCTGAGCGTAGTTGATGAGGTGGTGGATTTGGCGCTCCAGGATGGGTTCGTAGTCGTCCTGCATCTCGCGTCCGGCAACCTCGACGGCAATCGCCACGGGTAAACGCGAGCCGGGTCCGCTATCGGCCAGCTCGGGCCCGATAACCTCGACCCTGCCGTCTTCCACTTCATCCATGGGTTTGGTAGTCACCCACTCCACCATGTGCGTGCGGCCGCCCCCGGCCTCCAGGTAGATATCGTCGCCGCGGACCCTCTCGCCTTCGAAAGCCGGTCCGAAAGCCACCGGGATGGGTACCTCGGTGACGGTAACCTTCAGCCCTCTGACCTCGATGGACTTGGCGACGATTTCATCGTGCGCGATATTGGACACGACATGCTCGTAGGTGCAAACGCCGGTGGGAAGGATTTCCGGTATGGGAGTATCGGCAATTACCGGGAACCCCCAGTTGATAGCACCGGCGCCGTTAGCATACCATTCATCCGTGACATCGCCCATGGTCATGGCAAAGGCGAAAATGCGGTCTTTATTATATATGAGGATTTTCCGGTAATCACCGGCCTCTATGCCGCCGAAGGACATGGCTGCCCTGGTGGCAAATCCTATTGCGAAGACTGCGGCGCTGGTATCCGGCCCGAAGGAGACCAGGCGGGTACCCCAGCCTATCTGCACGCCGGCCTTGACCAGCTGCTCGGAGAAAGTCTCCCCGTTATGCTGTCCGGCCATGAACACGTAAAGGTTCTTCTTCTGGAGTTCTTCAGCGATGTCCTTGGCTATCTCGGGGGTTGGTGCCGCGCCCAGTATGGCCGCGAAGCCCGGGGCAGTGCCGTCGACGAACTCCACGCCGCGTTTCCTCATGATGACATCATCGGCGGCGCCGAGCCAGATATTACTATCCGTAACGTCTTCGCCCAGCACGTAGGAGTCGGCGTTCTCCAGATATTTTATAGCTTCGATTAATTCTTCTGCCCAGAAGGCAATCATGCCGGCATCTAGGGTAGGTCCCAGGTAGGGCAGGTGGTGCTCTTCCTTGACCAGCGGTGGCAGCAATGCTTTGCATTTCTTCAGGACGGTTTCCATATCGCCCAGCTTCTCCACCTTCATTCCTGAAATACCGTAGATTATCGGCAGGTAATAGGCGGTGTTGGGGAAGCCGACCGGTTCGTTGGCGCCATATTTATCCATGGCTTCTTTCCATTTAGCATCCGCCTGGTCGACTATCTTGTGGGCACCGCGGATGGCTGCCGATGCAATTATCTTGGACATTTCCTATTATCCTCCTTAATTAACGCCGCGCCGGAAGATTAACCTTCCAGTTCGCGCCTCATTTCCATATCGTAGAGTACTCTCTCCCTGGCTTTATCAATACCCAGGGCTTTACGTTTCGAGTCGATGTGGGCAATCATTTTATGCGCCGCCTGTATCGGGTCGGGCTCAAAGTCCCACATACCGCCGTATTTCTCTTCCATTTCCTTGAAGAGGTAATCGGTTACTTCTTTACTGCCCTCGGTGGGCCAGGTAACGCCGAACACGGTATAAACACCGGAAGCAACGAAGTACTGTCCGATGGATATGGCTTTCTCGCTCATCCACTCCGGTGCCGCTCCGGCAACGGGTAGTTCGCTGATATCGTCGCCCAGTCCGCCATCTTTGACCATGGCGGTGGCGGCTATCAGGATGCGGCTGTTATCGACGCAGGAGCCCATGTGCAGTACCGGTGGAATACCGACGGTCTCACAGACCTCGGTCAGTCCTTCGCCGGCGTACTTGGCGGCGGCTTCAGGGACCAGAAGTCCGGCTTCGGCACAGGCGATGGCATTACAGCCGGTAGTAATTACCAGTACATCATTCTTGATAAGCTCCTTGACCATGGCGATGTGTGCCTGGTTATGTTCCCAGCGGGCGTTGTTGCAGCCGACTACACCGGCCACGCCCCGGATACGGCCGTTAATAATGTTATCATTCAATGGTCTGTAGGAAGCCCGGAACATTCCGCCCAGCAGGTAATTGATGGTCTCGTGGCTGAAACCGGCAATCTGGTCACACTGAACGTCGGGAATATATATGTTCCCTTTTCTATTAGGGTAGTTCTCAATAGCCATTTTGACTATTTCCCGGGCTGACTTCAGGGCATCGTGCTCATCGAATTCAATATGAGTGGCACCGGGAATCTTGGCTTTGGGAGCGGTGGTGATAATCTTGGTATGGTAGCACTCGGCCACGGTTTGGATGGACTGCATGATACACTGGACATCCACTACCATGGCATCCACCGCACCGGTGACTATCGCCAGTTCCTGCTGCAGGAAGTTCCCCGCGATAGCCACTCCATGGCGCATCAATATCTCATTGGCAGTACAGCACATGCCGGACAGGTTTATCCCCTTGGCCCCTTTGGACTTGGCCAGCTCCAGCATTTCCGGTTCCCGGGCGGCGGAGACAATCATCTCGGAGAGCAGCGGCTCGTGGCCATGAATGATGATGTTCACCTCATCTTCTTCGAGCACACCCAGGTTTGCCTTACCTAATATCGGGGCCGGAGTGCCGAAAAGGATATCCTGAAGCTCGGTGGCAATCATGCTGCCGCCCCAGCCATCACCGATAGCGGCCCGGACTCCCTGTGTCAGCAGGTTTTTATAGTCCTGGTCGACCCCGATGTGGGTTCGGTGCATTATCTCTACTATTTCTCTATCTATCCCACGTGGGGCTACACCCTGTTGGCGCCATAGTTCCTGACGCTTCAGAGGCGCCTTCCTCAAGGTGATGAGCTCGCCTTCCTGCCTGCCGAACTCGGCGAGGGCTTTCTCACCGATATCGACAGCTATTTCGTTGTTACTGCGTTCTCCGATTTCAATGTCCCAGTCCAGGGCCAGTTGCAGCAGCTTCTGCTCATCCTTTATCTCATAGCCCGGCGCCTCTCCCTTGGCTACTGCCAGGAAGAGCTCAGCTACACCACGACCGTGGTCGGAGTGGGCGGCGGCACCACCGGCAACCATGCGGATGAAGTTACGGGCGGCGATTGTCTCGGCCGTAGCGCCGCAGATGCCCCGTCTCTTCTGTTTATCCTCGGGGGTCTCCTCCTTGCCTTTGGGTAGGGGTACCCGGCATGGCCCCATGCCACAGTGCTTACAGCAGCTGCCCACGGCGCCTATAGGGCAAGGTTTCATCGAGTCAGCCCTGTCAAAGACAGTGTTTACTCCGTCTCTGGTGGCTTTTTCTATTAGTTCTTGCGTTGCCTTATCTATGCTTCTTTGCTTCTTTTCATCTTCTGCCATGTGTTTTTTACCTCACTTATTTTGTGGTCAGGTCAGCCATCATTTCTCTGACCAGTTTGATTGCTTCCGGGTGTCTCATAATGAGTACATCGCCTCCAGCTAGAAGCAGGACCATGGCTGACATGGCTTCCAGTAGGATTCCCCGTTTCTTGGCATCTCCCATCTTGGGATCTTCGGCTTCGGATATCTTGGCTTCCTTGGCTTTCCAAACTTCTTTGGCTATATTACAGATGATGGGGAACTGGAGCTTGGCGTCCTGTTGTGTTAGTGCCGCCATCCTCATTCGTTCCATGACCGAATAGCAGTATTCGATGCCGTAGCCGATGCAACTCACGGTGGGGTCCATGATGAGTAGATTATCGGGTACCCCGAGATTACCCAGCAGGATATTAAGTTGCTTGGCCAAGTTGATGTCTATGGGTGTCGAGGCGACAACGGTATGCTTGTAGCCAATAGCGGCGGCGCCTATTTTCTTGTAGTCGCCTTCTTCGAGGGGACCCAGAATAAGGCTCTTGTCTTGGATGGCCTCGGCGACGGCTCTCAAAACCTCGGTGTCTTTATCGTGGTTGGCCGTCCCCCAGACAATCAGCGGGACATCGATGGCATCGGCTACTTTTTTGACTATCTGGGATGCTTCGTCAGCCGGGCGATCCATACCGTTAGGGTCGGTGCTGGCCATTTGCAGGCAAATCATCTCCGCCCCGTAGTCATTAATGCACTTCTGTGCCCAGGCTACCGGGTCGTCAGTGACGCCGGCGAAAGGCTCCAGGATAGCCTCCGGCCACTCGTCAGGAGGAGAATCGTAAACATCCATGGCTATCTTGGACGTGTTGGGCATTTCGCCTTCGAAAAGATAGAATGGATAGGCTGTTTCACCGCCAACGGTTACCGTTTTATCACCGCTGCCCAGTTTGGTTTCTCTTATTTTTCCGGTATAGGCTGTCTTTGGAATCTCAAAAGCCATGTTGACCTCCTTTTATCAGGCTGGCGTCTTTCTTTTTTCGCTACCGAACCAATCGTCATTGTACCAGTATCTCTCACCGTTCTGAAGGTACTTTAGCTTTTCATCCCGGCTTTCGAGTTTCTGACGCCACTTACCTTCATCTTCCCCGACGGGTAAGCCGTCATCATAAGTTTCCGCCAGTATTTCTACCTTCCCACGGCCCGGAGCTTCCTTTTGTACGGTTTTATATTCCATTCTTTCCTCCTCGTTATTACCTGATGGCCGTATTATTACTATTAGAGTCCGGCTGCGACTTTGGCAGCCTTAACGGTATTCATCATCAGCATGGTTATGGTCATCGGGCCGACACCGCCGGGAACGGGGGTGATGGCGGCGGCTTTAGGGCTGACCGTTTCAAAATCGATATCACCGGCCAGGATGCGCTTGCCTTCGGCGGTCCTGCCGATCTCGTTAACGCCGACATCGATAGCCACCACGCCTTCTTTAACCATGTCACCGGTAACCGCCTTGGGTTTACCGGCCGCCACTATCAGGATATCGGCGCGCTTGGTATGAAAAGTCATATCACGCGTACGGGTGTGGCAAACGGTTACGGTGGCATTGGCTCCGGGGGCTTTCTGGAGAAGCATGTTGGCGATGGGTTTGCCGACGATATTGCTGCGGCCGACCACGACTACTTCAGCGCCTTCTATCTGGGTGCCGGAGCGGATGAGAAGCTGCTGGATGCCAGCGGGAGTGCATGGCAGGTAGTCCGGCTCGCCGATCATCAGCTTGCCTACATTAACCGGGTGAAAGCCGTCCACGTCCTTTTTCGGGTCGATGGCATAAAGGACTTCTTCCTCGTTCAGTCCCTTGGGGAGGGGCAGCTGTACCAGGATACCGTTTATCTTGGGGTCTTTATTGAGTTTATCTATCAGCGCCAGAAGGTCCTGCTGTGGGGTATCCGCCGGGAGGTCATATCTCTCCGAGTATATTCCCAGCTCTTTTGATGTTTTTTCCTTGGCACCGACATATACCTGCGAAGCGGGATCGGCGCCGACCAGTACGGTTACCAGGCCGGGTATGACATTGTGCTTGGCTTTGAGGTCGGCTATCTCTTGCTTGAGTTCTTCACGGATTTGAGCGGCAACCTCAGCGCCTTTGATCAGTTTTGCTGTCATCTATTCCCCCCTTAATATTATTGTATTGACTACCCTCTATTATATATTGTATATAAATATCCGGTTAAAAAGCCAATTCTCTGGTATCGGGGCTTCCTCCGGTATTAATTTATCAAGCTGCCGCACCCGCTTTGCTTAACAACCTGTCCATTAATTCATTAACCGCGATTACCGCCAGTGAACTATCAGGCAGGTCGAATAACGGTTTTTGCTCCAGGTCAAACCTTTTAACGTCTTCGTCTACCGGCAACGTGGCTGTTACGACGATTCCCAGCCTCTCCATTTCCTCACTCAGTAAGGGGTCGATGGCGCCGGGAACAAGATTAATTACAATAGATTCTCTTTTCACCACGAGATTCAATTCTTTGACGAGGTCCCGGATACGGGCCACGGCGCGCAGCCCTTTGACCGAATGGTCGGAGACGAGGAACAGTTCGTCGATGTTCTGGGTGGTACGCCGGCTGAGGTGCTCCATGCCGGCTTCGTTATCCATCACCACGAAGCTGTAGTTCTTGGCCCAATTATCGATAAGCTTACGGATAACCACGTTGGGGTAGCAATAGCATTCCGGGCCTTCTCCCCGCCCCATGGTAATCAGGTCGATCCCCTTGCTTTCCGTCATGGCCAGGTTGAGTTGGTATTCCAGGTAGCCTTCCTTGGTCATCCCTGCCGGGATACCGAGTTTTTCCCCCTGGAACGAGTTGAGTATGCGCCCGACGGTTTGGTTTACCTCAAGACCAAGGCCTTCGGCTAGATTGGAATTGGGGTCGGCATCGACGGCCAGGATATTTCCCAGGTTATTATTGATTATGTAGCGGATGATGAGACTGGTAAGGGATGTTTTTCCCGTACCTCCCTTACCGGCTACGGCGATATTAATGCTCAATACACAATCCTCTATTCTGCCTTGCTCTAACAGACAAATGGTTTCAAATATTCAGTTTACAACCGGTGCCAGTACCGGGGCTAGAAAATACCCTGTACGGTACCGGTATTAACGTCCACGTCTACTCTCCGGAAGGCCGGGTTGGACGATGTGCCCGGCATCAGGGTAATCGTTCCAGCCATGGGGCAGAGGAACTTGGCGCCGGAATAGATAAGCACATCGCGTATGGGCAGCGTCCATCCCTTGGGCACTCCCTTAAGAGTTGGATCATGGGTGAGGGACAGGTGCGTTTTCACCATCATCGTGGCGTATTCGTCATACTTGGAGTCGGCTTCGAATGCCTTGGCCTTGGTTTCGGCGTCAGCAGTCCAGGAGACTCCGTCGGCACCGTAGACTTCTTTGGCAATAATTTCCACCCTATCCCGGAGTTTCATCTCGTTAGGATAGAGGAATTTGAATTCGTTTTCTTCCTCACAGGCTTCCTTGACCACGTCCGCCAGCTCCAGGGCGCCGTCGCCGCCGTCCGCCCAGTGGGTGGAGAGGGCACATCGTGCTCCGGCCGCCTCGGCCGCTTTCCTGACAGCGGCAATCTCGTCCTTGGTATCGGTATGGAAAGCATTGATGCAGACCACTGGGTTGATGCCGGACTTGCGGATAACCCCGATGAGGTGCTCCATATTAGCCAATCCTTTTTCCACGAGGCCGACGTTTTCCTCGGTGTATTCCTCGGGGAGTTTGAGACCGGCCACGACCTTGGGGCCGCCGCCGTGCATCTTCAGGGCACGAATGGTGGTGGTCAGCACGGATACATGCGGTTTCAGTCCGCTGTAACGGCATTTCACGTTCCAGAATTTCTCGAAGCCGATATCCGCCGCGAAGCCGCTTTCGGTAATATGGTAATCAAACATTTTTAGGCCAATACGGTCGGCAATAATTGATGACTGTCCCACGGCGATATTGGCGAAGGGGCCGGCGTGTACCAGGCAGGGATTGTATTCCGCCGTGCACATCAGGGTGGGATTAATGGTATTGCGCATCCAGGCGGTCATCGCCCCGCCGACTTCCAGGTGGCCGGTGGTAACGGGTTTGCCCTTTTTATCATAGGCCAGCGTTATCTCATCCATTCTCTTGCGTAAATCGGCCAGGTCGGTAACGATGGATAACATGGCCATCAGCTCGGAACCGACGGCAATGCCGAACTTGGACTGCATGGTATAGCCGTCCATGCGGCCGCCCAGGCCAATGATAATGTTGCGCAGACTCTGGGCGCAGAAGTCCATTATCCAGCCGAATTCTACCTTGGTCGGGTCAACGTTCAGACGAGGCATACCGGTTAGCCGGGACAGCTGCTCATCATCATAGTTGCGTTCGTGCTGCATCCTGGCCGTAAGGGCTACCATCGCCAGGTTGTGAGCGTTCATAATATCATTAATATCTCCGGTAAGCCCCAGCGAATATTCAGTCATGGGAATGAGGAGAGCGTTGCCGCCGCCGGCCGCCGTTCCCTTAATATTCATAGTAGGGCCGCCTGAGGGCTGGCGCAGGGCGCCGCCGACATTCCAGCCGCGTTTGCCCATACCTTCCATGAGACCGCATGAAGTGGTGCTTTTACCCTCGCCGAGGGGGGTGGGGGTAATAGCGGTAACCTCGATGTATTTACCGTCGGGCTTGTCTTTAAGCCGGTCGATAATCTTTAAAAAGTCGAGTTTAGCAATACGACCGTAGGGGAGCATCTCTTCTCTGGTAAGTCCGAGTTTCTCCCGCCATTCGTCAGCAGTCGGCATGTTTTTCTCCGCCGCTTCCGAGATTTGCCAGTCTTTCATTTCAACAGCGTTGTAAGCCACAAGAACCTCCTATAATTATGTCTTATTTGCAGGGGGTCGTTCCACTGAAGATACCAGTTTATCGTAAATAGCTTTAACTTCTTCAGCCGCTTCCCGGCTGGACTCAATAACCGAACGACTGGCCAGGTCGGCTTCGGTAATGGCCGGGTCGTAGGGTATGAAACCGAGAAACTCGGAGTTCGGCAGGCTGGATTTGATGAATTCTTTATCGCTTTCACTCCTGATTTTATTACCCACGATAGCAATTTTCTCCACGCCGATATCCCGGGCCAGATGGTTGATTGTCCGGGCTGTCTCGATACTTCGCCGCCCCGGTTCAACCACGATTATTAACTTATCAACCGACTTGGCGGTGCCCCGCGACAGGTGTTCGATTCCCGCTTCCATGTCCATAATGACCACTTCGTTGCTTTGGACGATGAGATGGCTCATAAGGGACTGGAGCAGGGCGCCCTCGGGGCAGTAACAGCCGGTGCCTCCCCGCTTTATCCGCCCCATCGACATCAATCTTATGCCGTCTATTTTCACGGAGTATTTATCCGGCAGGTCATCGACCCTGGGATTCAATCTAAAAAGCGACCCGGATTGCCCGGGTCGTACGCCGACGCGTTCTTCGATGAGGTCTTCGAGTTCGGAGATGGGCACTATTTGTTCCGGGTGGTTAAAGCCAAGCGTGGCGGCGAGATTGGCATCGGGGTCGGCATCAATGGCAATAACGGAGAAACCGGCCTGGGAGAAAGTACGAGAAAGAAATGCAGATAATAGGGTTTTACCGACGCCACCTTTACCGCTTATCGCTATCTTCATGAAAATGTTGCTTCTGGCATAATTAAATCTGAGACTTCTGGGGAAGCACTCAGATTAATAATATAATTTCCCCGCTTACTCAAATAAGTTTATCTTATGCCGTTTTAAAAGTCAAGAAAGAACAAGATACAGGTTGAAGCTGTGTTTGTATCTAATTCAACCTCTCCCATATTATACTATCAATGGCTTTATATCTAATAGGGTATTTAACCGGATTTAAACCGTCAATACACCCTGATAGTATCGGGTGAAATCACTGTCTTCCGTTTGTTTTTTGTTGAGTAAATGACTAGAATAAAGTTCAGAATGGATATGAGGAGTTTGCTATGACGAAGAAGAATTATCCCCAGTGTGCGCGGTGCGTCACTAAGGTGTGCGAGAACCGGGGGAAAACGGCTGATGCTGAACCGGAATCCCTGGAAAAAGCCCCGGCATTCTGTCCCATGAAGCTCATGCCCGAGGTGCTTTCCAGAGCTATAACGGAATATGATTCACCGGATTTGAAGAAATTCGCCCGGCTGGCTTCGGTACAGGAAGGCCAGTGCTACGAGCGTTTGCCGGATGGACTGAGGACGAGGCTATCGCGTATCGAGGAATTAATCCAGTTTTCCCGCAAATGCGGTTATAAACGATTGGGCGTCGCTCACTGTGGAGGACTGGCTAATGAAGCCCGAATGCTGACCGAAATCCTGGAAAACAATGGTTTTGAGGTTGTTTCCGTCCAGTGCAAGACCGGGGCCATCCCCAAGGAGAGAATCGGCATCCTGCCTGAAGAAAAGATAGCGGAGCCCGGGGAATGGGAGACCATGTGCAATCCGGTGGCTCAGGCGATGATAATCAACGAGTCCGGGGTGGAATTGGCCATCATGCTGGGACTATGCATCGGGCATGACACCATATTTATCAAATATTGTAACGTTCCGTTAACCGTCCTGGCGGTAAAGGACCGGGTTCTCGGCCATAATCCGCTGGGGGCTCTCTATACCTCCGGTAGCTATTATCACCGCCTGATGAATGGTATCGATTAACATATCCACCATACCCAAGGAGGACTAAGAGAATGGCAATGATTGATATAAGCGTGGTGCCGGTAGGAACGGCTCAGCCTTCGGTGAGTGAATTCGTCGCCGGTGCCGTAAGAATACTGAAAAACGAACCTGGTATCAAATACGAACTTACCGCCATGAATACCGTGATTGAGGGTGACCTGGAGCAGCTGCTGTCTTTGGCCAAGAGAATGCATGATTCGGCGTTCAACTCGGGAATCCAGCGAGTGGTCACCACCCTCAGGATTGACGAACGCCGGGATAAGCCCCTGACCATCGAGGGCAAGAAAGCAGCCGTCAGGAAAAAGCTCGGGGAGTAATGCCATAATAATTAGTCTGGAGAACTTCTCATAATGTCGCCGGAACATATCATTATGTTATTGATTACCGGGGCCGGTGCCGGATTTGCCGGTGGTATGCTGGGTCTGGGCGGCGCCTTCATCATGACCCCGGTACAGATAATCGTTTATTCGGCGATGGGTCTGCCGGAAGACCTGGCCGTGAAAACGGCATTCGGCACCAGCATGCTGGTCATCCTGCCCACGGCTATCAGTGGTTCCTGGCGACATCACCGTAATAAGGCGGTAATGTGGAAAGCGGGGGTGATTATGGGTGCCTGCAGCCTGGTGGCTGCGTTACTCGGCTCTACGCTGGCAACGCATCTTTCCGGCGCCGGTTTGAAGGTAGCTTTCGGCGCGGTGGTACTTCTCACCGCGATAAGGATGGCCACCGCCCGCGAACCGCAGTACAAAATTGAGGCCATAAGCAAACCGTGGCTCTGGGTAATCTGGGCTATCCCGCTGGGTTTCGTGGCCGGCATGTTCGGCATCGGCGGTGGTGTTGTTATGATCCCGGTGCTGGTGCTGGCGCTCCGGTTCGAAATGCATTATGCCATCGGCACTTCGTTGGCCATCATGACGCTCACCAGCCTCGGCGGTATCCTGGGCTATATTATCAACGGCATCGGCGTCCCCGACAGGCTGGACTATTCGCTGGGGTATGTTAATATCCCTTCATGGCT
The DNA here is from genome assembly GCA_034430375.1 of Dehalococcoidales bacterium. Lineage (GTDB taxonomy): Bacteria > Chloroflexota > Dehalococcoidia > Dehalococcoidales > RBG-16-60-22 > W425. The sequence continues at coordinate 23,851 of DAOUER010000084.1, forward strand.
GCTCCTGGTGGTACCCGCCGCTATCATGGCGCAGGTCGGGGCGGCGGTAGCCCACAAGATGCCGCGAAAGGTGCTGCTCTACATTTTCGTTATTGTTCTGGTTTACATGGGATTAAGGATGGTCGGCCTGTTCGAATGGCTGGGCTGGCCGCTGTAAAAGGAGGGAACTATGGAAGTAAAAATAACTACATTGAGTGAAAACACCGCCGGCCCCGGTTGCCTGGGGGAGTGGGGACTATGCATGTTGGTCGAAGCCGATGGGAGGAAGATTCTCTTCGATACCGGTGCCGGTTTTTCGGCGGTGTATAATGCCCACCTCATGGGGATTGACCTTGCGACTGCCGAATGTATCGTTCTCAGTCATGGGCATTACGACCACACCGGCGGACTCCGCGATGTACTAACCAGGATGCACAAGAAGATTGACGTCTACGCCCACCCGGATGTCTGGGGACGTAAGTACGGTCGCATGGAGGTCGGCCCGGAGCGTTATGTAGGGATTCCCTTCCCCCGGGAAGCGCTGGAGGCGCTGGGGGCGAATTTCAAGCTTTCACCGGAGCCGGCAAAACTTACCGAACGCATTATGACCACCGGCTATGTGCCCATGACTAACGACTATGAAGTGTTAGAAAAGTATCTTCTGGTTAAAAGAAACGGGGAGACGGAGCAGGACACCCTTGATGATGACCTGGCCATGGTTATCGATACCGATTTCGGACTGGTGGTAATCCTGGGTTGCTCTCACCACGGTATCGTCAACACCCTGCAGCAAGTCAGGAAAATTACCGGCAAGGATAATATATACGCCGCTATCGGCGGTACGCACCTGGTGCACGCTTCACAGGAAAGATTGGAAAAGACGGCGGCGGCGCTATTGGAGATGGGGGTGCAGTACCTGGGCGTATCCCACTGTACCGGGTTCAACGCGGCTGCCTACCTGGCGCAGGTCTTCGGGGACAGGTTTTTCCAGAACAACGCCGGAACTGTTTTAGAGTTGCCGTTTAAAGAGAAATAGAAGATGACAGCCTAGCCTGCTTTTTATAATATATATTCCCAAAGATACAAGATATATTTTTTCATAAACCTTATGTTGAAATCTCCCGTGGCCTATTGTATAAAGATGTTGTAGTTCTTCAAAGCAGGGGTAATCACTTGGCAAGTAAAAAAGCCAAAAGCCAAATATACAGGAAATATATGGGTATTGGACGTGTTGTGGATACCCGGCATTTTGATACGTACGGAGTGGTAGGTTACGGCGATTTTGATGAAGATGAACCAAACGGAATTGCTACCGGACAATGTATAGACGTACTGGTCACAGAGGGTACGGTTTTTCGTAAACGCTGGTATCATAAAGGTGAAACAGTTGAACATATATGCTCATACGGAGGAGACATCCTAATTATGGGCAAGCCTCAAATCGGTGATATGGTTGGCTTCCGTTCTGAGAGTTATTATGCTCAAATATGGGGAAAAATTACTACTACTCCAATACAATCATCGCAGTAATTCCCGTTATCTTCGCTATTGTTCTCCTAAACCTATCTATAGTAACAATATAGGAAATGGCTAATTTTATTCGTTATTATTTACTTTGTAAGAGTCCTGTAATATAATAAAGGTACAATATAAACGCTGGGGGTGCTCAGGGCTGAGAGTCCCGAGGCTTTCGGGGCGACCCTTGGAACCTGAACTCGTTAATTCGAGCGTAGGGAAGCGAGAGAAAATCAGACCAGGGTCTTCCATTTAGCGCCTCAGCCCCTGGTTTTGTTGTTTTGTGGAGGTGCCGGAATGACACAGTTGGAGATTGCAAAAAGCGGTAACATCTCGCCGGAGATGGAAGCGGTCGCCAGGGTGGAAGGGCTGGATGTCGAGGTTGTCCGTGAACGCATTGCCGAAGGTACGGTAGTTATTCCGGCCAACATCAAGCGTACCGGACTCGTTCCCTGCGGAATCGGGAAAGGGCTGTCGACCAAGACCAACGCCAATATCGGCACATCCCCGGATTTCGGCGACGTTAATACCGAGCTGGCAAAGTTACGGGCGGCCGAGGAAGCCGGGGTCGATGCCGTTATGGACCTCGGCACCGGCGGCGATATTCCATCCATCCGCCGGGCGATAATCGCGGCCACCACGCTGCCGGTGGGCACCGTGCCGATTTACCAGGCTGGCGTCGAGGCTATCGAAAAGTCGGGGGCTATCGTCAACATGAGCCCTGACGACATGTTTAACGCCATCGAAGACCACGCTCGTGACGGGGTGGATTTCATGGTCATCCACGCCGGGGTAACCCGGGCGGCCATCGACCGGCTCAAGCAGCAGGGGAGGGTCGCCGATATTGTCAGCCGCGGCGGGGCTTTCCTGACCGGCTGGATACTCCACAACGAACGTGAAAATCCCCTCTTCGAATATTACGACCGGGTGCTGGAAATAGCCCGGGAATATGATATTACGCTGAGTCTGGGCGATGGTATGCGACCCGGCAGTATCGCCGATGCTACCGACCGCGCTCAAATCGAAGAATTATTAACCATCGGGGAACTCGTCCAGAGGGCATGGGATGCCGGCGTTCAGGTAATGGTGGAAGGGCCGGGGCATGTCCCCCTCGACCAGATAGAGACCAATATACTCTTGCAGAAATCCGTTTGTAAAGGCGCCCCGTTCTACGTTCTCGGTCCGCTGGTGACTGATATCGCCGCCGGCTACGACCATATCACCGGGGCTATCGGCGGGGCTATTGCTGCGGCAGTCGGGGCCGACTTTCTATGCTACGTGACGCCCTCGGAGCACCTGGCCATACCGGATGTCGATGACGTCCGCGAAGGCGTTATGGCATGCCGCATCGCGGCCCATGCCGCCGATATTGTTAAGGGAGTTAAAGGCGCGGCGGAAAGAGACCGTAAAATGGCCGTGGCGCGGAAAAGCCTCGACTGGGAAGAACAGGCCAAACACTCCCTCGATCCCGAACGCTCCCGGCGGGTACACCACCAGCGTGATACCAAGAGCACTGCCTGCAGCATGTGCGGGGAGTATTGCGCTATGGATTTGGTGGCCAAGTACCTGGGTGTTAAAGCGACCAGATGCTGATTTAGTGAACCTGAAACCTGCTTATACGATAAATGACAACATCAGGGTTAACTTGGTTGACATTTGTCACCGTAAGAGTAGAATTAGTGTGTATGAGGCTTTTTGGTACTTCCGGCATACGTGCTGTGTTCAACCAGGACCTGGTAAATCTCGCTTTTCGCGTTGGCCTGGCGGTGGGTAAAACCTACCGGAATACCATTATAGCCACCGACACGCGTACCTCCGGAGATGTTATGAAACATGCCGTCATGTCCGGTCTGCTTGGGGCCGGGGCCGGCTGTCAGGATGCCGGGGTTGCGCCCACGCCTACCCTGGCCTACGCTACCCGTCTTTTCGATGCCGGTGTGATGATTACCGCCTCCCATAATCCCCCCGAATATAACGGCATCAAGCTGCTCAACCCGGACGGTTCTTCCTTTACGGTCGCACAACAGGAAGCCATAGAACAAGAAATCACGTCGGATGAACTGGCGCCGTCACCCTGGGAAGAAATCAAGAGAAGCAGTCTTTACAAGGGGGCAATTGATAATCATGTCGATTTTATAGTGTCACATTTCCCCGTCAGATTGAAACTGAAAGTGGTCGTGGATGCCGGCAGCGGCGCCGCCTCCGAGGTAACTCCCGGGATGTTTCGGCAGCTTGGCGCCGAGGTGATATCCCTGAACTGTAATCCCAGTGGCTTTTTCCCCCGCGGTATCGAGCCGACCGAAAAGAATCTCGAAGGACTATGTGAGAAAGTGAAAGAGACTGGAGCCGACCTTGGCATAGCCCACGACGGCGATGCCGACCGCATGATGGCGGTCGACGACCGGGGGCGGTTCGTGCCGGGCGATAAGCTGCTGGCTGTCTTTGCCCGTGCCCTGGGAGTGAATGACCTGGTGACCACGCTGGATGCTTCCATGGTTATCGAGGAGATGGGCGGCAAGGTGCGCCGTACGCGTATCGGCGATACGGCTGTTTCCGAGGAATTGAGGAACGGCGGGGATTTTGGTGGGGAGACGTCCGGGAGCTGGATATTCCCCGAGATATCGCTCTGCCCCGACGGCATATATGCGGCCGCGCAACTGGCGGCTGTCGCCGGACGGCAAAAGCTGTCGGGACTGGTTGACAGCCTGCCTTCCTATCCTTTACGCCGGGGTAGTACCGGCAGCGAAGGCATTTCCCTGTCCGGGATGGAGTCGCGGCTGATGGCCCTCCAACCGGTATCTGTCAGCAATACCGACGGCGTCAAGCTTAATTTTAGTGACGGATGGCTGCTGGTGCGTCCTTCCGGCACCGAGCCGAAAATAAGGATTACCGCCGAGGCTAAAACCGAAGAAAGAGTCGCGCAGTTGTACGATAGTTGCTTAGAAGTAATAAAAGAATCTGCCACGGGCGGAGGGGAGAGAAATTGAAAGCTGTGATTATGGCGGCCGGTGAAGGGATCCGGATGCGCCCACTCACCGCCACGCGACCCAAGGTGATGCTGCCGATTGCCAACAAGCCTATCCTGGAGCACCTTCTCATCGAGGCCAGGGAGGCCGGGATTACAGAGTTTATTCTCGTGGTCGGATACTGTGACCAGCAGGTCAGGGACTATTTCGGCCGCGGCGAAAAACTGGGGGTGGCTATCGGCTATTCCGAGCAGAGAAAGCAACTCGGTACCGCCGACGCCCTGCGCATGATAGCCGGTAAACTCGAGGGCAATTTCGTGGTGATGAACGGCGATGTCGTTATCAACCGCGATGATATCGGCAACCTGGTAACTAATCATAACGGTACTACTCTCAGCGCTATCGAGGTCGAAGACCCGCAGGGACTGGGAATGATAGAACTGAAAAACGATAAGGTCGTCCGGATTCATGAGAAGACGGATAAACCGCCCTCCAACCTGGCTAATGCCGGACTGTATCTCTTTACCCCGGACATCCACGATTCCATAGCCCGGACCGAAAAATCGCCGCGGGGCGAATATGAAATCACCGACTCCATTCAGTTGCTGATTGAAGCCGGCCGGGAAATCGGTTGCCAGGTGATTAAGGAGTGGACCGACCTGAGTTATCCCTGGAATTTACTCGCCGCTAACGCCGCTTTACTGGACGGTATCGAGTCGGATATTCAGGGAACCGTGGAAGAAAACGTCGTGTTAAACGGCGCGGTGTCTATCGGGAAGGGCACGGTGGTCCGGAGCGGGGCGTATATCAACGGGCCGGTTATCATTGGGGATAACTGTGATATCGGCCCCAACTGCTTTATCCGCCCGGCTACTTCGGTAGGTGACGGCTGCCGTATCGGTGCCGCCGTCGAGGTGAAGAACTCCATTATCATGAATGGCACCAAGATACCGCACCATAACTATGTCGGCGACAGCGTTATCGGCGAAAAATGCAATCTCGGCGCCGGTACCAAGATTGCCAACCTGAGACTGGATAAGAAGAATATCTCCGTAGCTGGTGTCGATACCGGACGGCGTAAGCTGGGCGCCATCATCGGCGATAATGTGGAAACCGGCATCAACGTTTCTATCAATGTCGGCTGTATTATCGGTAATAATACGTTCGTAGGACCGGGGGCTGTGGCCAGCGGGATTATCGCCCCTGATTCAAAGATATTTTGAGGTGTGGCTATGAAACAGGCAATAATTCTGGCAGCAGGTGAAGGACAGCGACTCCGCCCGTTTACAGTTACCCGGCCGAAAGCGATGCTTTCCATCGCGGACAAGCCGATTCTCCAGTATGTCGTCGAATCGCTGGCCGCCAACGGCATCCGCAATATCGTGGTCATCATCGGCTACCGCAAAGAGCAGGTGTTTGACTACATGGGCTCCGGGGAAGATTTTGGGGTAGAGTTGACCTACATCAACCAGGATGCCCAGCTGGGTACGGCCCACGCTTTATCGCAGGCGGAAGAGGTGGCCGAGGACGAATTTTTAGTCATATCCGGCGATAACCTGATAGAACCCGGTACCATCGCCGATTTTATCCAGGTTCGGCCGGAAGC
>DAOUER010000085.1:0-6706 GCA_034430375.1 Dehalococcoidales bacterium
CGTTTTCCAGGAGCATCTGAGCCACCTCACGGGCTTTTTCCAGTTGCTCCGGCTCCAGTCCATCCAGTAGATTTTCCATCTGAAATCGGCCGGACGTCCACAGTTTATTAATCAGTTCCTGCCCCCGGGGAGATAACCGGCATATAACCAGCCGGCGGTCCTGCGGATCATTCTCACGGACGACGAATGCCTTCCTGACCAGATTATCCACCACGCCGGTAGCGGTCGGCAGGGTAACGCCGGTTACCGAAGCAATGTCACTCATCCGACTCGGTCCCTGAGCCTGGAGTACCAGCAGTACGCGCAACTGGGCGACCGTCAAATCGGAATTCAACCACTCCGAGGGTATATCCAGCGGGATAGCGTTATAGATATCTTCGGAAATCTTCAGAATTTCTTCCACTAACTCCCGCTGATTCATTATCTCTTTTTACCTCCGCTATATTACTTTGTGTTTGTCTAATTATATGGTGATACCTAATAATATTTTATTATCGTTCCGCCATCCTGTCAATACTTACTACAAAGGAATCTGTTGAAACCCCCGCCTGGATATATGCTAATATATGTCATGTTGCCTGAAACAGCTCTTATTACTGGGGCATACCTGCTAGGTTCGCTGCCCCACCTGTCCTTCCTGGCCAGACTCCGCCGCGTCGATTTGAACGGCGATTTTCACCAGACCCTCTGGGAAAAAGGCGGTAAAACACTGGCTATCATCGGTATCATCGGGGAATTCTCCAAAGGCATTATTCCGGTACTGGTCGGCAAAGCCCTGGACTTCGGGATTCTCTACATCGCCCTGGCCGGCGTGGCCGCGGTAGCGGGGCAGATGTGGCCGGTATTTAAAAAATTCGACGGTGAAAAGGGTAACAGTATCGCCCTGGCGATGGTTTTCGCCCTGTCATGGCAACCGGCTTTGATAGGCATGGTTCCCGTGCTGACATCACTGCTGTTCAGGACCGTGCCCCGCATACTCGGTAACAAGGAGGCGCGGCGTCCGGTAGTTGGTGGACCGTACAGTCGCAGCCTACCGGTGGGCATGTTCCTCTGTTTCCTGGTGCTGCCGCTGGCGGCCTGGTGGCTGGACGAACCGCCGGAAATAACCTGGAGCCTGGCGGCGCTGTTTGTCCTGATTATCGCGAGGAGGCTCACCGCCGGACTGATGGCCGATTTGAAAGCAAGTGATGATATAACAAGCGTTCTGGTCAACCGGCTGCTCTTCGACAGATCCGCGGTGAACTGGCGGCAATAAGGCGAATATTGACAGGAGGGGCATAGATAATCCCATAATATAAGCCGGAGGAGAAAAGATGGCTCTGGAAGCACTGGTGCTTACCCCGGAAGACAACGTTGCCACGGCGGTACGCCTACTTGAAAGAGGTGAAAAAATCAGTATTGAGGAATATGCCGGCACAGCCCTTTTACAGGATATCCCTGTCGGGCACAAGTTCGCTCTGCGGGACATCGAACCGGGTGAAAACATCATCAAGTACGGCGAAATAGTCGGCCGGGCGACGGTTACCATAAAAAAGGGGGAACACGTACATATTCACAACGTCGAAGGACTCCGGGGGAGAGGCGATAAACGATGAAATTCATGGGATTTCGTAGAGCTAACGGGACGGTCGGTACGCGTAACCACGTGCTGGTATTCCCCACGGTAATCTGCGCCAGCGCCGTCGCCGAGATGATAAGTCGGGCGGTGCCGGACTCGGTGGTCGTCAGCCATCCCCACGGCTGCGGCCACATGGGCGTTGAAAAAGAGCATATCGTTCGCTCTATATCCGGGTTCTGCGCCAGTCCCAACATCGCCGGCGTATTGCTGGTGGGACTGGGCTGCGAGTTGATAACGCCCAAGATGATAGCTGAAAAACTGGACGTATCAGGCCAGCGGTACGAAATAATAAGTATCCAGGAAGAAGGCGGCACTAATAAGACCATAGCCAAAGGGAAAATCCTCGTCAAGAAGCTGCTCAAGGAAGCCGCCACGGCTGTCCGCGAACCGGTGGACATCTCCGAGCTTATTATCGGCACCAACTGCGGCGGCTCCGATACCTTCTCCGGACTGACGGCTAACCCGGCCCTCGGCCATGCTTGCGACCGACTGGTAGAAGCGGGCGGTACGGTGCTTCTTACCGAAACCCCTGAAATGATAGGCGCCGAACAGGTGCTGGCAAGAAGGGCGGCGAATGATACCGTGAAAAAGCGTATCTACGAGATAACCGCGGAAATGGAATCCCTGGCCTTTAAGGCGGGTGTGGACATCCGCGGCTCCGAGCCTTCACCGGGTAATATCGAAGGCGGCCTGACCACCCTCGAAGAAAAGTCGCTGGGGGCGGTCCTCAAAGGCGGCACGACCATGATTAAGCAAGTGGTAGAGTACGCCGAGAAACCAACGGAAAAGGGATTGATTATCATGGACGGTCCCGCTCACGATGCCGTCTGTAACACGGGCATGATTGCCGGCGGGGCCCAGGTGATTGTTTTCACCACCGGGCGCGGAACGCCCCTGGGCGCTCCGGTAGCGCCGGTCATCAAGGTAGCTACCAACAGCCGTATCTACCGGCATATGCAGGATAACATCGATATCAATGCCGGGGAAATCCTGGACGGCAACGCGACTATCCAGAGCATCGGCGATAAGATTTTCCAGGAAATCATTGAGGTAGCCTCGGGTAAGGTCACCAAAGCCGAGATACTCGGGCACCACGAGTTCGCCATACATTCGATGGGGCTTTCGGCATGAGCTTTGACAAAGATTTTCTAGCGTAACATAATGGGCTAAGCAGCATTTCATATCTAAACTCTACGGAGGGAATAATTGGCCAACGAGATTACACTGCCCCAGCTCGCCTGGCACGGCGCCAAGGAACTGATTCTTCCGCTACCGGATAGCTGGCAGGCAGAGATATGCAACATGGCGGGGCACGACCGCCCGTCAATGAAGCCGGTGGAAATAGTGGAAGTTATTAAAAATCCTATCGATATGCCCCCGCTGCGGGATTATGCCCGCAGCAAGCATGAAGTGGTGATAATCTTCGACGACATGACCAGGGTCACCCGCGTCGCCGGTATCGTACCCCACGTTCTGGAAGAACTCGCCGCCGCCGGAATCAAAGACCAGCAAATACGCTTTATCGCCGCCGGCGGCTGTCATGCCGCCATGAACCGACTCGACTTCGAGAAAAAGCTGGGAACTAACGTTCTGAAACGCTTCCCGGTCTATAACCACGCGCCCTATGGTCATTCGGCCTACGTAAACACCACCAGTCGCGGTACCAAGCTCCATATTAACGCCGAGGTAATGAAGTGCGACCTCAAAATAGGCATCGGTTCCGTGGTGCCGCATATCATGGCCGGGTTCGGGGGCGGGGGAAAGATAGTGCTGCCGGGCGTGGCTGCCTACGGAACCATCGTCGCCCTGCACTCGCCGCAGGTATCATCGGAGACTACCGGGGTTCGGGATACGGTCACCGGCATGGGGATGATTGAGGATAATCCCCGACGACGTGATATCAACGAAGCGGTGGAGATGGTGGGACTAGACATGAAAATAGATGCCCTGGTCAACAGTTGGGGAGAAACGGCGGTGTTATTCGCCGGCTCACCGGTACCCACCTATGACATCACGCTGAAAGCGGCGCGGGAACACTACCTCACTCCCGGTGCCAAAGATAAAGATATCGTTATCGCCAATACCTACGCCAAGGCCAACGAAGCCATATCCGGACTGCTGGCGGCTTTTCCCTCGGTAAGCCAGCGGGGCGGCGATGTCGTCCTTATCGCCAACGCCCCGGAAGGTCAGATGACACATTACCTGATGGGCCCTTTCGGGAACGAAATCGGGGGGGCATTACAGCTGCAGATGGTGCCGCCGGCCAATGTCAACCGCCTGATTATCTTCAGCGAATATCCTGAGCTTTCCAGCCGGAACTACCTTGAAAGCACCGATAGAGTCATCCTCGTTCACGACTGGAATGAAGTAGTCGAGATGCTTCAGGAAAGCTACGGCAGCGATGCCAGAGTAGGTATCTATCCCAACGCCGATATCCAGTACTGCGAATAGTATCAGCGCGATTTGAAATACTTGATATACCCTTCGCCGGACAACGACTGCTTATAACCGCGCCTGCCTGATTCACGTAAGTACCCGGCGTAGCTCAGCCCCTCGGCGACGGCACTGTAGCGTACCGCCCCCGGCTCGATGCAGTTCCGGCAAACATCAGTACGGTTTATTTTCTCTCGCCACTGTCGGGCTGGTTGCCCTTCCCAGATTTCCTCGACACTCTCCTCTTTGATGTTCCCGATGGACTCAGGGAGCAGTTCGCAGGGATAAACCGCACCGTCGTAGTCGATAAACAGGTAGTTATAAGCCGCCGTACAGCGCCAGTTACGCCGCCAGGAGGATAGCAGCTCCCTTATCCGCGAATAGAAATAATTGCCGTCAAATTCCCGGCGTTGATAAAGCTTGAGGAGCTTCTCGTGGTCGGCGGGGGATAATTGTAGAGATTCTTCCTTTTCCGCGTTACGGAACCTCGCCGTGGTAAAAAAGGCGGGTGAGATTATATGAAACAGATTCTTATCTACGGCCAGTTCCAGGACTGCCTCGAGTTCATTCAGATTCTGTGGTAATACGGTGGTCTTGATACCGATATAGAAAGCCGGATATGCTTTCTTGAGTTCCCGGAGTCCTTCCAGTGTTTCCGTGGCCAGGTCGTAAGCGCCCTTGGTTCCCCTGATTTTATCGTGGGTTTCCCCGACGCCGTCGAGAGAGGCCACATGAACAAGGTCGATGCCGGTATCGCGGAGCGCTTCGAGGATATCTTTATCATTAGCGATTATCCTATCCGGTATTAACCCGTTCGAGGTGATAATAATACTTCTCAGGCGGGTCAGGTGGTTCTTTTTAAGTCCGGCAACGCCGGAGACTATCTCCTTAAGGTCATCACGAAGATGGGGCTCGCCGCCGGTAAGGTCCAGTTCCACGAGGTCGGCGAACAGCGGCCTCGAAAACAGCGCCAGGATTTCACCCGCGGTGAGTTCCAGCTTTTCAATATCCGGGATTTCCGATTCTTTCCGCCAGATATTACACATGAGGCAGTGGGAATTACACCTTATGGTCAGCGCCAGGCTGACCGCCTCCGGCTTGAGGGGTTTTTTCCGTAGTCTTGCCCGGCGGAACCGGGCGGCGTTACCCAGCAATTCCTTGATTACCCCGGAATAGCTTATTATGCTGGTCTTTTTCATCATCCAATCTCAATTATATCATCAGGCGCGTTTGAACCTTACCAGATAAGAGCCGAAATACCGGTTCTGCCAGCATCCCCCGAACACGCCTATCTGATAGGCGATATGCTCCGCCAGGTAGTAAAAGAGAAATACCGGGTACATCAAGGCGGGCTTTTTGGTAAAATAGTCCACCAGCGACGCCAGCAATAATATCCAGATATCAAACAGCCAGAAGGAGTGCAGGAAGAAGCCGGGTATCAATAGCAGAATCAGGTAATACCGCACCAAGTGGAAGGAAATGAAATAGAAATAGGAGAGATACGTCCTGAGGATGGAATAGGCTATCTGCACGACCGGTAAGGGCATCCGGTGCTTTTTCAGGGTAACCGACTTCCGCCATAGTTCCAGGCCGAATACGACTGGCAGCAGGCACAGCGGATAGGGATTAAGCATCAGCAGGGCTACCGTTAGAGACAGAAAAGCGAGGAAGGGGTAAATGGAGAAAGAAAATACCTTCCTTTTATCGCGGTGGGCGCGGTAGAGGGGGGCTTCCGAGGTGCCGTACTGGCCGCGCCTTTTCAGCATGGTCTCCAGCTCGTGGCGGTGCTTATGCCCGACCGTCCCGTAGGGGGTGTAAAGCAAGGAATAGCCGCTGTCCCGCAGTCTCCAGCAGAAATCCACGTCCTCGCCGATGCGCATATCCTCTTCAAAGCCCATGCAGGCGTTAAATGCTTCACGGGTAACCAGCAGGTTGGCGGTAGGGACGTAAAAGCTGCTGTCCGATTTACCTTCGAAGATAATACGATTGCCCATGTTTAGCGACGAGGCAACCTCTTCATACCGGTCGAGGAAGCTATCGCGGTAATATCCCTCGATATAGCCGCCCACGGCCCCGACCGACGCCACTCGGAAAAAGGGGAGCAAATCGTTGAGCCAGTCCTCGCCGGGAACACAGTCAGCATCCAGGAACGCCAGCATACTGCCCAGTGTGGCACCCACACCGAAATTCCGGGAGAAAGCCGGACCGCGCGTTATTTCCTGCCGGATTACCCGGGCATTGAAGGTAGTCATCAACTCGGAAATCTCCATCTTCGAGTGGTCGTCTATCACCACGATTTCCAGCTTTTCGGCGGGATAGTTCAAGTCTTCCAGCGACTCCAGGCATTCGACGACATCTTCGAACTGGTCTTTCACCGGTATGATAACGGAAACGACCGGATATTCCTTGAGTTCCGGTATACTATCCAGCTTCAGATATCCCCGCGAGGTGAGTGAGAGCAATATCCGTAGCAGATTCGGCATCTTGATTTCCGGATACTCGGTGACGAAATCGGTAAGGTCGCCGCCTTCCTGGAGGAAACTGATAATGCGATAAAGGGTCAGGTTCAGGCGCAGGATTCTCAGGGGCACCCGTGAATAAAGGCAAAAACCGCCTTCATCTTCCCGGAGGAAGATATTTTCCGCTAATGAGAAG
>DAOUER010000086.1:0-2083 GCA_034430375.1 Dehalococcoidales bacterium
GGGATTGCCCATAACATCGAAAAGACGGCCCAGGGTGGCCTTGCCCACCGGCACCCGCAGGGAAGCCCCGGTATCGACGGCTTCAACGCCGCGGGCCAGTCCATCGGTGGGTGACAGCGACAGGCATCTCACCCAGTTATTGCCCAGGTGATCCTGCACTTCGAGGACGATTTTCTCATCACCGGTCCCGATTTCGACAGCATTAAAGAGCGCCGGAAGCTCATCGGGGGGATATTCGATATCGACCACCGTTCCAATTACCTGTACTACCTTTCCCTTAGCCATAACAACCTCACATATTGCTTGTTTTTCTTCTATTCTTCCAGAGCGGATACGCCGCCGGTAATATCCAGAAGCTCCGTGGTGATGGCTTCCTGGCGCGCCTTGTTATAGAGCAGAGTCAGGTCGCCGATAAGCTCGTTGGCGCTGTCGGTAGCGTTTCTCATGGCTACCATCCGGGCCGATTGCTCGCTGGCGATAGACTCCAGAATAGCATGATATATCTGCATCTCAATAAACCGGGGTAAGAGTCCGCCGAGGACTTCCTCGGCATTGGGTTCATATATATATTCTACGTTGGACGCCGCCGGTATCGGGGCCGGTTCCACCGGGAGAAGCTGCTTCATGACGGGTTTCTGCACCATGGTGGTCACAAACTGCGCGTAGGAAATATAGACCATGTCTATAGAACCGGCGGAGTAATCGTCGATGATTATGTGCGATATGGGCAAGGTGTCCAGGAGACTGGGCTTGTCACCCAACTCGGTAAACTCGGCCGCCATATCGACACCCTGCCGCACAGAAAAATCACGCCCTTTACGCCCGACGGCAATAACCTGAGCCGGAATGGTCTGTCCCAGAATAAAAGTCGTCAGGCTGCGATTGAGATTAGAGTTTAATCCCCCGCACAGGCCACGGTCCGGGGTGATGTGCAGCACGGCTATTTTCTCGGCCGGGCGGTGTTGTAAAAGGGGATGCTGCAGACCTATCCCGGGCAGAGCCGCCAGGTTGGAAATCACCTGCTCAATCTTTTCCGAGTACGGTCGTCCGGCCAGGCCGCGTTCCTGGGCTTTTCTCATTTTGGAGGCGGCAATCATCTCCATAGCCCGGGTAATCTTGGCGATGTTCTGTACGCCGGTGATTCTTCGCTTTACTTTACGTCTGTCTGCCATGAGCGGTTATACTACTCTACAACGTAGCCTTTCTTAAAATCCTCGATAGCCTTCTTCAATATTTCCGTATTGGCGTCATCAATATCTTTGGTATCGGCGATAGACTTGGCCAGTTCGGCGTAATTCGTTTCCATGAACCGGTTGAAATCCGCTTCAAAGGCGATAACCTTGTTCACCGGTATATCATCGAGATATCCGTTAGTTACCGCGTAAAGGATCATTACCTGTCTCTCCAGTGATACCGGCACGAACTGCGCCTGCTTGAGTACCTCCTGGATGCGCTGGCCGCGTTCCAGCTGGGCCAAGGTGGCTTTATCGAGGTCGGCCGTACCCAACTGGGCGAACGTCGCCACCTCGCGGTACTGCCCCATATCCAATTTCAGCCGGCTGGCCACCTTCTTCATCGCCGATGTCTGGGCCTTACTACCGACACGTGATACCGAAATACCGACATCCAGAGCGGGTTTAACCCCGGCGTTAAAGAGGTCGGCCACCAGGTACAACTGGCCGTCGGTAATGGAGATAACGTTGGTAGGAATATAGGCTGAAACGTCGCCGGCCTGGGTCTCGATAATGGGCAGGGCCGTCAGTGAACCACCACCGTATTCAGCGGCGTATTTTGCCGACCTTTCCAGCAAACGACTGTGCAGGTAAAAGACATCTCCGGGATAGGCTTCACGTCCCGGGGGGCGCCGCAGCAGCAGGGAAAGCTGGCGGTAGGCCCAGGCGTGCTTGGACAGGTCATCATAGATAATCAGGACATCCTTACCCTGCTCCATGAACTCCTCGCCCATGGCGCAGCCGGCGTAAGGGGCCAGGTATTGAAGGGCCACGGATTCGGCGGCGCTGGCGGTAACCACGATGGTATGCTCCATGGCCCCGTGTTCCTCCAGGGTAGACACGACCCGGGC
>DAOUER010000087.1:0-10382 GCA_034430375.1 Dehalococcoidales bacterium
TGCCAAACCGGGCATAAAGGAAAGCAGCGGGTTGGTCAACAGGAAACGTTGCCCGTCCATGACCATGCCCCCCCAGGAAGGAGTGGGAGCCTGGACGCCGATGCCGAGAAAGCTCAGGCCGGCTTCACCCAGCACAACGCCGCCGATACCCATGGTTAAGGCTACGATCAGAGGCGGGAATGCGTTGGGGAATATCTGGGTGGTCATAATGCGCCAGTTACTCATACCGATAGCGCGTCCGGCCATTACATAATCGTTCTGTTTGACACTCAAAGCCATGCCGCACATCATGCGGCACATCGGGGCGATACCTCCAAATCCCAGCGCGAAGATAACAATCCAGAGGCCGCCTCCCTGCATCATACCGGCAATAAGCATCATCAGGATGATGGCCGGCAGGGCCATTAACACATCGGTTATCCTCATAATAAGCGTGAATACCCAGCCGCCGAAGTGCGCTGCCGTCAGGCCCATCAGGGCGCCGATGGTGGCCGAAGCAAAGACCGCGGAAAATCCGATTATAAGCGACACCTGTGTCCCGTAAATAATGCGGGTAAGTAAATCTCTGCCCAGACTGTCGGTACCCAGCCAGTGTTCGGAGCTGGGACTGAGCAGTCGGCTGGTCAAGTCATTCTGGATAGGGTTGTAAGGAGTCAACAGCGGCGCGAAAATGGCGGTGAGAATGATAATCACCACGATGATAAACCCGATGAGGTATAATTTGCGCCCGAAGAATACCCTGGCAAACCGCCGCCACTCGCTGCGACGCGGGGGCGCCACCGCCATGCCCATGGCATCGTCTGGTGTTGAGACTACTGGCTTATCCGGCATATAGTCCC
Source organism: Dehalococcoidales bacterium (assembly GCA_034430375.1). Classification (GTDB taxonomy): domain Bacteria; phylum Chloroflexota; class Dehalococcoidia; order Dehalococcoidales; family RBG-16-60-22; genus W425. Next base: position 840 of record DAOUER010000087.1, read on the forward strand.
CCTCATTCGTACCTTATCCTGGGATCAAGCCAGCCCCAGGCAATATCTACTACCAGGTTGGAGAAGATAACAATACCGCCGAATATTAGAGTGCTTGCCTGAACTACCTGATAGTCGTAATCGAAAATAGCCTGGGTCATCAATCTGCCCATGCCGGGAATACTGAATACCGTTTCGATAAATACCGAACCACCCAGAATCACCGCTAACGTGCCGCCCAGCGAAGTAACCACCGGAATCATCGCGTTTTTCAGCTGGTGCCGGAATACAATTACCCTCTCTCGCAATCCTTTGGCCCAGGCGGTGCGGACATAATCCGTGTTCATGACCTCAAGCATACAGGACCGGGTGAGGCGGGCCATGCCGGCGATGCCCCCCAGGGCTACGGACGCGACCGGGAGCACCACGTAACTGCAGCTTTTCGGGAAGTCGTCCCAGGGGGCCACCCATCCGAACATGGGGAACCAGCCCAGCTTGTAAGAAAAGAAATAAATCAACAGGATTCCCAGCCAGAAGACCGGCACCGTCATCCCGATATTGGCGATGGTCGTAATCGTGTTATCCAGCCAGGAACCCCGTCTTAAGGCGCAATAAATCCCGGCCAGGATACCGCCGAACGTGCCGACGGCAAACATGAGAAAGCCGATATACGCTGTCCTCGGCAATACCTCGGAGATGAGTTTGGCTATCGGCTGCTGTACGCCTATAGATTCGCCCAGGTCGCCCTTGAGAAGCAGGCGGATCCAGTCCCAGTACTGTTCGACGATAGGCTTGTCAAAACCTAATTCTTTGGCTAAGGCGTCGTGCTGCTCGGGGGTCATGATATTCTGTTGTCCGGTGCCGGTGAAATTGGCCATATATCTCATCACCGGGTCTCCCGGCAGCAGGCGGACAAGCAGGAATACCAACATGGTTACCAGGATGAGGGTTAATAAACCTAAGAGTATGCGACGAATGATATAGGCTGTCATGCTGGCTCTTCCTTAAATGTATTAAACACTATGGGGAAGTGGTACTGTCATGATTTTCGCCCATTATATAATAACACGCCACCATTTGACAAAACACGAAGTCTCCAGGGCGCCTCGGCATAAGAATGGCTAAAATTTCTCTCAATCATAAACCCGGGATTTTGTAAAAATCAAGCGGCACATAAAAAATAACGGACACACCGCAGGCCGGGGTGATGCTGCGTGGTCCATCAGGGTTGCCGCCGGGTGTCTCAGGCTTTCGCATCCATTATGTCCCTTGAATATTTTTATTTACTATAACCCTTCGGGATAGTTTCGTCAAATCAGCGGCGCGGCCATCCCGATGAGCTTGGAAAACCCCGGGGTATCACCGCCAGCTAAACCGCAGTATGATTGCGGAAGCTGCGTGGCGAAAACTCGCCCGGTTGGTTTATACTGTACTAGATACCGGCACGATTACCATAGCAAAGGGCTAACCTTTCCTCATGGATAACAAAATATCCGAAACGTACCGCAGCCAGCTCGAAGCAACCAGAAGGGATTATTACCGGCGCCGCAGGATAGCCGTCTTTAGCATTATCGGTGCTGCCTGCCTCCTTATCTTGTTCTTTTGTCTCTACAGTTTTACGGATGTATTCGTTAGAATGCACCCGGACCTGAGCGTAACCTCGGCGCCCGGCGACTGGGCGATGTTCCGCCACGACCTGAGCCATTCCGGCGCTACGGGCGAGGCCGGCGGCCCGCCGCAAGGCAAACTCAAGTGGTCGTTCACCACCGGGGCCAGCATCGCTTCCTCGCCGGCGGTTGCCGGCGGCAGGGTCTACGTCGGCTCTCGGGACGGTAACCTCTACGCCCTGGACGCCGCCACGGGCGACCTTGTCTGGCAGTTTCAGACGGGAAGCCGGGTAGACTCTTCGCCGGCCGTGGCCGACGGGGCGGTCTATTTCGGGTCTAACGACGGTCACCTGTACGCCCTGGACGCCGCCACGGGCGAGCCGCTCTGGGCATATGATGCCGTCTATTCCGTCCGTTCTTCGCCGGCCGTCGCCGGCGATAAGGTCTACTTCGGTGCCGATGATTTCCACGTCTACGCCCTGGATACCGCCACCGGCGAAAAGGATTGGTCTTTTAGAACGGGCAGTATGGTTACGTCATCGCCGGCCGTGTCCGAAGGCGTTTTGCTGGCGGCCTCCGTGGATAGATACGTCTACGCCCTCAACGCCTATTCGGGAGGGGGTCGCCTCAAGTTCTACGCCTATTCGTCTAACTCAACGTCGCCGGCCATTCAGGACGGTATCGGCTATATCGCCGGCAACAACGGGATAATCTGGGCCATCGATGTCATGGGGAAAAGCTGGCTCCTGGAGCACCGCCTGCTCAACTTGTGGCGGGTTCTGCACCTGTACGGCCTGGCCCCGACACCGGCGTCGCCCTCCGGTCAAATCTGGAATTACAGCCTGGGGGTGGAGAGCCGGTGTTCCCCGGTGGTAAGCGGCGACGTCCTCTACGTCGGTGCGGGAAGCGACCTGGTGGCCCTCAGCATTGCGACGCGCGACGAGCTCTGGAGGTTTTCCAGCGGGGAGACCATTCAATCATCCCCGGCGCTGGCCGGGAACGTTATCTACGTCGGCAGCGACGACGGCAACCTCTACGCCCTGGATGCCGCTGACGGCACTAAACTCTGGGAGTTCCCCACCGGCGCCAGGATAGTTTCTTCTCCGGCGGTGGCCGGCGGCGTGGTTTACGTGGGCTCCTACGACGGCACCCTTTACGCTATCGAGTAGCCCGGCGCGGGCCGGAAACTCGCCGAAATTCGTCAGTTCAGCGGATGCCAGCAGGCCACGAGGTGGCCGTCGCCTTTGTTTTCCAGCACGGGTTCCTGGAGGCTGCACTCCTCGGTAGCCCGTGAGCACCGGGGGTGGAACCTGCAGCCGGAGGGCGGGTTGGTAGGACTGGGGACTTCGCCGCTCAATATAATCCGGTGACGCCGCCTTTTGGGGTCGGGAATCGGCGTGGCCAGTACCAGCGCCTGAGAATACGGGTGTTTGGGGGCGCTGAAGATGGTGGAGGCCTTGCTGATTTCCACGATTTTGCCGAGGTACATCACGACGACAGTATCACAAACAATCTGGGCGACATTGAGGTTATGCGTGATAAATAAATAGGTGAGCCCTTTTTCTTTGAGCAGCTTCTCCAGCAGTTCGAGGATTTGGGCTTGAACGGAGACGTCCAGCGCGGAGGTAGGTTCGTCGAAAACGATAAACTCCGGATTGGTCGCCAGCGCTCTGGCGATGGATACCCGCTGTCTTTGCCCGCCGCTGAACTGGTGGGGGTATCTTTTGTAGTGCTCCCGGGATAGTCCCACCATATCCATAAGCTCGATAACTCTTTCCTTGACGGCCTTGCCGTGCGCCAGCTTGTTTACGATGAGCGGCTCGCCGATGGTGGTGCCGATTCTCATCCTGGGATTGAGCGATGTGTACGGGTCCTGATATACCAGTTGCATCCTTTTCCGGAACGTCTTGAGTTGTTGGTTGCCGAAAGAGGCCAAATCGTGCTGTTTAATCAGGGTATTTATTTCGCTCGGTCGGTGTTTCAGATGGTCCGATGCCTCGATTCTCTCCTTGACTTCGGAAGGTACGTTGAAATAGATATGACCGGCAGTTGGTTTAAAGTAACGCAGGATAGTTTTTCCCAGGGTGGTCTTGCCGCAACCCGATTCGCCAACCAGGCCCATCCATTGCCCTTTTTGAATTGACAGGCTAACGTCGTCCACCGCTTTGACCGTGTTGACGGGCCTTCTGAGAAAACCTCCCAGTATGGGAAAGTAGGTTTTCAGGTTCCTTGTTTCTATCAATGACTCCAAGGGGTACTCCTTATACCAGGTGACAGGACACGAAATGCCCCGGTGATACTTCTCTTGTTCCGGGGCTCTGTTCTTTACAGATGTCCCGGCATCGAGTGCAGCGCGGTTGAAACTGGCATTTGTCTTCAACGTCGATGAGGCTGGGTAAAAACCCGTGGATAGATTTAAAATCCTGTCCGGGCTTGGGTACGGCGGCCATCAGGGCCTGAGTGTACGGGTGCAGCGGTTTGGCGTATATTTCCTCAACGCTGGCTTCCTCGCAGATGCTGCCGCAATACATCACGCCGATTCTATCGCATATCTCAGCGGCCACGCCGAGGTCGTGGGTAATGTAGAGGATTGACGCTTCGTGTTCTTTTTTCAGGTTCCGCAGTAAGTCGAGTATCTGAGCCTGGATGGTTACGTCCAGGGCGGTGGTGGGCTCGTCGGCTATCAGCAGCTTCGGGTTGCAGGCCAGCGACATGGCGATAACCGAGCGTTGTTTCATGCCGCCGCTCAATTCGTGGGGATATTGTCGGGCAATTCTTTCGGCATCCGGGATTTCAACGTCTTTAAGCAGTTCTGTCACTATCTTCGTGGCCTCAAGCTTGGTACGCCAGAGCAGGTTACGCAGCAGAGGGGTGCCCTGGATGAGGCGGGGCAGGCTCGTGGCCGGATTCCTGATGATAGCGTTGTAGATGTATTTCTCGGTAGAGCGGGTCACCGGCGCTAAGAGCTTCCTCAACAAGCTTTTGTTTTTCACCGGCTTGTCGATATTTTCCATTATCCTTTTCACCACCACCGCTTGCCGATGCAGCAGAATGGACTCCGAAATCTGGTCGCCGATGGTATAAACGGGATTCAGCGACGAATTCGGTTCCTGGAAAATCATGGCTATTTTGTTGCCCCGGATACTCCTTATTTCTCTTTCCGGTATGCGCAGCAGGTCAACGGCTTTGCCGTTCTGGATGTTGAATTCGATGCTGCCGCTGTCTATCCGGCCGGGCGGCGGTATCAAACGCAGGATGGATAGCGCCGTCATGGTCTTCCCGCACCCGGTTTCGCCGACGATGCCGTAGGTCTCGCCTTCCCCGATATTCAGGCTGATGTTGTTAAGTGCCGTTACCGTACCGTCGTAGGTATAGAAACGCACCGTTAAATCCTTGATGGATAATAGAGCGCTCACGTTAGCTCTTCCCCAGTCTCGGGTCTAAAATATCCCGGAAGGCGTCACCCAGCAGGTTCCAGCCCAGGACGAAGAACAGGATAAACAATCCCGGGATGGCCACCGCGTACCAGTAGGCAAACGGGTCCCCTGAGGGGCCGACAATCCAGTTCCGGGCGAATTGAACCATCTGCCCCCAGTCGGCGTAGCCCTCCGGTGCCCCCAGCCCCAGGAAACTAAGGGCGGCCGCCGACAGCACCACGGCGCCGATGTCCAGGGAGGCCATGACTAAAGTAGGGTATATAGAGTTGGGGAGGATATGCGCGACGATGATTCGCAGATGAGAGCTGCCGATGCCCCGGGTAGCCTGCACGTAGTCTTCTTCCCTTACGGTGAGGATATCGCCCCTTACCAGACGGGCGTACGCCGGCCAGGAGACGATGATGAGAGCAATTATCACGCTGTTCAGACTGGGGCCCAGGGCAACCGTTATTGCCATCGCCAGAATAAGCGCCGGGAAGGCCAGGAAAATATCCGTTACTCGCATGATAATCTCGTCGGCTATGCCGCCGAAATACCCGGCGATGCTTCCCAGGATAATACCTATTACCAGCACCGATAGTATGACGATTAACCCGACCTGAAAGGCCGACCGGGTTCCCCAGATAACGCCGTAAAAGATGTCGTATTGCCCCTGGGTAGTGCCGAAGCGATGTTCCACGCTCGGTGGCTGGGGAGTGGGTGAATAACCGTCTCGGGGGATTTGATAGACGTTTATATGGCCTTCCGGCGGCGGCGCGATAACAGGGGCGAGAATAGCGATGAAGACAAAGGCAATCAATATGGCAAAGCCGGCTAGTGATAGCGGATTCCTGCGCAGCTGGTACAGGAAGTATTTCAGACCGCTCATGTAACGGTGGCCCCCAACCTGATTCTGGGATCAATACGTGCGTAGAGGAGGTCGACGACGAGATTGGTGACGACGAACAAGATACCGTTAAAAAGGGCGAAAGCGAGCACCGAAGGGGCATCTAGGTTGACGGCCGATTGCCAGGCGAACCAGCCCAGGCCTTTATAGTTGAATATAGTTTCCGTAATCACCACGCCGTTGACGATAGAGGCGAATATATAACCACTTACGGTTAGCACCGGTATCAGGGCGTTTCTGCCGGCGTGTTTATTGATGACCACTTTTTCGCTCAGGCCCTTAGCCCGGGCAGAGAAGATGTATCCTTTGCCCAGCGCCTCCAGCATACTGGAGCGCATCAGCCGCATAATAAAGGCCACGTTGACCACGGTAAGGGTTACTACCGGCAGCACCAGGTGACGGAGAGCATCCAGGAATACCTTTCCGTTGCCGTTTAAAATTGCATCCAGGGTGTTGACTTTGGTGTATCTGATAAACTGGTCCGAATTGACCAGAATACTCATCTCGGTACTCAATCTCTCCGGAGGCAATAATCCCCTGAAAAATCCATAGAACACCATCAACAATAGTAACCCGAGCCAGAAGGTGGGCAACGACCACCCGATTATCGCCCCGCCCCGGGTAATGTGGTCGATAGGTTTATCCTTATGGGCGGCCGCCTGTTTCCCCAGGAAAATGCCACCCAGGATGATTAACGGCGTCGCGTAAAGAGCTAATTCGATCGTGGCGGGAAGAAAACTCCAGATGGCTTTGGTAACCGGTAGAGATACTACCTTGGACCATCCCAGGTTACCGTGGATTACTTCGTTGAACCAGACCCCGAACTGTGTCCAGATAGGTTCGTTCAGACCGTAGCGTTGGATGATTTCATCAATATTTCCGAACTGCCGCGCGTCCCTGACATAGAGGGCCGCCCTTTCAACGGGGTCGAAAAGCTGAAGCAAGGCGAATATGAGGACGGTTACGCCGAATAAAACGGGGATGAGTAATATCAGCCGCCGTAAAATATAAGCTCGAAGTTCCAAAATTCACACATCTTCTTGACAGGAGGAAAGGCTATTTCGGTGCTATCGGGGAGCCTTCCCTCCTGCCAAGGTTTATTCTATTGCATTTTTCCTCCAGCTTTTACGCTGGAAAGGGACTAGTAACCCTTATGCAGTGCGTACAGGTTACCTGACGCTCCGGGGATGACCGGATTGAAGTAGAACCCGGTAATCCAGTCGCGGAAATACCGCCGGCCCAGAGGCTGGGCTTCCTGGACACTGGGAACTTCGTCGTAGTATATCTGGTCAAGCTGCCGGTACAGACTTTCACGTTGCGCGGAGGTCGGCGCCGATATAGCCTGGGCAATAAGGGCGTCTACCGCCGGATTGCTGTAGTTCTGCCAGGAGGAGAAGGTGCCCGCGCTGTGCATGAAGGGGAAGATGAAGTTATGGGCATCCGGATAATCGGCTACCCAACCAATCTGGAACATGGGCAGGAGGCTGGCATACATACCGCGCAGCAAGGACGGCCACTGCATCACCTGGATGCGAACCACGAATTTCTCGTTGATGCTGAGCAGGTTCTGCTGCAGGATTTCGCAAGCGGTCTTCCTCTCAAGGTTGCCGGAGTTGTAGGCGATAGTGAAGGTGAAACCATTATCCCATACCTGACCGCCCCAGGCCAGCTTCAGGTGTGCTTCGGCTTGGGTCAGGTCCAGAGTATATCGGGGGGCATTGGAGTCGTAGTAGGACAGACCTTCTACGATTGGCGAGCCGATTTGCTGGGCTTCGTTCTTGAAGGCGTCGGCAAGGAAGGTATCGTAGTCAAAGGCAAAGGCGAAGCCTTTCCTGACATCGACATCCGAGAAGAAGTCTAGCGGTATTCCATCGCCGTCCAGCTGGCCGCTGCCAACGAAAGTGCTGTCCGGGCTGATGGCAAACTGGAAGAACATGGCCGTGTTCTGGAGGGTCGGCAAATCTTGGAAGACGGTGAGGTTGGCCACACCTTCAAGCTCGTCGATGTGGGCGCGCGGTACGTCAACCATGTCGGCGTCGCCGGCTTCCAGCATCAGTCTCCGGGTGGTCCATTCGTCAACGACCTTGATAATGACCCTCTCCAGGTTGGCCGGCGCTCTCCAGTAGTTGTCGTTGCGAATCAGGTCGGTCTCAACGCCGGATTCAATTCTCTCCAGCGCAAAGGGGCCGGTCCCGTTCATTATCTCCTGCAGCGGCGAACCGCCGGACGGCGGGTCGTTGAGGGCTTCGTAAGATGCCTGGGTGCCGTCCCAGTCGCCATTTTCGATGCACCATTCCTTATCGACGATAGAGCCCCATGACTGGGACAAAATCTGGAGGAACGGTTCGTAAGGACCGGCCAGGTTGAACTGTACCCACTGGCCGTCGACTTCCACCTTGCTCTTGATGTCGTCTAGGGGAAGAAGGCCAGCGTCGGTGCGGGAACTTTGGGTATCGGTACCAAACAACGGCTCGAATAACATCCATTGCGGCCCGGCACCGTAATCCTGAACCATGCCGCGTTCAAACGAATACTCGACGTCTTCGGGGGTTAGCGAGTTACCGTTGTGGAAGGTGACGCCTTCGCGAATTTTGAACCGGTAGGTCAGGCCATCGTCGGAGACGGTATATTCCGTCGCCAGTATGGGGGCGTATTCGGTGGTGCTTTCGGTCGTCCAGTTGGATATCAGGGGTTCGTACGCGGCCTGAATTACCTCACCGCTGGCGGTGTCGTAAGCGTAGGCCGGGTCAAGAGAATCCCACGGCCCGATAGTGGCGTAGATATATGTGCCGGGATTCTTAACGGTGGGTTGAGGCGTGGTGGTTTCTCCCCCGGGGGTTGTGGTTGGAGGAGTGGTGGTAGTGGGAGGGGGGGTAGTCGTTTTGTCGCCGTTGCAGGCAGCCAATAAAGAAGCTGCCAGGACAAGAATCAGGAGCGTCAATAATAGTTTGCCAATGCCGATTTTCTTCACTTGATTTCCTCCTCTCGCTATATTAGCCTGTTACTAATACGCTGGGGTCTAATATATGAATCAAGTCTTAGTTCTTACGCAGTTGTTCGCATTAACCAAGAGCGTAGTTTGGAGAAATAATTATTATTCTAACTTACTATTTTGAATACATCTAACGGCCATGTCAAATTTTAAGATGAGAGACGGCCTTATATCACTGAATATAGTGTATGTGGGACTATATGTCAACAATTAGCTGATAGTTCCGGTTAATTAAAATATAACATACCGATGTTTACCCGAGCAGCCCCCTTTTCAGAGGCGCTTCGAGGTCTTGTTTAAAATCGTCCGGGCGCTCGATAGGGCAGGTTGATACCGAGAACCCCCGGTCTTTTAGATTTGCCTTTACTTGCCTTACTATCGGGCTGGTTTCCATCTCGATTGTAAAGGACGACTTCTCTTAATATTATGCCGTTCACACGTTAAATAAGTCAAACATGATGCCTGAGGTTAAGTCGTCAGCCGTTATTTATTGTTATTTGGGTAGGCCGATTATATAATACCAATTATGATTCGCCAGCACCTGATAATCTTTATTGGTGTGGTTTCCGTTTCCTTTGCCGCCATCTTTATTCGCCTTGCCGAAGCACCCCCGCTGATAATTGCCTCCTACCGGCTGATTAC
>DAOUER010000088.1:0-3638 GCA_034430375.1 Dehalococcoidales bacterium
CCTCCTCATTAGAATATCAGGAGCTATGTGGATTGAAATCATTAATGTACTTATGTTATTTCCAGTCTATACCCCCCGTACATGGCTGTCAATTCTTCACTTGAGTCCCAGAATGAAGGTCTCTTGTTTGAATTTGAAGCCATCTTCGCCTCAATGGGGAGGGTGAAAAACGTGCTATTATGCAGGTAATAATCAAGAGGGAGTGTTATTAGCTTCAGAAGCAGACTTATCCATGCTCTGGATGAGCCTGGCAAATACCTCCACTCGTTGAGTTTGTCCTTTATTCTCAGCGTCCTGTTTCTGCTTGTTCAGGACAGGTAGAAATTCCACCGTAGTGGAAAAGCAGGGACAGGACTCGCAGATAGTCTCATATTCACAAGGCACCCCGTCGGGCCGTGTGCAATAACCGTTTCCCAGCATTCGCCAGTGGTCCTGCCGCAGACGGCGCATCTGGTTTCCTTCGACCAGAGCTTGACCTGGACCAGGTAAGACTGCCCGACTGAGCTCTTCCAGATGCTGGCTGACCTGAGAGTATTCCTGTTGCACGGTCCGGTTACCGATTCGCGCATAGACCATGGTCATAGATAAAGAGCGATGACCGAGGAGCGCAGCTATACTCTCTAAAGGCATGCCGCGGTTGACAGCCAGAGTAGCTAAAGTGTGACGAAGCCGGTGTGGTGCGATGTGTTCCTTAATGCCGGCTGCCTTGCCGATTCGTCCTACGGCCAGAGCTACCTTGCCTCTTCCCAGCCGATATCCATGCGAAGTAAACAGGAAATCATAGTGTTCCTTCGATGGACTCTGAGCTACCCATTCATCGAGGAGTTGCTTTACCTCGGGATGAAGCGGGATATATCTGTCGTTATGCATTTTACCCAAGGGGATGCGGAGCCAGTAGTTTTCGCCGATCTGGACCACACAATCAGCAGTAAGGTTAAGGAATTCACCCTGACGCATCCCGGTCAGTATGAGAGTGACACCGCAGAGTCGCGTAAACAGGTCGGGATTATTTCTAGCAGCCTCTAAAAATCTTGCCGCGGATATCTCATCCAGAAATTTCGGTGAGGGCTTATCCAGGATAGGGAAATCTCCGGTAAATATAAGTACATGCTTTGGAGCCTCCGGCCACTGCCATTCGGCGATACGGTTGAAGAAATAGTATAAAGCCGCGAGTAAATGATACCTGGACGAAGAGCATAACACATCGCCTGGTACACGATTGGATTTATGCTGAGGAGGTACCCAGCGCACGTACTCCTTGAAGGCTTCGATATGGCAGCGCCGGATCTGGTCTATCCGGACTATCTCCGGATAATCCTGGGCCAGCCAAGAGAAAAACCGAAATAGGCGAGTCTTCTCCTGATAAGCCGACTCGGGGCGGAGTGATAGTCCCATCTGCTGCAGATAGCGGCGGACCGGAGCAGCGATACCTGGCGGGATATCCCTCCACTGCTTTTCGAAGCTGGTTCTTCGAGTGCTTCGGGTCAGCTGAGGGAAGATTCCCATATGGTAAAGGACATTGCGAAGGCTACTTAGCTGGCTATCCCAGCGAGTTGGAAGTCCGTTTCTTATACTCCTTCGTCTCCGTTTTACAGACAAAAACGCGGCGCGTAGCTCCTGGATAAACGTCTCCAGGTCATCGAGGATAAGGGCGTCAATAGATTTCTGCGCCCATGTCATCAAGCAGAGAAGAGCGCAAAACTGTCCTTTGATGTCATGTTCTTGATACTTCAGACGTTGAGCTGCCTGCCGGTAGAGCTGAAAAGTCTCCCGTTCCATCAGGCGAGTCGCCATCTGGTAAAGCCTCGGCTTGGGCGTAAGCATGTAGGACAAAGGCATAGGTAAAAGGCGGCGTAAAATGAGGTAGTGCACAAAGCTGCGCTCTTTATGGTCACAGCGGTATTGCTCCTCCACTGAGAGCGTAACCCATTCCTGGGGATCGGGAAATTTACTGAGGAATCGCCTGGCTGCCCGCTCGAATATGCGCATTTCCTGAGGGAGTTTCGAGTAGCCGGCCGCTTTCAGGTATGACATATAACTCCCTACCAGGCAGTCGTGGTACGAGTTGATGTCCTCAGCTGAGTCTCTTTCCTTATGCTGGTTATCTTCGAGAGTAAGTTCAAGGTCAGCCTTATCCAGCAGCAGTTGACTAGTCATTGGCTGACCTCCCGTTCGTTGCTAAAGACGAAAAGAGCTTATCTGACATCCGCAGGTATTCTTCTTGAAGCTCCCGAGGACAGAGGTGTAGATATATCCTGGTAGTATTGATATTGCTGTGTCCGGCCTGGGCCTGCAGGGCTTCCAAGGACATCCCTCCCTGGCGTAACCGGGTGAAACAGGTGTGGCGCATACGGTGGCACTGGACACCAGGAGTACCGGCCTTCCGTCTGTGGTACTCGATGATGGTATCCAGAGCCGCTACAGTTAATGGCTGGCCCCTGTTCTTTCCTTTCATGACAAGAAATACCTTGTCCGAGCGACTGGCAGGTCTCTCTTCATTCAGGTAGGTGATAAGTTCCTGTAGACCGTTATCCGATATGGCGACCACTCTTTGATGTCCGCCCTTCCCTTCTCTCACCGTGAGGATGCGCTGACCGAAGTCTATGTCTTTCAGACCTATCTTCAGGACCTCTGATTTCCTGAGGCCGGCTAATAGCATCAATAAGACCATAGCCTTGTCACGATGGTTGCGCAGAGAATCTATGAAGGGAGTGATTTCTTCCGGATCTAACGGCCTGGGCAAAGTCTGCGGCACCCTGATGAGCGCCAAAGAAGCAGTATTCCCATATCGGTGAGCCCAGAAGACATTTCGTTTGGCTAAACTCCGCGGCACCGGATTATTCTTACCGGGAAGGTCATGAAAAACTCTGAGATATTCGTAGAAACTGGCCACCGCGGCAAGTCGCCGGTTAATTGTCCGGTTGGAAAGGCCAGGGCCCTTGCTAGAGAGCCCGTTTGTTCTACCCTGCCGGTTGGACGCCGATTGTTGGCTGTCAACGAAGGCAAGAATATCAGCTGAGGTTACTTCTAGTAACGGCTTTCGGATAAAGTTCAGAAATATCTGAAGATCATAGCCGTAGCTTATCCAGGTATTGGGTCGGCATCGATACTGTAGAAATTTGAGATAGGCGTCTACTTCGGCTACCCCAAGGGATAGTCTTATTACTTTCCCATCCACCAGTTCCCGATGGAGCTTGTAGGTCATTCTGGGGGCCCTCCTTGTTGGTTATTTTTATCGTTAATTTTAACACCCCATCCCCCCAGGATTACCGACATAATAGCTAGTTCTTGAAATTTTACCTTATGACTTTTTGTTGGACAATGAGACTGAAAACACAAAAAGTACCTTAAAAACTGAATACGAATAAAGCTCTGACCTGAACGCTTGCCCGAAAGGGGGTAAGTATGAGTTCAAGTGTAATAGCACCACCCGCACCAGACGGCGATAACGGCAGTCCTCAAGGTCATTGTAGCCGATGTCATCGGGTCTGGACTCTAAATGAGAGGCAGGGCGTTTGTCAGTGGTGCGGTCATCTGGCAATATGCCAGTCATCACCAACAAAGCCCCGCAGTATCAAGTCTAGGTCAAACGGAAGCCGAAAGCAAGCTCCAGTCCACAGTAACGGCTATGACCAGCT
>DAOUER010000089.1:0-5379 GCA_034430375.1 Dehalococcoidales bacterium
GAGGCGTGGATGTGGAGCACGGGGTTGCCGTCCTTATCCGGGGCGATTACCCCCACACCAACTACTTCGTAGGCGCCTTTCACCGGCATGTAAACGGGGTCGGGGGGTATTTCATCAGAGCGGCGCGGCCCCGCCACCACCTCGCCGCCGCCGATACCACCCACCAGGATAACGTGACCGCATTGAATGGACTTCTCTTTAGCGAACTTTTCCAGGCAGTCGGGCAGGACATCGCCGTCCTCCAAGCGTACCACGAACACCCGCCCGATTTTTCCCTCGGTGGCTTTCATCGTTCAATTATAGCACCTGCGGGGGGTTATTCAATAGCGTAGAGCGTGCCGTTGTGAGAGGCTATATAGACCACGCCGTTGTCCACGGCGGGGGAAGAAGTTATCATCATGCCGGTATCGTAAGACCAGAGCACAGCGCCGGTGGCCATGTCCAGGGCGTAAAGGTTCCCATCTTCACTACCGACGTAGAGAACGTCCGACGCTACCGCCGCCGAAGAAGTGATTGTTCCTTCACTCTCAAATCTCCACAGCTCTGCGCCGGTATCCATGTTCAGTGAAATCAGGCCGTTTTCTATGCCCGTATACATGATATTCCCCACTATTGTCGGCGACGACCGGGCTCGCATCCATGTTTTGTAAGACCAGATATACCCGGAAGGTGCTGGTGGAGCAGGTGCAATCCCGTAGAGATAAGCCGCCCGCCACATGGTAATCATCTTGTGTTCCCATAGCCAGTTTCTCGCCATGATATCGATAGCGTAGATGATGCCGTTGGCACTGACAAAATAGCCGATGCCATCCTGGATAGCCGGGGAAGATGACGCGAAAGAATAGGAATCGAATTTCAACCGGAGACGGCCGGTATGCGCGTTCAGGGCGTAGAAAAAGCCGTCCGAGGACCCGATAAATAATATCCCTTCGGAAATGGCCGGCGAGGATGTAACCATGTTACCTGTTTCGTAAGCCCACTGCTGTTCTCCCGTTTCGGCCGATAAAGCGTATACGTAATGGTTATCGCCCCCGAAGTAGACCTTGCCGTTAACCACGGCCGGCGAGGAGCGTACTACGTAATAGGTATCAAATGACCACAGCTCGGCCCCGGTATCGGCATCCACGGCGTACATCTGCCCATCGTTCGATCCGAAATACACGATTCCGTTGACCACCGCCGGTGACGACTCTACCCAGCTGCTGGCCTGGAAATTCCATAGCAGGTCGCCGGTTTCGACGTCCAGCGCGTAGAGGTTGCCGTCCCTTGAGCCCACGTAGACTATGCCGTTGGCTACCGCCGGTGAAGAATGTATAGCGCTATCGGCGGTAAACGACCACTTCAGATTGCCTTGGGCAACGTCACCTACCTGATTGGTGCTGCCGGAATGGGTCAGGTCATGCTGGAACATCGCCCAGTCTCCCGGCTGGGACGTTGAACTCAGGCTATCTGGCAGCCGGACGATGATATTGGTAAACTGGTACAGGTACAGAAACAAGATCAACAGACACAAAACAGATATAACACTGATGATAACCTTTTTTCTGCGCCTGAAATAAGACGTTCTTCTTTTTTTTAATTTTTCCTTATCGTGAAGTAACGGATTTTCCATGAAGAATTGCTAACCTCTTATACTAAATTCCAGTGTACATTATATCATAATTGACCGATATAGCATTATTTTGCCCTGAATATCCCTAACGATTGCTATTTGGTCCCCAGGTATTGTAGAGCCGTTTTTATTTTATCCTCGAGGTTTGTTTCTTCAGTCGCCGGCAAATTGGCGATAGCTTTGGTAGCCTCGGCCGCCGAATAACCCAGCGAGGTCAACGCCGCCAGGACATCGGTGTTTTCGCGGGCGAGTTCCGTAGCCGGGGTAGCTATCCAGCCGCTGCCGATTTTATCCCTGAGTTCCAGGATAATGCGATTGGCTACTTTCTTACCGATGCCGGGAATCGTTTCCAGCATATCGCTGCTGCCGGTGGCGATAGCCGTGGTTAGTTGCTCGGGATTAAAGGCGGATAACATGGCTAAAGCCAGGCGCGGGCCGAGTCCGGTAACCCCGATAAGCGTTTCAAAGAGCCACAATTCGCCGGTAGAGGCAAAGCCGTAAAGAGAAACGTTGTCTTCCCGGAGGTGCAGGTGGGTAAAAACCTTGACCTCGGTGCCGGGCATTCCCATAGTGGTCAACGCACTGGTTGGCATGTACACCAGGAAACCGATGCCGTTTACGTCGATTATGGCCGAATCGCTACTTATAGAGTCTATTTTCCCCTGAAGACTTGAAATCATAGTCATTCCTTTACTGATCAGCCAGGATATTTTTCAGGTGGATTTCCCGGACATGGCAAATGGCCACCGCCAGAGCGTCGGCGGCGTCGTTCGGCTGCGGTATTTCACGAAGTCCCAGCTGCAGCCTGACCATCTCCTGGATTTGCTCCTTGTTGCTGGCCCCGTAGTTAGCCACCCTCTGCTTTACCTGGGTGGGGGTGTATTCGTAAGCGGGGATATGTTTACCGGCCGCCGCCAGCAGGGCTATGGCCTGGGCCCTACCGATAGCCATGGCCGACCGCACGTTCTTGGATATAAAAGGCTGCTCCACGGCAACGGCTTCGGGCTGGTATTTCCGGATAATCTCTACCACCCCCTGGTAAAGGGTATGCAGGCGTTCGCCGGGATTATCGGTAGCATCGGGGACAAGGGTTCCGAAATCGACCAGGGTGATATCATCATCATCGGCATTAATAATGCCGTATCCCATAACTCTGGTGCCGGGATCGATACCCAGTATTTTCATCATTATCAATCGTCATTGAAACCCTGCAGTGATGAAGCTGTTTTATGAGGATTGGTATTCTTCGACTACTGAATCGGGGATATCGGCATTGCTGAACACATTCTGGACATCGTCGATTTCTTCCAGCCTTTCCATAAGCTTTAAAGCCTGCATGGCGGCTTTTTCATCAAGCTGGACCATGGTTTTCGGGACCATCAACAACTCACTCGATTCTATCTCAACTTCGTCCTGCTCCAGGGCTTCCCTGACCTTTTCCATTTCTTCGGGGATTGTATATACCTCTACATAGCTGTTCTCTACCTTGACATCCTCGGCTCCGGCATCAATAGCGGAAAGCGCCAGTTCGTCCGCATCTACACCCCCGGCTTGAATGGTAATAACACCTTTAGAATCGAAAAGCCAGGCTACGCACCCGCTTTCACCCAGGCTGCTTCCGTGACGGGTAAAAGCGCTCCTCACTTCCTGGATGGTGCGGTTGCGGTTGTCCGAAAGGGCATTAACCAGGATAGCGGTGCCGCTGGGGCCGTATCCTTCGAGGGTCAATTCGGTAAGGCTGCCGCCTTCGAGTTCGCCGGTGCCTTTCTTGATAGCCCGGTCGATATTGTCTGTGGGCATATTACTATCCCGGGCTTTCTGCACGGCCAGTCGCAGGCGAAAGTTCATCTCGGGGTTACCGCCGCCCTCACGCGCAGCGATGATAAGCTCGCGGGTTAGCTTGGTAAAGAGCTGGCCCCGCTTGGCATCGGCTACCCCTTTTTGATGTTTGATTGAGTGCCACTTGGAATGACCGGACATTGTCTAACCTCCTTAACCGCGGTTCCTCCCCTGGGACAATTCTAACACTTCAATTCCCGGTGGTCAAAGACAGAACACTGAGGTTTCCTTATGTTGGGTCTGGAATTTCAATATAAATTATCGGTAGTACAATTACACAGGATTCCGGGAAATATAATGCTTAAGGAATGGTTCGGACTGGATAATGTTACCTCGTTGCTAATTATCGGGGTGATATTATTCGTGATACTGGCGGGGATCTTTTTTATCCAGATGAGGCGTACACAGAAGTCTCTTATGGGCAGGGTATTGAATATTCAGGGTAATATCAGGTCCAATATCAGGGTATGCAACCGTTTCCAGAAAAAGGGCGTTATCAAGAGGTTGAAAACAGAGGCATGGGAGAAGCACCACGAGAACGTGGATTTTCTGCCCGAAGATTTGCGGGAAGAACTGGCGGCGTTGTTCAGGGCGGTAGGGGAAGTAAACCAGCAAATCGATGTCGATGTCAGCCAACGACTGGATAACCAGGCGGATTATGTGGATGTTTCCAAGATTCTCGAGCCCCAGAATGATTGTTTTAGACGACTGGATAAATGGGTATTCGTTAACATAAATAATCCGAATTATATGCCCCGTCGCAAGGGCTGGTTTCGGTTTTAAAACCGTTGCTGGCAGGTTACGCTGCCGCAGCCCCCAGTTTACGGGTAAGTGAATCTCTTAGTTTCTCAAGATTAGCTTGAAATGCCGACGATCTGAGGTTCTCCGTCGACATGATGATAGCGCTTTCCCGATTGTCCAGGTAGTAGCCGCGTCTCTGTCCCACCTGCGTGAAGCCGTATTTCCCGTAGAGACTCTGAGCGATGGTATTGGATTCGCGTACCTCCAGGGTCATAGTTTCGGCTTTGAGTTCCCGGGAGAGGTCAATCGTGGCGATAAGCAATAGTTCCCCGATACCCTGCCGCTGGTACTGCTGGCGTACGGCGATGTTGGTGATATGCGCTTCGCCGACCATCATCCAGATGCCGGAGAATCCTATTATATACTGGGTTTTATATAGGTTCGCTTCGTTTTGGTGTGCCTGTTTCTTTTTAGACCAGGGCATGAAATGTGAAAGGAATCCTGTTGAACTCCTTTCTGGCGGCGTGGGCGATATAACTGTCGTGCGGGCGGTATCGTGGGCGACGATATAGTAGGCTATCTTGTTGTTGAGCTCCTGGCGGTAGTTGGGCGGAGGCCACTGGGTGGGAAAGACCTCGCGGTCGATTTCGGTCACCTGCCGGAAGTCTTCTTTTTCCATCCGGCGTATCGCGTACACCATAAGCCCTCTCCGCTGAATACTGGATTTTCACAGCTATTTTATCATACTTTGATAATAGTGTTGTACCGGGTGGTTCGTATATAATGTATTTACCCGATATATAGAGGAGGAACGAGATGGCCAAGACTGATTACAGGAAGAACCTGGTGGAAAAACCGCATTATGAGGTGGGCGGGAACCAGGACATCAAAGGGCGGCAGAACCCGACGATGACCTTTATGAGCAACGACCTCGTGCCGGGGAGCGATACGTATATCGAGATAGGCTGGATTTACGAGATGCCGGAGCCGAACCCGCATATCCTCGACCACGCTCACGATTACGACGAGATTGTATTGCACGTAGGGGCGGACCCGGATAACCCGGAATACCTGGGGGCGGAGATAGAGTTCACGGTGGGCGGCCAGAAGCTGACGATTAACAAGACATCGGCGCTGTTTATCCCCAGGGGCGTTGAGCACGGCCCGCTGACCTGGAAGAAGGTGGA
>DAOUER010000090.1:0-23045 GCA_034430375.1 Dehalococcoidales bacterium
GCCTCTTTGTCCTGTCCGTTATGACATACCCGGGGAAGGTACTGGAAAACGAGCTGGATGGCTTTGAGACACAGACCGTCGCAGAAGTCGTTTTTCCAACCGCTGGTAAAGCCTTCTATGGCATGAGTCAGCGCATCCATGCCCGTATCGGCAGTAAGTTGCCGGGGCATCTCGATAACAAACGCAGGGTCGATAATGGCTATATCAGCGTGAATTTCACGGCAGCCTATCGCCAACTTCCTCTGCTCGGAATTGTCGGTAAGCACCAGCCCCCAGTTACTATCCGAGCCGGTACCCGAGGTGGTTGGAATGGTAATCAGTCTCGCTTTCTTGCGCAGACCCAGAGGGGCGAAGGGATTTATCTCCGCCGGTTCGACATCCGGCCTCTCGTATAATACCCACATAGCCTTAGCGGCATCTATGACCGAGCCGCCCCCCAGTCCCATAATCCAGTCCGGCTCGTAGATTCTGACTGATTCAGCCCCCTTCTTGATAGTTTCAATGGAAGGCTCTGGCTCCACTTCATCATAAACCTGGCATTCTATCCCGGCTTGAGACAGGTGCTCCTTTACCTGAGCGGTAAAGCCGATGCTTACTATCTGTCTATCAGTAACGATGAAGACTCGCCTTCCCTCAAGCTCATCCAGGTATGATAAAGCGTCCTCTCCGTATACGATTTCAGGACTGACAAAGTACCACATATTAATTTTACCTTCCCCTTATTTATTCTGGGAATTCGGTCGGGACGAGGGTGCAGCAGTTCACCAATTCCATAGCCGCCTTAGGATTTTTCATTATTTTCATCAGGTTTCCCTTGAGCTTGAGCTGTCTGGTTATCATACCTTGAATAGGGTCAAGTTTTTTCTCAATAACCCGACGCCATTTGCTCAGGGGTGCTGAGATTCGAAATTCGGGGTTTTTCTCCTTCTCATCAATAACGATACAAGCTGAGCGACATTCGCCATGCCACAAGTCCATATAATAGATGACCGTCTCTTTGACACTGCCCTCTGGTTCCGAAATGAAATAGAAATCGCCTTCCCAATTCTTGGCGGCTTCCCGGTAAGCTTGACTCTTATTAAGCTCCTGCATCAAAGCTTTTATCCACTCTTCTGATAGAAACTTGACAGCCATTTTCACCACCTTTCTTTTCTTAACGTTGAAGATAGATGAAACAAGTTACTTCCCTTTGTCTGTATCAGAAGTGTATCACAAAACTGATATTCTCCCCAACTACAATGCGGCTGTAGTAATAAAACTTCTTTTACCATGCTCACTGACCCCTTTAGTATAACTTGGTATAAAGTTTAATCACAATTTTGCAGTTTGTTAAAAGGATAACAAATAAGTATTAAGTGACCTTTGAAGAAGTTAGAAAAGAGTCACTGGGTGGATCATACCCAGCTAATCAGGTTTCTTCATATGGCTTAGGCCAATTTTAGGGTAGAGAGTGAAAAGAGGATTTGACCAGAGTTCGTCGCCTGCTTCCTTACCTTTCTCAGTAAGGCGGTAATATATTCGGCTCGGTGCACTATAGTAGTTATCCTGTATGCCGGAAGCTTCAGTTTCCCCCGTAACTTCAACCCATCCCAGTCGTTTTAGCACCCCGAAGTACATCAGGAATGAGTGATATCGCATGTGAGTAAATTTACGGGATACCTTTTTCAACTCGCGCTGGTAAATCTTTTCGGCTTCTTCTTCGGTAACGTCAGCTCCCTTAACTACCATATCGCTGATAATTCTCTCGGCACGGTCCCGCGCGGTAGCCCGCGCCAAGGCTTCCTTATACACGAAGTTGATGTCAGATTGCGTGGCACCATGGCCGGGGTCAATCTTAGTTGAGCCTTCCGGTCCATTACCGAGGAGAAACTCGCGGACGAACCATCCACAGCCGAACGGCCTTAAAAATCCTCCTCTAATTGGTCTCAATAACTCAGCCACTATTTTAGTTTCCCGCCATCAGTTTTTGTATCAGGCTGCTGCCAAAGCTTCTGGTACCAGTCTTTTAGCTCTTCGCCAGCTACCTTTCGGTATTTGGCAGTAGTGTTGAATGAGGCATGCCCCAGATGTTCTTGAAGCAGTCTCAGCCCATCACCGGAATCATTCCATTTGATGGCATGGGTAGCAAATGCATCCCTAAGTCGGTGGGGGCTGACATTGTGCACCCTTCCGGTATCAGGGTTCAACAGCTTGGGTAACTTGGCTCTCTCGGCACATTCTTTAACGATTTGCCAGGCACGGTGTCGGCTGATGCCGAATATTAAAGCCTTATCGCCACGTTTTACCGGCCCACCACGGTTAATATAATCCTTTAATATTTCCAACGTTTCTTTATCCAAGGGAAGCGTTCTGACTTTGTGGTACTCCTGCTGTTTGGTTACGGCTTCTTTAACATTAATACCGCACCTAGGGCAAAATGCATGGTTTTTACCAAGTCTTGCACCGCAGGCAGTGCAGTTGAGTTCAAGACGTGATTTAAGATGCTGGATTCTGGCCGTACCGGCGGTGAAATCAATGTCCTCCACCGTCAGCGAAAGAGCCTCGGAGACCCTGCAACCCAAGCGGAATAGTAGCCTTATCAGCAACCTGTCTCGTAAGTTGGTCGCTACTTTCTCTAAAACTGCAACATCAGTAGGTTCCAAATAAGCTTTATACATCAAAGATACCCTTATTAGAATAACTGGGTTAACTCCTATTAATCTGTTTATGGCATTCTGCGTGACCCCACCCGTGCTCGGTCATATATCTAGCGGCGGCCTCTTTTTCTTTTGGGCTCGTCATCACTATATTTTTTCCGCAAACTCTGCATAGGTAAGTAACCATATAACGTTTCTTAGCTTCTTCGTAGCCCGCTTTTCTCGCCTCTTCAATGGGTTTTGCTTTGATTTCAAGTTCCCCGGCAAGAACCTTTAAGGCATCTGCCACACTCATACCTAATACTTTTAGATTTGCGAGAAGTTTGTCCCTTACCTCTACTTGTAATCGAGCGCTTACCGTTGGATGGCACTTCTCGTATTTGATTCTGGATGGGGTTCTCTTCGACTTTGCCATATTACTCTCCTTTAGTATTTCCTTTCCCTCAACTCTCATAACCCTGAGGGCGATTTAACATTTTCTCTAAGGCTGCCTTTGGTATCAAAATCCGGTGACCAAAACGAATCGTTGGTAACTTCCCACACCGAGCCATCTCATATGCCAGACCGCGGCTAATGCCGAGAATGTGTCCTGCTTCTTCTACGGTTAAGGTAAGGCATTCTATCTTTTCAACTTCTTTTGCGTTCTTCCGCATATGATTCTTTTACCCCTATATTCCCACTTGACAGACGTCTTAATATGTGGTATATATGAAATAATAAAACGTAATTATAACATGTTACAACAGGATGATGATAGCAGAATTATTAAATAATGTCAAGTATTACGTGTCATATAGATACGATTATTTCATTATAAGCACGTAGGAGGATAAAGATGCGACGTGGATACAATCAAGATATTAAAGCTGAAGCCATTACTCAAAGGTACCAACGTAAGGTATGGCAGGATATTCAAGATTCCATTGTTAAAAAATTCGGTATGAAACCAAGTATAAGACAGATGCAGAAGTGGTTTGAGAATTATCAAGGAACTACGGACGACCCGACTGGAGCTAAGTATGTAGCCAAGGTGATAGAGGATGCTGCCAATACGGCCAAACCATTAGCACAGGCGAAAATGATGGCAGAAGTGATGCCATTATGGGCGAACCTTCAAAATGAACAAAATATGTCTTCTTCTGACGCAGGCTGGATGGCTTTTTTGTCTTTCTTTGAAGCCCAGATTGGGCGTAAAGACTTTGACCGAATTATCAAAAAATATTATGAATTGCGGGATAAGCTTATACAGCGTCCAACCTCATAATGCCAGATCCAAACGCTGTCAAAGAGAGATCACGACCAAAGAATTATTTCAATCCGAAGAGAGGAGGAAACCCGAATGAAAGGGCATATTAGACAAAGGTCAAAAGGCTCATGGACCATCTGGGTAGACCTCGGACGTGAACCAGAGACAGGAAAACGTCAGCAACAAACTATAACGATTCATGGCAACAAGAAAGACGCGGAGCGTGAACTGCGAACGATTCTGACACGAATAGAGGGTGGCATCCTAGTAAAGCCAACTAAACTGACGGTAGGGGAATACCTCGAGCAATGGCTACGAGACTATGTAGTCACAAACACGGCACCGACCACTGCCGATGGTTACTCGGATATCGTGAGGTCTCACCTCATCCCGGAATTAGGGCAGTTTCTACTGAATGCATTACAGCCATCACACATCCAGGCTTATTATGCTCGTATGTTAGAGCGCGGCAGACGGGATGGCAAGGGTGGGCTATCAGCTCAAACGATAAAACACCACCATCGTGTCTTACACGAAGCCCTGAAATATGCTGTGAAACATGGCATCATTATCCGGAACATTGCTGATGCAGTGGACCCGCCACGGCCGGATAGCAAGGAAATGGTCACGCTTGAGCCTGAGAATGTGCATATTTTCTTGGATGCGGCTCATGACACTCCTTATTACATTCCGTTTTATACAGCACTTTACACCGGACTCCGGCGCAGCGAACTACTTGGACTTAGGTGGCGGGATATCGACCTGGACTTGGCGACACTCTCAGTAGTGCAGACATTACATCATATACCTAGGAAGGGATACATATTTAGGGAGCCTAAAACGAAACGTAGTCGCCGGCTGATAGATTTGTCGCCTTCACTAGCGCTTTTGCTGCGGGGACACCGGGCTAATCAAGAATTAGAAAGGAAACTGCTCGGACGGTTGCTCATGCCTGATGATTTGGTATTCAGTTATCCAGACGGTACTCCATTACCGCCGAATAGTGTTACTAAGGCTTTCGGCAAATTGGCTAAATCTTTGGGGATATCCGGAATACGTCTACATGACCTCCGCCATACCCATGCCACACTCATGCTGAAGCAAGGTGTGCATCCCAAGGTCGTCAGTGAAAGACTCGGGCATAGTTCAGTGGCAATAACCCTGGATACATATTCTCATGTCCTGCCGGGGATTCAGGCAGCAGCGGCATTACGCTTTGACGAAGGATTAAAGCGATACGCAGAGAAGGCGCCATCAGAAAGGGTTGGTTAGCAATTTGTTAGCAATTTTTGTAACCGCTCGGCTCTGTCTTATCAATTTCGTATCTAAAATTGGAGGCGACGGGCGGATTCGAACCGCCGAATAGGGGTTTTGCAGACCCCCGCCTTAACCACTTGGCCACGTCGCCGCTTGACCATCATATTCTAAGCGAAAACTTGATTCTTTTCAACAGGCAGCAA
Organism: Dehalococcoidales bacterium; assembly: GCA_034430375.1. GTDB lineage: Bacteria > Chloroflexota > Dehalococcoidia > Dehalococcoidales > RBG-16-60-22 > W425. Next base: position 5,343 of record DAOUER010000090.1, read on the forward strand.
GGTGTATATTCATGGCGGATACCCCCTTTTTTTATTTGCAGGTACAGCCGGTATTTGGTACTCTAGGGTATACACATAATTCTTCAGCGGGAGGTAGACATGGCGGGTGAAACTTACGCCTCGGCCGGGGTCGACATCAGTGCCAAGGATAAAGCCGTTGCGAGAATCAGCCAGCTGGTAAAGTCGACACTCCGTCCGGAAGTGCTGAGCGGCGTGGGATTCTTCGGCGGTATGTACGAATTCAAGGGGTATAAAAGCCCTGTGCTGATATCGAGTATCGACCAGGTAGGCACTAAAACCAAGCTGGCCAATGCCCTGGACAAGCACGATACCGTCGGAATTGATATCGTCAGTCACTGCGTCAACGATATTTTCACCTGTGGAGCCGAGCCTATATTTTTCCTGGACTATATCGGGATGGGTAAGTTGATACCGGAAAAGGTAGCCTCTATCGTCGAAGGACTTACCAATGCCTGCAAGGACGTTGGCTGCGCCCTCATCGGCGGCGAAACGGGTGAGATGGCCGGACTCTATTCCACGCCTGATGATTACGACCTGGTGGGATTCATCATCGCCGTGGTGGAGAAAGATAATGTTATCAAGGGACAGTCTATTAAGTCCGGTGATGCCGTCCTCGGCCTGCCTTCCAACGGACTGCACACCAACGGCTATTCGCTGGCGCGAAAGATATTCGGAGAAATGCGGGAAGCGCTGAACAAACGCTATGATGAACTCGGCCGGACGGTTGGCGAGGCATTAATGGAACCTCACATCTGCTATTATAATCAACTGAAACCGCTGCTTCCTTACATCAAAGGCATGGCGCATATTACCGGCGGCGGCCTGGTGGATAATGTACCCCGCACCCTGCCGGATGGTCTGGCCGTAAGATTCGATAGTGCAAAGTGGAACGTACCGCCGATTTTTCCCTTAATCCAACGACTCGGCAATGTCGAACGGGACGAGATGTACCACGTCTATAATATGGGCGTGGGCATGGTGATTATCTGTGCCCCGGAGAATGTCGGCGAATTTACCGGGCAATTACCCGATATTAAAATAATCGGCGAGGTCGTAAAGCAGGCGGGAGACAAGCGGGTAATTATAAAATAGCTGGGGGTGAGGTAGATAAAGGAGGCGGATATGGCTAATGTGGTACTGGTAGTCGATATGCTGCGGGGCTTTATGGAAGAAGGTTATCCCCTGTATATCGGCGAAGGGCCGCGACGGATTATTCCCCGCATCCGGGAGCTCCTGAAACGGGAAATTGCCCTGGGCTCCAGGATTATCTATCTCTGTGATAATCACGACCCCGACGACCTCGAGTTCGAGATGTTTCCCCCGCACTGTATCGCCGGTACCACCGAAGCCGAAATTATACCCGAACTGGCCGAATTCAAAGGCGAAATCATCCCCAAGAAACGCTATAGCGGCTTTTACGGGACCAATCTCGAAGCGAGATTGGCGGAACTTAACCCGGAAAAACTCATTATTTGTGGGGTACTCACTAATATCTGCGTCATGCACACCGCCGCCGACGCGCGGAACCGCGATTATATTGTCGAGATACCGGTGGACTGTGTCGCTTCTCCGGATGCAGCGGCCCATAAATTCGCCCTGGAACACATGGATAAAGTCCTCGGGGCCAGGCTGGTGGAGGAGTTGTAAGATGCCCGAGTTCAAACCGTCTCCCGAAGTCCTTTCCGGTGATACCGCCGATGTATATTTCCTGCGTACCAGGGAAATCCTGGAAAAGGAAAATATCAATCCCGTGGCTACTATGGAAGTATTTAGCAGTCGGGCTGGGATACTCTGCGGCATCGAGGAAGCCAAGGCGCTGCTGGAAAAAGTATTGCCTGCCGGTAACCGCGAGGTCTGGGCCCTCAACGAAGGTGACCCAATAACGGATAAAGAAGTCGTGCTGCGTATCACGGCGCCCTACCGGAGCTACGGTCTTTACGAGACGGCCATCGTGGGGATACTGGCCCATGGCAGCGGCTGGGCCACAGCCGCCCGTGAGTGTGTCGATGTGGCCCGGGGCAAACCGCTGATAAGCTTCGGGGCGCGTCACGTGCACCCGTCGGTATCCGGCGTCATGGACTACGCGGCGGTGGTGGGTGGCTGCAGCGGTTGCTCCAGTATCAACGGCGCCCGGCTGGCCGGCGTAGAGCCCACCGGGACTATGCCGCATGCCTTGATAATCATTATCGGGGACACGGTTGAAGCTACGTTGATGTTCGATAAGTATATGCCGGCGGAGATACCCCGCGTGTCCCTGGTGGACACTTTTAGGGATGAAGCCGAGGAGAGCCTGCGGGTCGCTGAAGCCTTGGGGAAGAAACTACAAAGCGTGCGACTGGATACTCCCTCGGAGCTGGGTGGAGTTACGGTGGAACTGGTTAAAGAGGTGCGCGCCCGTCTGGATCGGGCAGGGTATAAAAACGTTGGTATCTTCGTCAGCGGGGGTATGAATCCGCAACGAATCGCCCATTTTCTGGAGAACGGAGCGCCGGTGGACGGTTTCGGCGTGGGGAGCTATATCAGCGGTGCCCGGCCGATTGATTTCACCGCCGACCTTCATGAGGTCGACGGCAAACCCATCGCCAAGCGGGGTCGTACGTCAGGAATTACCCATAATCCGCGTTTGCAGCGAGTATTTTAACCGAGGAGAAGATTATGTTGTGGGACCAAATGACAGTTTTCCTGAAATCGTTCTTTATCTATTCGGGAGTCGAGTGGAACATGGTACTGGTGGCTATAGGTCTGGGGGTAGCCTTCGGAGCAATCTGGCTCTGGGCTCATTGGCCGCCGCTCTTCAAGAAACACTGGTTGTGGGGGGTAGCGGTATTCAGCGCTTTTTTCACCTTGCTGGCGGTAGTTTTCGTGCAGATTCCGTTACGGCACTGGGCAGGCCAGGCACTGACGCATTTCTGGAGCACGGATACTCTCAATAGCTGGCTTCTGCTGGCCGGAATACCGCAGATTTTAATCGGCGGGTTGGTGCAGGAAGGGGCCAAGATGGTACCGGTAGTTTTGTTGTGGTGGCGTAACGGTAAAAGCATCACCCCGAAGATGGGTCTGGCGATAGGGGCATTGGCCGGGGCTGGATTCGGTATTTTTGAAGCTGTCTGGGCACACAACTGGTTGTTCGCGGCCGGCTGGACACTGGATGCTATATCAACTGACGGCTTCCTCGGTATTGCCGGATTCTGGGAACGGTTCTTCGTCGTGGGTTTTCATATATCCGCCGCCGCCCTGGCCGGATACGGACTGGCCAAAGGTAAAGGCTGGCAGTTCTATCTTCTCGCTGCCGTGTTACACGGGATTTTGAATTACGCCGTAGTTCTCTTGTTCAAGGAATATATCACCCTGGTTCAACTGGAGGTCTGGGTGGCTGTAGTGGCTGTGCTCGTTGCCGCCGCGGTTCTTATATTACGGTGGTGCCGGGATGACGACGACGATGATGACGCGGTGGTTGAACCGGTTGAACCTGAAGAAGAGGATTTTTAGCGGCGAACGAAGCTCAGGCGTAAGACTCTTCTGGTATTGGCGGTAACCCTGGCGCGTTCATCGATACGCTGGCCGACCACCCAGATAATATGTTCTTTGGTGCAGACCAGCGGTACGCGCGTGCGCCACGCCCGGGGAATCCCGGCATCAATCATGAACACATTGAGCTTTTTAGGTTGTGCCATCCCCAGCGGCTGAAAGCGGTCGCCCGGACGGCGGCGGCGTACGGTGAGTTCATCACCGACTATACCGGAATCGATGTACGCGGAAAATTCATCATTTTCATCAAATGTAGCGGGGGCTGTAGTGAAGTCAGTTATGATATCCCATCCGGGGATGGCGGTCTTTCCGGGTATTTTCAGCCGCGTTTCGTCCGGGAGAAAGGGGTAGGGTGATAAAGCCGCCGGATTGGCGCCCAGCAGGTACCGGTCGCGTTCGATGACAAAGGTGAGGCCGCCGGGTAGTATTGTTTTTTTACCGGCGGACTTGTCCAGCACATTAATTATCTCCTCGATATGAGCCGCCTCGACATCTTTAAGATTACCCAGCAGAGATTCAACCGCTGTCCGCAGCAGGTGCCGTTGCATAGAGGCAGTCAAAGCGCTAAAAGGTTGCCTATCGAAGATGATCGTATCCCTCTGGTTTTTTATGATATTTTTCCGGAGTCGGGCGGCTTCGGCGTCAAGATAGGCCAGGTCATCGCCGGCGATACGAGCGTTACGGAGTAACGATTCGGCGATGTTCGGGTTGTACTCCTTGAGCAAGGGCAGGAGTTCATGCCTGATTCTGTTTCTCAAGGGCACCAGCGAAGCATTCGAGGCGTCCTCCCGCGGGTTGAGTTTGTTATCGGTGCAGTAGTTTACAGTATCCGCCCGGCTGATTTCCAGCAGGGGCCGGATAACGATAAAGCTTTCCTTTCCGGACTGCAGGCGTGCTTCCGGCAACAGCCCTCGCAGTCCCCGCGTACCGCTGCCACGGATCAGGTGCATCAGGATAGTCTCTACTTGGTCGTCGGCGGTATGCCCCACGGCTATCACGTCGGCGCCGACGTTACCGGCGACATAAGCCAGAAACGCATAACGTACCTCACGGGCGGCTTCTTCCGGCGAGAGACGGTGTTCTTTCCGGTAGGCATTTACATCCCGTGATTCTACCGTAGCCGGTATATCAAGTCGTTTAGCGAGTTCGGTGACGTACCGGGCGTCGGCATCGGATTCGGCATCGCGGAGCTGATGGTTCAGGTGGGCTATATGCAGCTCGATGCCCAGTTCACCACACAGCCTGGCCAGGATATCCAGCATACAGACGGAGTCGGGACCGCCGGATACCGCTACCACCAGCTTTTGCCCGGGATAGATAAGGCGTTTTTCTCTGATGAAATTCAGGACGCGTTGCCCGGTAGTAAGATCAATACGTTTCTTGGCCATAATCCCTGATATTATACACCTCGCCGACACATTATTTCCTGATGGTTTGTCTACCTCACCCCCTTTGTCCCCCTCTCCTGTCAAGGAGAGGGGGAAGAAAGATAAAGAGGGCTGCGCCCCTCTTAAAAACACCCCGTCTGGGGATGATTCTCCCTTAATCCCTCCTTACGAAGGAGGGAAAGATAAGCTTATAACTAAGATACACGGTTTGTACAATCATCCTCTCCCCTTCGTAAGGGGAGAGTTAGAGAGGGATTTTAACAGGGCGGATTGGGTGGGAATAGATGTTAACGAGGGGTGGTGGGGGGTGATATCGAGATTAATTCGTCTTGAGGTAAAGCTTCGTGCGGTGGATTGATTCGGGATAGTCCGTGAACCCCAGGGCGGCGGCGACCTGCTCGGGACGGCCGGAGCCGCTGCTGTCGCAGCGCAGCTTCATACCGATAGTTACCGAATCACCGTGACAGTCGATTATCCAGAGGTCATCAATCAGCTTTCGGAGGTCATATTTACGGGGTCCGGTATCGCGCTGGTGCTGCCAGGGTAATGACTCTGCCTGGAGCAGCGATTCCAGAGATATCTCGATTTCCTCCCGGGATTTATCGGCAGTTACTTCGACAGCATACTCGCTGAAGGTAACCTGCGACTGCAATGAAGGCAGCGTCATGGCGATGTTATAGGTCTGCAGGATCTCGATGCCTTCCGGCAGCTGCCGTTCGATAGCCGCGGTAAAAGCGTGCGGCGAAGACCATTTTTCCAGGAAGATATCCATCAACTCGGCTTCGCTGGTTACCCCTAAAGCCAGCGGCACCGCCAGCGACATACGCGGGTGGGGATTAAAGCCTTCCGAATAGGCCAGGCGTATGCCGGCCCGGTTCAGAGCTCTCTGCCAGAGACGCAGTAAATCCAGGTGGGATATGTATTTCAATTCTTCACCGCGGCGGAATCTGATGCGCAGACGCTGCATGTTCTACCTCAAGGATTATTCGGGACAGTGGTGTTTATCCGGTTTGTCTATCTTCGGCGGGGCCGTTATCCGTATCGCTCTTTTTATCTTTGCCGGAGGAATTTTCCTCGTTAGCCTGGCGTTCCTTGGTAAGCAGGATTTCCTCTATTTTTAAACCCCGCATCTCGGTTATAACCATTTTCAAACCCCGGTACCACAGCTGTTCGTTGGTACGGGGGATATGCCCCAGCAGACTGAGAATAAAGCCGGCGACGGTTTCATATTCTTCATCTTCCGGCAGGCCGAGGTCCATCTCCTCGTTGGCTTCATCGATGCGCATACCGCCGTCAATCTGGAAGGTGTACTCGTTGATGATTTCGTAGTCCTTCTCGACACCCGCCAGTTCGTCACCGACCTCCCCGACGATTTCTTCGACGAGCCGGCTCAGGCTGACGACGCCGGCGGTTCCCCCGTATTCGTCGATGACGACGCACATGCGGTAGTTATTATCCCGCATCTCGGCAAATAATTCGTCGGTACGTTTGGACTCGGGGGTAAAATAGGGCGGACGTATCAGTTCGTCGATAGGGCTTTCTTCGGTAACGGTGCCCTTGGCCAGGGCCATCATAACATCTTTAACCGAGAGAATACCGACGACATTATCCATATTCTCTTTATAGACCGGAAAGCGTGACATGGGACTTTCGGCATATAGAGCCAGCAGGTCGGAGAGCTTTGAACCTTCGGTGATTGCTACTACTTCCGGACGGGGCACCATGACCTCGCGGACGGGGCGGTCGCCGAACTCGAACACTTTGTGGAGCAGCTTGGCTTCATCGGCTTCTACCGTTCCCTCTTTATGCCCCACCGATATCATGGAGCGGATTTCCTCGGGGCTGGCCAGTGATTTATTTTCGGGAGTGCCGCCTAATAATTTGGCGAAGACGTTGGCTATCCGGCTCAGGCTCCACACGAACGGGGTCAGCACCCAGGATAAAAATCCCAGGGGACGCACGTATAAAGTCGCCATACGTTCGGCATGCTGGTTGGCAAAGGTCTTGGGAGTGGTCTCCGCAAAGATTAATATGATAACGGTAACCAGGATGGTGGCGTAGATTATCCCCGCCTCTCCCCAGATGGAGATAGCCAGCATGGTGCCCAGGGCGGCGGCGGCCGTATTGGCTAGGTTGATACCGAGAAGGACCACGGCCAGGAATTTCTCTGGCTTTTCTATCATACCGGCTACTTTTTTAGCGTTCCTGGCGCCGGTACTGACCATGTGCTCCAGCTTCACCTTCTGCAGCGATAGGAAAGCTGTCTCCGAACTGCAGAAGAAGGCCGTAATCCCGACGCAGATGACGAGTAATATGATGTATAATATTTCGTTGCCGTCCATATTTCCTTACTTTGCTTTCCTGGTTATCCGGATTTTGCCGGCCGTTCCTTGGTAAGTAGTACCTTTTCTATTTTCTGTCCCTTCATTTTGGTGATGACAATCTTCAGGTCGTGATACCGCAGCTGCTCGTTACGCCGCGGGATATGTCCCAGCAGGTGGAGGATGAAACCGGCCACGGTCTCGTATTCTTCGTCTTCAGAAAGCTGCAGCTCCATTTCCTCGTTGGCCTCGGTGACCCTCATGCCGCCGTCAATCTGGAAGGTGTTCTCGTTGATAATTTCGTAGTCCTTTTCTATCCCGGCCATTTCGTCACCGACTTCCCCGACGATTTCCTCGACGAGCCGGCTCAGGCTGACGATTCCCGCCGTGCCGCCGTATTCATCGACGACTACCGCCATCCGGTAATTGTTGTCGCGCATCTCGAAGAAGAGCTTGTTGATAAGCACGGATTCGGGCGTGAAATAGGCCGGTCTTACCAGTTCGTCGATGGTGCTTTCATCGGTGATGGTGCCCCTGGCACGGGCCATGAGCACGTCTTTAACCGAAAGCATCCCCACGACGTTGTCCATGTTTTCTTTATACACGAGGTAGCGTGATATGGGAGTGTCCATGTAGAGCTTGAGAAAATCGGCGATGGAAGACCCCTCCTGTAGGGCGTATACTTCCAGTCGGGGGACCATGATCTCGTGAACGGGATGGTCGCCGAAGTCGAAGACTTTATGCAGCATCTTGGCTTCGGCTGCCTCGACGGTACCCTCTTCCTTGCCTACCGATATCATGGTACGGATTTCCTCGTCGCTGATAATCGATCGTGGTACGGGTGTACCACCCGCAATACGGGTGAAGGCGTTCGCCAGCCAGCTGAGGGCGATAACGAAAGGGGTGAACAGCCAGGAGACCATCTGGATGGGCCGGTGCAGCAGCATAGAAAGTTTTTCAGCGTGCCGGGTGGCGACGGTCTTTGGGGTGGCCTCGCAGAAAATCAGCAGTATCACGGTAAGGACGACCGTGGCGATTATGATGCCGTTTTGCTCTCCCCAGTAGTGGACGGCGATATAAGTAGCCAGGGCGGCGGCGGCGGCGTTAACGAGAGTATTCCCCAGGAGGACGACGGAGAGAAACCTCTCCGGCTTTTCGATGAGCCTGGCTACCCTTTTAGCGTTCTTGACCTCGGTGTTGACCAGGAATTCCAATCTGAAGCGCTGCAGGGAGATGAAAGCTGTTTCCGAGCCCGAGAAGAAGGCGGACAACACCAGGCAGATGACCAGGAGGGCAATATATAATTCTAAATTTGGCATTTAGTGCTAGCTAATAATAAGCTATTTCAACGGAATAATAATAACATCGGATTGACGGCGTGTCAAAGGGTTTTATCATAAATATTGCATTTAAAAACTCAGCTTGATAAACTTAAGCATATTTTAAGGAAGGTGAAAAATGGAAGTAAGATTAAATACGCACGGGCTGGATTTACTATCAACTAAAGTCTTTTTCAGTGACGAGAGCGGTTTTGCCGTTGCTTCCGTAATCGTGATGGGGAAGACCGATGCTGTCCTCATTGATACGCAGTGGAGTTTATCGAACGGTCACCGCGTTGTGGCGGAAATACTGGAGACGGGTAAAATTCTGAAAACCATCTATGTCACCCATGCGCACCCCGACCACTACTTCGGTCTGGGACCGGTTGTTGAGGCTTTCCCCGAAGCCCGGGTCACGGCACTCCCCTCAGTAGCAAGCACCATAAACAAACAGATGTTCGGTAAAATCGACCACTGGGTAGATATCATCGGACCGACGAACGTACCCCGGAAAGCAGTCAATATAGAACCCCTCGCCGAGAACTACATTGAGCTGGAGGGGTACAAAATCGAGATTATCCCGGAAATAATGGGCGATTTGAAATACAACACGGTGGTATGGATACCTTCCATAAAAACCATGTACGGCAGCGACGTACTCTTTAACCAGGCCCACCCGTTTACCTGTGAGATTACCACCGAAGAGCGGCAGCAGTGGATAAAGGATATTGAACGGCTGGAGAAAATGGGTGCCGAGGTGGTCATTCCCGGCCACCAGAAACCGGGGATGCCTTTCGATAACTCGTCATTCACTTTTACCAAGGAGTATCTCATCGCCACGGAAGAAGAGCTGGCGAAAACTGACGGTACCGGAGAGTTCTTTTACGCTATGGCGATGCGCTATCCCGATGCCAATCTCCTCTTCCTGAGCAATGAGATGAACGCCGCCGTCTTCAAAGGCGGGCGGGACTGGAACTGGCGGGAAGATTAAGGTTATTTACTCTTAATACACTAATAGTATTAATGTAATATATGTAAGTAATTACTTTATATATTCTGATGGATTCGTAATCTTATTGCCTCCCCTTTTCCCCTACACAGTATGATTTTTCCGCAGCCGTCCTCCCTTTAAGGGAAAGAGGGGCTACAGCCCCTCTTGAACACCCCGGTTTTAATCCCTCACACTCTCCCTTTACGAAAGGGAGACGACATATTGTTCAGGATGTATTGTCCACCTTTGAAAAAGGTAGATGAAGGGGGATTTAACTAGGGGAGGGGTGTTGGAAAACTTCCGGACTAGCCGCGGATGCCGCGAGGGTGGCTGGGTGGGAAAAGATATGATAAAGATTTTATGAAATAATACAACATAAGATTAAATTATTAGTCATTTGAGATAGAGTGCTCTTCATATTACCCAAGAAACAATATCAAATTGCATTGCTCATCCTTTGTTCTAGGATGTAGGAGGATGGAAACCAATTGTAGGTTTCGGGGGCTCTTCCGCTGGTGTCAATGTACCAAATTTCTCTTCATATTTAACCATGTTTTGAACAAGAGCAGAAATCATTCTTTTCATGTGCCCCGGACTAATTACCACTCGCGATGTAACAGCGCCAGCAGGCGGTACTACCATCATAAAATCCAAGACAAATTCCTCTTTAGTGTGTGAAACAACCATTAAGTTGGAATATACACCACCCTTAAGCTCATTGGGAAAATTTACTTGGATGCCCTTTTTTGTGTCTTTTTCCATCATGCCCCTCCTCCATATGGTTTAACTGCATATAATGTGTTCAGGTCATTATTAGCATTTGGTATACCCGCAGGCCGGGCAGTGGTAGCAGCCTTCGGAGAAGACCAGCATGTTGCTGCACTCCGGGCACTGGCCGGCCATGTTCTTGGCCAGGCCGTAGTCCTCCAGCATGGGCCGGTCTTCTCCGTCGATATGTTTTTCCAGCACGCTGGCGATGGCGTCGGCGCAGGAAAGGATAGACTTGCCCCCCTCCCACGATATCGAAGGACAGCGGATGCCGCGCAACTGCTTGACCACCGAGGCTACATCCACACCGGAACGTAGCGCCAGGGTGATGAGGCGGCAGATGGCTTCGAGCTGGGCTGCCGCGCAGGCACCGGACTTACCCAGGGTGGCAAAGACCTCGAAGATGCCTTTCTCATCGTAAGCCACCGTGATATACAGCGAGCCGCAACCCGTGCTAACCCGGGCGACCGTGGCAGTGGTTTCGGTGGGTCTCTTGCGAGGCGTAAGTTTGCCGGTGGATTCTTCAGTCTTTTCTTTACCGTTTCCCGTCGTCAGCACCTGGGTGTCCCGACTCCGGTCGCGGTAGATGGTGATTCCCTTCAAACCCTCTTCGTAGGCCAGCTTGTAGGCATGAGATACGTCCTCACGGTTAGCTTCCTGTGGGAAGTTAATCGTCTTGGAAACGGCGTTATCGGTAGCCTTCTGGAAAGCCGCCTGCATCTTGACATGCCATTCCGGGGTGATTTCATGGGCGGTGACGAATAATTTTTTAGCTTCTTCTGGCACGTCCTTGATATCGCCGAGGTGAGTGCCCTCGGCCAGCTTTTTCATCAGCGCCTCGGAGTAGAAACCGCCGTCCCGGGCGGCTTTTTCGAAATAGGGATTAACCTCGACGAAGTGCGTGCCGTCGAGGACGGTCTTGGTATAGCTCAGGGCGAAGAGCGGCTCGATTCCGCTGGAACACCCGGCAATCATGCTCAGGGTGCCGGTGGGGGCTATCGTGGTACGGGTGGCGTTACGCAGCCGGAGGCCGTCCGGGTTATCATAAATACTGCCTTCAAAGGAGGGAAAGACGCCGCGTTCCATACCCAGTTCCACCGAGGCTTTAAGGGCTTCGTTGTTGATAAAACGCATTACGTCGGAAGCTACCTCTAAAGCCTTATCGGAATTATAGGGAACCCCCAGTATCACCAGTAAATCGGCAAAGCCCATGATGCCCAGCCCGATTTTCCGGGTGTTTTTCGTCATCTCTTCTATCTGGGGAAGCGGGAACTTGTTGACATCGATGACGTTATCCAGGAAACGGACGCCCTTCTTAACGGTTTCTGCCAGCCTGGGGTAGTCGATTTCGTTGCCATTACCCCGGGTTTTTACCATTTTAGCCAGGTTTATCGAAGCCAGGTTGCAGGACTCGTAGGGGAGGAGGGGTTGTTCACCGCAGGGATTGGTGCTTTCGATTTTACCCAGGTGCGGGGTGGGATTATCCTTGTTGATGCGGTCGATAAAGACAATGCCGGGGTCGCCGGTACGCCAGGCCATGTCCACTATCTTGTCGAAGACCTCCTTGGCATTCAATGAAGTGCGTTCCCGGGTGTGAGGATTGATTAAATCGTAGTCGGCGCTGTCTTTAACGGCCTCCATGAAATCGGCGGTCAGCGCCACGGATATATTGAAATTGGTCAGGGCGTCCATTTTCTCCTTGGCGGTGATGAACTTCATGATGTCGGGGTGGTCGATATTGAGGATGCCCATGTTGGCGCCCCGCCTTGTGCCGCCCTGCTTGGTAACATCGGTGACGGTATCGAAGGCGCGCATGAAGGAGACCGGGCCGCTGGCAACCCCGCCGGTGGAGCCGACCATATCGTTTTCCGGGCGCAGCCGGGAGAAAGAGAAGCCGGTGCCGCCGCCGCTCTTGTGGATGAGGGCGGTGTATTTAACGGCGTCGAAAATCGACTCCATGGAGTCCTCGACGGGCAGGACGAAACAGGCGGAAAGTTGCCCCATATCTTTGCCGGCGTTCATCAGCGTAGGCGAATTGGGCAGGAATTCCAGGCTGGTCATCATCCGGTAAAAATCATCCTCGATGGCTTTGATATCGGCCTTGGAACTGTAGTTATTCTCTGCCTGAGCGATAGCGTGGGCTACGCGGCGGAATAATTTCTCCGGGGTTTCCACCGGATTCCCCTGGTCGTCTTTAATCAGGTAGCGCTTTTCCAGCACGCGAAGAGCCGTGTCGGTAAGGTCGGTGCTTGGTATGGTTTCGCGGGGTGTTCTCGTTTCAGATTTGGTTTCCATTGCTGCTTTGACCTCCTCTTCTGGTGCCGGTTTTTCCTGGTTCAGTACTTCCATGACCATGGCTTCAATCTCGGCCTCGGTAGGCAGGCGCTGCTGCTGGCGGGAACGCTTGGCCACCATATCTTCCATACCCGGTAAGGTGGGCAGATATTCGGTACGGGATTTTTCCAGCCGTTCGATTACCTGGGTGGTTAGTCTCTCCACAAGTTTCCGGTCACGTATGCCCATCGCCTCGGCGTTGGAGAACACGATACGGGCCACCTGGCTGCGGTTGAGCGGATTCGATTGTCTGGTGTGATGGTTGGCCATGTTTACTTGCGGCTCCTGTGTTGGGGTTTGGCGGTTGCTGTCATATCATCCGGTGGGAGAAGGGGAAGCTGGTCGGCGGTATTTAACAGTATATTGTCGGCCAGGGTATCCACTTCTTCCTTCAGGTGGGTAATGTCGGTAAATTCACGGTAGACGCTGGCGAACCGGATATAGGCGATATGGTCCAGTTTCTTGAGCTTGGTCATGACCATATCCCCGATTGCTTTCGTAGGTAACTCGGTCTTGCCCAACTGGTAAATATCGGCTTCAATTTCATCGACGATATCTTCAACGGTACTGCCGTGCAGTGGCCTTTTTTCACAGGCTTTGCGCACGCCGCTGAGCAGCTTTTCCCGGTCGTATTCCTCGCGCCGGGCGTCCTTCTTGATGACAAAAAGGCTGGCCGGCTGGAGGCGTTCGTAGGTGGTGAAACGGGACTCACACTGCAGGCACTGCCGTCTTCGCCGTATGCCGTCGTTGACATCACGCGAATCAATTACCTTCGAATCGAAGTGGCCGCAATAGGGACAGTTCACCGGTTAACTCCACATCATATAGTGCCGAGGTTTTAAAAGTAACACAATATATAGTGTTTGTCAATAGTTATCCGAGTTCAATATTTAAGAATTTTTAAGAAATTATTAACCTTTACCTGATAATCGGGTTAAAGGTAAGATAGGGAAGAAGGATTTTTATGAATTATCAGGAAGCCCTGGAATACCTGTTAAGATTTGCCGACTACGAAAGGCTGCCCCGTTCCGGCATCGTCTGGGACCTGAGACGTATCGAGAGGCTGTTGGAACGACTGGGCAACCCGCAATATGCCGCGAAAACGGTTCATATTGCCGGGACGAAGGGCAAGGGCAGCACCGCCGCTATGGTGGAGTCGATCCTCCACCGGGCCGGCTACCGGACAGGACTCTATACTTCGCCCCATCTCCTCTCCTTTACCGAGAGAATAAAATCTAACGGACAATCTATCGCCGAGGATGACTGGGCGCGCCTGACGCAGGCTATCATGCCCGAGGTGGAGATTGTCAACGCCGAAGGAGCTTTCGGGGAGTTGACGACCTTCGAGATATTAACGGCTTTAGCCTTCCTATATTTCCGGGAGATAGCGGCCGACTACCAGGTAGTCGAAGTGGGGCTGGGCGGCCGTATCGATGCTACCAATGTAGTCTGGCCGGAAGTCTGCCTGATAACCTCCATCAGCTTGGACCACACGGATGTCCTGGGGAATACGCTGGAGAAAATAGCCCGGGAAAAAGCCGGCATCATCAAGCCGGGAGCTGTAATCATCACCGCGCCCCAGGCTCAGGAAGCTATGGCAGTGATTGAAAAGACCTGCCGCGAGAAAGAGGTCAGGCTGGTGAAGGTAGGTTCGGATATTACCTGGCGGAAAGGTAAGTCTACGGAAGCAAGGCAGGCTTTCAGGGTAAAAGGACTCACCGGGGAGTATGACTTACGGATACCGCTGCTGGGGGAGTACCAGATGGAGAATGCCGCCGTAGCGGTAGCCGCTGTCGAGGTACTGGCTGAAAAAGGGGCGAAAATAACCGCAGCGGACATTGCCTCCGGGTTGGAAAATGTCAGCTGCCCGGGTCGACTCCAGGTGCTGCGCCGCCGGCCGTGGCTGGTCGTCGACGAGGCGCATAATGCCTATTCCATGCAGAAGCTGGGTGAAGCTCTAAAAGAATACTTCAAGTGCGATAAGCTGACCCTGATACTGGGGTGCGGCTGGGATAAAGAGGTGGACGGGATGGTGGCCGAAGCGGCTAAAATCACCGGGGATATTATCCTGGTGGCTTCAAGCCACCCCAAGGCAACTAAAACGGACGTCCTCCGGGAAAAATTCGCCGGACACGGAATATCGGCGCGTACAGCGGCAAGCATACCGGACGCGGTGGAAACGGCATTAGCTAAAGCCGATAAAAACGACCTCATCTGCGCGACGGGGAGTGTTTTCGTGATTGCCGAGGTGGTGGGGACGGGGAGAAACGAAAAGACGTAAAGCCCTAATCCTAATAACGTGGATGGGAGCTACAAATGCGTGCTAATCAAGCTCAAGGTATTGTTTAGCTTTTAAACGAATTCGGGCTAAAACTTTTGAAACAGGACTGTGATTTACGTAACCTAGCATCTTACTGATTTCGCTGACTTTGGTAATGCCGTTTCTAATGCACACCACTATTTTCCGTTCTTTCCTGTCTAGAAGAGCTATGAAATCTTCCCAGAGAAGATTCTCATCGCACTCGCTGTTAGGTCCATGAACGGGAATAGTATCAGGGAGTTCAACAAAGACCACTTTCGTTTTCGAACGTTTGTGGTAGAGTTTTCTTTCGAAGTCTTCACGTGCATAAGACCAGCATTGTGAAAAATCATCTTCTACCCGGTTCGATTGGACAGCCTCTATAATAGCTCTTAGCTTTCCGTGGTGATCGGCAATTTTAATGAGTTCTTGAGTAGCTTCCCAAGCGTCCTCCTCACCGGCCCAAATATCACCACCTTTCAGCGGTCTATTTACCTCTATATCAGCAGGCATTTCCTTGCGTAAGCTAACCAGCTTTTGCTCTTGTTCGCTGTTTTCGAAATCGACACGAGGGAACGAACGTAATCTATCTTCGGCTACTCTGTAGGCATATGGAAGCCAATAGTCGAGATTGTGGGATAAAATACCGATTGGGTCATCTTTACTGAAGGCCCGCATCTTTGAACTGCGAATGAGAAGCGGCCAAACGTGATGAGCAAAGGCTTTAGAGAGCTGGCTCTCAAAATCATTCTTCAAGTGGTACAATCTCCATGAGTTTAAGAACCCCAAGGGCCATATTCCTCTTTTTAAAAGCGGAAGTGAGAAGTATTCCAGTGTGCTCCTTGGTAAGAGGTGATAAAGAGGGATGTATACCTCATACTTTGGCTTGGTGTCTGGAAGGAGATATAAATTCATGTCTTCGAATTTCTCTAACCACTTAAGCTGTGTAGGCAACTTGTCTTCAAACAGATACCTCCGCAGATGGCCCGATTCCCAGCACATGTTCCATTTGTGGATCACCACATCTTCTTCAGTAGTAACTTTTTGTTTTTGAAATGGTACATACACGAATTCAGGGATTCTTTCACTTAAAGGTCTAAATACTTATTGATATGAAAAGGCTGATGAAAGATTATACAATTGTGGATAGATTTCGGGGTAAAGGTCATCACCACTGGCTAATTCGTCCTGGATAATTCTATGATCGTATTCTTTTAATGACTGCTTTGTCACTAGAACGCTCCTTCAGTATCATTTATCTTCTACTAATAATACGACAGATTAGAAGGTTTTCGTTCCAATTAGATTGAATATACATTTTGTGATATAAATGTTGAACTCATTTTCCTCACCCCACCCGCGCCTCTATCACCACGTCGTCCCCGCTGCGGTAAACCCTCTCAAAGGTCAGCTTTAGAGCTCTCTCCACCTCTTTAATCTCCAGTTCACCCACCGCTTCAACGCCCCGTCCCATTATCCGGGGGGCGGTGAACACCACCAGACGGTCGGCCAGGTAAAGCCGCAGGAACGAGGTTATTGTCTCGGCGCCGCCCTCCACCAGGACAGAGGTGATATCCCTCTCCCCGAGGGTTTTTAAAAGTTGACGCAGGTCTACTTCGCCCTGTGTATCCGCCGGAATCGTCAGTACTTCTATACCCTTCTTCTCCAGAGCCGCTCGTCCGGCCTCCGGGGCTGCCGACGTGGCGGCGATGATTGTTTCGGCGGTTTCCTGTTCCGTCAGGACGACCGCTTCCGGGGAAATCCTGAGCGTGGAGTCGAGGATAATCCTCTGAGGACTTCTCCCTTTGACCAGCCGGACGGTGAGTTGCGGATTATCCCTTATAACCGTGCCTATACCCACCAAAACGGAGTCGTGGTGCGCCCGTAATTTATGGGCCAGCTTGTGGGAAGGCGGAGAGCTTATCCAGCGGGAGTGGCCGGTAGATGAAGCGATTCTGCCGTCGAGAGTCTGGGCGTACTTTACGGTAACGAAGGGTAGTCCGGTGCTACGGTGCTTGATGTAGACTTCATTCAGGGCGCGGCATTCTTCCTCCAGGACGCCGACGGTATAATCGATGCCGTATTCGCGTAATATCTCGATACTCCTGCCGCTGACCCTTTTATCCGGGTCCAGCATGCCGATTACAACGTTTTTTATGTTGTGACCGATGATAGCCTCTGTACAAGGGGGCGTTTGTCCTTGATGACAACACGGCTCCAGGGTTATATATATTGTCGACCCGCTGATATCCTTCGTGGCGTTTTCTATGGCGTTAACCTCGGCGTGTTTGCCACCGAATTGTCGATGATATCCTTCGCCGATTATACTGTTATCTTTAACGATAACCGCCCCGACCATAGGATTCGGGCTGGTTTTCCCCAGTCCCTTTCGGGCTAGAGCCAAAGCGCGTTTCATATAGTCTTCGTCAGACATTGTTGCTCCCGGGGCAGAAATCCGGAATTAAATACCGGTGTGTGCTATTATAACCTAAAGTCCGGGACTAATAAAGTAGAGCCGGTGCTTGCGTTGGTGAAGCCGATTTGATAAAATGTTAATCTGTTGGATCATGGGCCGTTAGCTCAGTTGGTAGAGCACCTGACTTTTAATCAGGGTGTCACAGGTTCGAGACCTGTACGGCCTACTCTCGTTTTCACCTCCTTCTGCCGACATTTTGCCGACATTTTCTTTTTGTTCTTGCACCGGCAGCAGAGTATCAAGCCGTTCTGCCGCTGC